>JBBIKA010000036.1:0-24066 GCA_037445695.1 Chloroflexota bacterium
CTCCCCTTTCAGGGGAGAGCGGGGGCCGGGGGGTGAGAGAGGTAAGGCGGCCGAAGAGGTTAGAGTTTCATTAATTCCTTAGACAAACTCTTGACTAAACACGGGATTTCGCTTATAATGCTAATCAGAATCTACAAAATGCAACCCGGCCGCGTCGGGCAAGAGGTGGAGGAACAGCCATGCAATACCGTGCCAAGCAGAAATCCATGCCGGAAGTGTTGATCGAGTTGCGGGAAGACGACCCCGAATTCAAGCAGGCGTTGGTCGCCCATTCGTTTCGCGCGGGCCAGACGGTGGCCGAGCCCGACGCTCTTGGCCGCAATCTTTTTACCTTGATGAAGGGGCGCGTGCAATTGATCCGGGAGGGGCCGAACGGCCGCCGGCTGGCCATTGCTACCTTGGGGCCGGGCGCGGTGTTCGGCGAAGGCGCGCTGCTTGGCGCGCTGGATTGGGGTGTCAAGGCGGTGGCCTTGACCGATTGCATTGTGTGGATGGTGCCCGCGCCGCAGGCCGAAGCCTTGGCCTTCCGCCATCCGGTGTTGAACTGGGGGCTCCTCCAGACGGTGGGCCATCGACTGGTGCAGGTCGAAAATCGCATGGAAGAGGTGGCCTACAAGCGCCTGCCCGAGCGGCTGGCCGGCCTGCTCCTCGAGCTGGCGAACGGCGGCCGCTTGATCCGCGGCACCAGCCATCAGTCGCTGGCCGACATGTTGGGCACCTACCGCGAGACGATCAGTGCCATCCTGCGCAGTTTCAAGGATGAGGGGCTGGTTGATCTGGGCTATCGCAAGATCGAGTTGCGCGACGTCCGGCGGCTGCGGGCCGCCGCCGGGGTGGTCGAATAGGCCGGCAATAGGGGGCGTTCCGCGTCGGTTGGAAGGGCTACGCCCAATCTGGCAAAGCGGGGGGAGAGCGTACACGCTCTGCCCCCGCTTTATTTATGTTGCTGCGCGCCCAGCGTCGACGAGTGCTGCTCCCGTTTTCTGTTTGCGGCAACTCTGCATTTGACTGGGGAAAAAGGGGTTTTGCGGCGGGCGGCGCAGCCGCCCACAAAAACCTAACTCGGCCGATCATCCTCTGGTAAAATCCGGCCGTTTGGTGTAAAATCTGGATGAACGCTCATAGCCCAGGCAAGGACAATCTCATGGACAACCTGGTCGGCATGGTCGAGCTGCCTCTTTTTCTTTTGAACACGGTCCTGTTTCCGGGCCAGGTATTGCCGTTGCACGTCTTCGAAGACCGCTATCGGCTGATGATCCGCCAATGCCTGGCCGAAGACAAGTCGTTCGGCGTCGTGCTGATCCGGGAGGGCCAGGAGGTCGGCGAGACGGCCACGCCCTACGCAGTCGGTACGACCGCCCGCATCGTGGAGAGCAGCCACCTGGCCGACGGCACGCTGAACATCGTCACGGTGGGGGTCGAGCGCTTTCGCATCCGGCGGCTGCTCCATGATCAGCCCTACCTGCGCGGGGAGGTGGAGCCTTTCCCCCTGGTGGGCTCGGCCGACAACCCGCTGGTGGCGCGCCTGACGCAACGGGTGCGAGACCGGGTGATCCGTTACATCGAGTTGATCGCCGAGGCGGCCGGCCTGCGGATCCAGGTGGAGAGCGTGCCCGATCTGCCGCAACAGGTCGGTTACCTGGCTGCGGTTGCCATGCAGATTGACAACAAAGAAAAGCAGGAGTTGCTGAATGCGGCTTCGGTAGACCGCATCCTGGCGGCCGAAGTCGGCCTGTTGAACCGCGAGAACGCCTTGTTGACCTGGATGGCGCGCACGAAGGGGTGGCCCGACCGTAGCCAGTTCGGCCCGGCCGGCTCGCTATTGCCCAACTGAATCGCAGCCCCCAGCCCGACGCTGGGGGCTTTTTGTCGGCCCGCGGAAAAGCAGCGCAAATCACTTGCCATCCCGTCGGTTTGCATGTACAATGTCTTTGAGCGTCTTGGGTCCACGGATGTGCATCCGGCCGCAGGCGTGCCATGCGTGGGCCGCAGACGATCACGCTAAGGCAGGAGATGGCGGTGATTCGGCCGTTCGGTCTGACCGACGTTCTGCTCGTGCGGCGGCTGCAACGACGCAGCGCGGTCCTGGCGATCGAGCACGCGTTGACCCATCCGCGCGCGCCATTATGGATCGCGTTGACGGCCCCCTGGCCGTGGGCCGGATTCGGCGTCGCCACCTATGTCCTGGCCGCGCCCTTCGGCAGCGCTGAGTCGGCCGGTTTCATCCAGTTGATGAAACGTCCGGCGCGGCCCGAGGCCGACATCCTGTATCTGGCGCCGGCCCTGCCGGCCGGCGAGACGCGCGAGGTCGCGGTCGAAACCCTCTGGCACGCGCTGCTGGATCATTGCGTGGCTTCGGCCGCCGGGCACGGCTTGCAACGGCTTTTCGCCAGCATTCCCGACGGCGGCCCCGAAGAGGCGTGCCTGAAGGATGCCGGCTTCAGCCTTTACACGCGCGAAACGGTCTATCGGCTGGCGGTGGTGCCCGCCCTGGCCGCAGCGCCGGTTCCCGGCTTTCGTCGGCAGGGACCGCAAGATGGTTGGGCCTTGCAAAGGCTTTACACGTCCACCACGCCCAGGCTGGTGCAGCAGGCCGAGGGGGCCATCACGGGCCATGTGGGCACGCCGTCCCTCTCGTGGTGGGAGCCGGAGAGCTGGCAAGGAGCCGTCTGGGAGCCGGCCGGCGAGGTGCGCGGGGCCGTGCAGGTTCATCTGGGCCGGGCCGGCCACTGGCTGCGGCTGTGGGGCGCCAACGGGCTTGCCGGCCGCGAGACGCGCCACCTGATCGAACAGGGCCTGCGCATGATTGCCGCCGCGCAGGCCGCCGGCAAGGCCCGCAGCGTGCCGGTGTACACGACCGTGCGCGATTACGAGCGCGACCTGGCCGCGATCCTGGCCGGCTTCGGCTTCGCGCCGTTCGCCGAGCGCAGCCGTTTCGTCAAACATACTCTGGTTTCCATTCGTGAGGCCGTTGCGGCGCCGGCGCTCCCGGCCCTGGAACCTACACACAAGGTAGTCGTCCGTAGTATCGGAGAAGGTTAGTTAAGACGAGATATGCATCAACAGAAAGTCACAGATGACCTGGAAGCCCTCTTGCAGGTGTTGCCGCCGCACGTCGAGAAGGCGTTGCGCGCGGCCAATCAGGGCGAAAACCTGCTGGAAATCATCCTGGACATGGGCCGCGTGCCCGAAGCGCGCTTCATAGACCACGAGGTGATCCTGAGCCCAAACGAAATCACCGCCGCCGACCTGGACTATGTCATCGCGCGCATCGGCCAGTTCACGGGCGACAATCGCGCCGGCATCGAGCGCACCCTGCACCGCATCTCGTGCATCCGCAACCGACAGGGCCGAATCATCGGCCTGACCTGTCGGGTGGGCCGCGCGGTGTACGGCGTGATTGACATCATCGAAGATATCATCAACTCGGGACAGAGCATCTTGCTGCTGGGCAAGCCGGGCGTGGGCAAAACCACCTTGTTGCGCGAGGCCGCGCGCATCCTGGGCGAGAAGAAGCGGGTGATCGTGGTGGACACGTCGAACGAGATCGGCGGGGACGGCGACATTCCGCACCCCGCCATCGGCCGTGCCCGGCGCATGCAGGTCGCCGCGCCCGAGCTGCAACACGAGGTGATGATCGAAGCGGTGGAAAACCACATGCCCGAAGTGATCGTCATTGACGAGATCGGCCGGGAGCAGGAAGCCGCCGCCGCCCGCACCATCGCCGAACGCGGGGTGCAACTGGTCGGCACCGCGCACGGCATCACCCTCGAAAACCTGCTGATGAACCCGACCCTGTCCGACCTGGTCGGCGGCATCGAGAGCGTGACGCTGAGCGATGAGGAGGCGCGGCGCCGCGGCACCCAAAAGGCGGTGCTCGAACGTCGGGCGCCCCCCACGTTCGACGTGCTGATCGAGATCCAGGACCGCCAGCGCATGGCCGTGCATCACAACGTGGCCGCGGCCGTGGATGCCATGTTGCGCGGCCGGCCGCTGCAGCCGGAAATCCGCTATCGGGACGAGAACGGCCAGGTGCGCATCCAGGCTCCGCCGCCGCAGCCGGCGGTCGAGGCGCGGGGCGTGACGTTCACCCCGATGGGCCGTCTGCCGTTCGAGAAGCAGGGCAACGGCCGCCATGCCGAGGAGCGCACCGAAGTGACCCCCACCCCCGTCGCGCAGGAAACCAGCGCTGCGTCGCCGCGCACGAGCCAACCCCTGCGGGTCTATCCGTACGGCGTCAGCCGCGGCCGCATCACCCAGGCCGCCCAAAACCTGAGCGTCTCCGTGGTGATCGTGGACAACTTGGATGCCGCCGATGCGGTTGTGACGTTGAAGAACTACTACCGCAAGCATCCGCAGCCGATCGCCGACGCCGAACGGCACCGCACGCCCGTATACGTGTTGCGCGCCAACACGGTCAACCAGATCGAGTCGTGTCTGGGCGACATCTTCGGCATTCCGGTGGAGGTCGAAGACCCCGTCGAGCGCGCGTTGGCCGAGGCGCAAGAGGCCATCCGTCGCGTCCTGGCCGGCTCGCCCTCCGAGGAGCTGCGGCCGGCTTCGGCCGAAGTGCGCCGCATGCAACACGAGATGGCCCGCGCGGCCAACCTGGTATCGCACAGCTACGGCAACGAGCCGCGGCGCCGCGTGCGCATCTTCCCGAGCTGAGCATGGGACGCTTCATCACCTTCGAAGGGGGCGAGGGAAGCGGCAAGACCACGCAGGTCCGGCTTCTGGCCGATTGGCTCGTCGGGTTGGGCTACGACGTGCTGACGACACGCGAGCCGGGCGGCACGCGCATCGGCGATCAGATCCGAGCGCTCCTGCTCGACCCGACCTACGCGGAGATGCGACCCGAGACGGAGATCCTGCTCTTCTCGGCCGCGCGGGCCCAGATCGTCGGCCAGGTGATCCGGCCGCACCTGGCGCGCGGGGGCATTGTGTTGTGCGATCGCTTCGCGGATTCCACGCTGGCGTATCAGGGCTATGGCCGCCGGTTAGACCTGCCGACGTTGCGGCAGATCACAGCTTTTGCCACCGGCAATCTGGCGCCCGATCTCACGATCTGCCTCGATCTGCCCGTCGAGATAGGTCTGTGGCGTAAGCGCGGGGGCGATCAGGCCGAATGGAATCGGATGGAGCAGGAGCAACGGGCGTTTCACGAGCGGGTGCGTCACGGCTTTCTGGCGCTGGCGGCCGCCGAACCGCAGCGCTGGCTGGTGTTGGATGCCACACGGCCCGCGGAAGAGATTCAAGCAGCCATCCGTCAACGAGTTGCCCAACTTCTGGAAAGGAGCGTTGTCACATGAAGCTCATCATGGCCATCGTCAGCAGCGACGACTCTCGCGAAGTGCTCAACCGGCTCACCAAAGCCGGCTTCCGCGCGACGGTGATCGGCACAACGGGCGGATTCCTGCGGGAAGGGAATACCACGCTCTTCCTGGGCGTGGACGATCAAAAGGTGGCGCAGGCCGTGGACATCTTGCGCCAGACATGTCGCCGGCGCACGCAGTGGGTTTCGCCGTTGCCCACCCTGGAAGGCCCGGGCCTGGAGATGTCTGAGCCGATCGAGGTGAGCGTGGGCGGCGCGGTGGCCTTTGTGATGAACGTGGAGCAGTTCGTGCAGGTGTGAAGCCGGGTTGGGCGCCCTGGCCACCCGCGCGAGGGCGTCGCGATCGCCCGCCGATTTGCGCGGCGGGCGATCGCCTCACATGACCCCGAAATCGTCGCCGGCCATGTCGCCGCCTTCGCCGGCCAGTTCGGGCATCGAGCGTTCGATCTCTTCGGGGTTTTCGCCGGCTTCGAGGCGCTCGACGACCTCGGTGAATTCCGGCCCGAGATCTTCGCCCGTCTCGTTGGCCATCTTGCGCATAAAGCGCGCCAGCGACTTCGGATCGTTTTCGTCCAGCCCGGCCAGGTTGCTGGGATCGGCCAGGCTGTCGAGCCGACTCTCTTCGGAGCGCACGACCGCCACGCGCGAGATCAGGCGGGTCAGGTTGGTGCCGCCGCAGCGCGGGCACACGGCCGGCCGCGCTGCCGCATCGGCAAAGCTCCGCCAGAGCAAGCTGACCCGACGTTTGCAATCCAGGCAGGTATACTCGTAGATCGGCACGGCCATCACCTCATCAGATCGGGGAATCTATTTTGACGGGAATTATACTCGAGACGTCGGTTTGCATCAAGCAGGGCCAGCCCAAGGAGCCATCTATGACAGATCGCACGCCGCCTGCGGATGCAGAACAGGAGAGCGGTTCGGCGGCCTGGTATGAGGCGCTCGGCGAGCCGCGGCCGCTCCTGGTGGTCATTTCGGGGCCATCGGGCGTGGGCAAAGACGTGACCATCCGCCGCATGAAGGAGCGCCGCTACCCCTTCCATTTCGTGGTGACGGCTACGACGCGTGTCCGGCGGCCGGACGAGGTGGATGGCGTAGATTATCACTTCGTCTCGGCCGAGACGTTCGAGCGCATGATCGCCGAGGGGGAGCTGTTGGAATACGCGGTGGTATATGGACAGTACAAGGGCATTCCGAAGGCGGCCGTGCGCGCGGCGCTGGCCAGCGGCCAGGACGTGATCATGCGGATTGACGTCCAGGGCGCAGCCACGGTGCGCACCCTGGTGCCCGAAGCGGTCACGATCTTCCTGACCGCCGAATCGGAGGAGGCGCTGATCCGGCGCCTGCGCCGACGCCGCACGGAGAGCGAGGAACAGCTCCAGGAGCGCATTCAGACGGCCTGCGCTGAATTGCGCCGGGTGCATGAGTTCAAGTATCGCGTCGTCAATCGCGAATGCGCGCTTGACGCCACAGTGGACGCCATCCTCGCCATCATGCAGGCCGAGAAGTGTCGCGTGGATTGGAAGCCGGTGACCATATGATCGAAGATGAGCTGGGGTTGCCCGTGCCCCCTCCGCAGGCCGCGGTGGCGTTGCCTTTGGCCCGGCCCAGGGTCGTCTATCTCCTCCTGGGCCTGATCCTGCTCGCCTTTCTGCTGGAGACGATGCTCGGCGGGTCTACCCGCACCGCGGTGTTGGTGGCGCTGGGCGCGCAGGTGAACCTGCTGATATGGCAGGGCGAAGTGTGGCGGCTCCTGACGGCCATGTTCCTGCACATCGGCGTGATGCACCTGATGTTCAACAGTTGGGCGCTCTATAGCCTGGGCCGTGATGTCGAGATGTTTTTCGGCTCCATGCGCTTCACGATCATCTACTTCTGCTCCGGGCTGTTCGGCGGCATGGCGTTCTATCTGCTCGGCGGCCCCACCACCGCGATCACCGTGTCGGCGGGCGCGTCGGGCGCCGTGTTCGGCATCATCGGCGCGGAGCTGGCCTATTGGCTGCGCAATCGGGAGGTGTTCGGCGCGTTCGGCCGGCAACGCCTGCTCAACCTCGGCACGCTGGTGATGATCAACCTGGTCTTCGGGTTTACGGTGCCGGGCATCAATAATCTGGCGCATCTGGGCGGCCTGGTTTCCGGGTTTTTGTTGGCTCTGGCGCTGGCGCCGCACTATCGGGTGACCTGGCGCTGGAACGGCCTTGTGCCGTTGGCCGAGCTGGTGGATCGCTCTTCGGGCCTGGTTCGGGTCGTGGCCGTCATGCTGGCGTTCGTCTTGTGGTGGGCCGGCATGGCGCTGGGCGATCAACGCTGGACGGCGCTGGCGCCCCTCCTCAGATTGTGACCCAAGCGGAGGCGCCTATGTCTCACGTAGCCGGTTTGGATGTTCGACCATCGGCCATCGCGGGCACGTGGTATCCCGGCAGCGCGGGGCTCCTGCGGCGCACGGTCGAGGAGTACCTGGCTGCTGTGAAGCCGGTCGCTTTGCCGGGACCGGTGCTCGCGCTGATCAGCCCGCACGCGGGATATGCTTATTCGGGCCCCACGGCCGCGCACGCGTTTGCGCAGGTGCGCGGGGCCGCGTTTCGCCGCGTGATCCTGCTCGGCCCACTCCATCGGCCGATCTGGGGCAGCCGATTGGGGCCGTTCATGGTGCCCCAGGAGGCCGCTTATCGCACGCCCCTCGGCGATGTGCCGGTGGATCGGCCGTTTATCGCCGAGCTGGGCAAGCTGGTGGAGCTGACGCCGGTGCGCCGCGACGAAGAGCACTCGCTGGAGATCGAACTGCCCTTCCTCCAGGTGGCGCTCGGCGAGTTCAGCCTGGTGCCGATCATGCTCGGCGAGCACATCGGCGAGCCGCGCACGCTCGCGCGGCTGACGCTTCTGGCTACGGCCCTCGGCCGCTTGAGCGACGCGGCGACCCTCCTGGTGGCCAGCACCGACCTGAGCCATCTGGATGATTACGACGCCGTCGTGCGCACCGACCGTCGGCTGGTGGAACTGCTCGACGCCTTCGCGGTGGATGAGCTGGCCGAAGCGCTGCGCACCGAACAGGTGCAGGCGTGCGGCGCGACCGGACTGGTGGCCGTGCTCAAGGCCGCGCAGCAGCGCGGCGCGCGCGGCGCGCGCGTCCTGGCCTACGCCTCGTCGGGCGATGTCACCGGCCGCAAGCAGCCGGGCATCTATACGGTGGGCTATCTGGCCGCGGCCGTGTATGGCTGATGGCCGGCCGCTTTCTGCCATGTGGTATGCCGATGTCTGCGTCAATACGCCCCTCGGCCGCCGGATCACGGCGGCCGAGGCCGCGGAGGGCGAGTACGATCCGCTCGGCCAAACCTTCACCTACGCCGTGCCCGAGCACCTGGCCGGTCGGCTGCGGCCGGGCCACCTGGTCTGGGTGCCTTTTCGCAGTCGGCGTTTGCAGGCCGTTGTCCTGCGGCTCAGCGATGTGCCTCCCGATTTCGACACCCGCGAGATCATCTCGCCGGTGTGGTCGCAGCCGCTGTTGACCCCCGTCCAGCTTGCGCTGGCCCATTGGCTCAGCCACACCTATCTGGCCCCCCTCATCGAATGCCTGCGGCTGATGATGCCCGTCGGCCTCAGCCAGCGCGGCCGCACCGTCTTCGTCCGCACGGCCGAGCCGGCACCCGCCGACCTGACGCCCACCCAGACCGCGCTGCTCGAGCGCATCGCCGCGGCCGAAGGGGAATGGGCCGAGGTGAGCGCCGGGCTGCGCGGGGTCATCCAGAAGGCCGATCTCGAGCCGCTCATCGCCCGCGGCCTGGTGACGCGCGAGGTCGCGTTCCCCAAGCCGCCCCCGCGACCCAAGACCGATCGCCGGGTGCATCTGGTGGCCGACGCGGAGACGATCGCGCGCGTATTGCCGACCCTGGGCCGGGCCACGAAGCAGGCCGAGGTGCTGATGTACCTTGGCGCAGCAACCCGACGGCCCGTCGGCCTCGATGAGCTGTGCGCGGCGGTCGGCTGCGAACGCGGGCGGGTTGAGGCGCTGGCGAAGCGCGGCTGGGTGACAATGGCGCGGCCCGACGCGCGGACGCCGGCGCAGGTCGAGCTGGCGCTGGCCGAGGATGCCCTTCTGGACGCCATCGCCGAGCTGCGCGGGACGCAAAAGCACCGGGCGGTGTTGGAGGCGCTGCAGCAACACGACGGCCCGGCCTGGATCGGCTGGGTGTACGCCGAGACCGGTGCGACCCTGGACACCCTGCGCGCCCTGGAGGCCGCGGGCCTGATCGCCATCGCCGAAGAGATGGTCTGGCGCGATCCGCTGGCCGGCCGCGAGTTCACCCCCGACCGGCCGCCCGTGCTGACGGAGGATCAGGAGCGGGCGTGGCAGGCCGTGGCGCAGCGCATCGGGGAAGCGGAAGCAAGCAAGCGGCCCGACGGCCAGGGAGCGGATCGGCCGGCCGGCGCCGCGGCCGAGCGACCGGCCAACGCAGAGGGGAGTTCGCCGTTCGCCATGTTGCTTTATGGCGTGACGGGATCGGGCAAGACAGAGATTTACCTGCGGGCGATCGGCGAGACGCTGAAGCGGGGCCGGCAGGCGGTGGTGCTGGTGCCCGAGATCGCGTTGACGCCGCAGACGATCCGGCGTTTCGCGGCCCGCTTCCCGGGCCGGGTGACGGTCTGGCATAGCGAGCTGGGGGAAGGGGAGCGGTTCGACGTGTGGCGGCGGGTGCGCACCAACCACCCGGCCGCCCAGGTGGTGGTCGGCTCGCGCTCGGCGCTCTTCCTGCCCTTTTCCGACCTGGGCCTGATCGTGGTGGACGAGGAGCATGAACCCTCCTACAAGCAGGAACGCACCCCGCGCTATCACGCCCGCACGGTGGCCCTGGAGCTGGGGCGGTTGAGTCGGGCGGTGGTGTTGTTGGGCAGCGCGACGCCGGCGCTGGAAACCTATTACGCCGCGCGGCGCGGGGAGATCGAGCTGCTGACGCTGCCGAAGCGCATCCGTTCGGTGTCCCTCGCGCCGGGTGCCGCGCCGACCCTGATCGCCGAAGCCGCGAGCGACTTGCCGGCCGTGCGGGTGGTGGATATGCGGCAGGAGCTGCGCGCGGGCAATCGGAGCATCTTCAGCCGGGCGCTGGCGAGCGGCCTGCGCCATGTGCTGGCGGCCGGACAACAGGCGATCCTCTACCTCAATCGCCGGGGGGCCGCCACCTTCGTGCTGTGTCGCGATTGCGGCCATGTGGAGACGTGCCCGCGTTGCGCCACGCCGCTCACCTACCACGGCGCGAGCGAAGCGCTTCTGTGTCATCACTGCAACCGACGCTACCCCGTGCCCACGCTCTGCCCGGAATGCAGCAGCAAGCGTATCCGCTTCTTCGGCGCCGGCACCGAAAACGTGGAGCAGGCGGTCAAGCTGGAGTTTCCCGAGGCGCGCACGCTGCGCTGGGATCGGGACGTGACGGCCGCTAAGGGGAGCCACGACGCGATCCTGGCCCGCTTCGCCGCGCACGAGGCCGACGTGCTGATCGGCACGCAGATGATCGCCAAGGGGCTGGACCTGCCGCTGGTGACGCTGGTGGGCGTGATTGCGGCCGATGTGGGCCTGTTCCTGCCCGATTTCCGCGCCGGCGAGCGCACCTTCCAGTTGCTCACCCAGGTGGCCGGCCGCGCCGGCCGCAGTGCGCTCGGCGGCGAGGTGATCGTCCAGACCTATCATCCGGATCATTATGCGGTGGTGGCCGCCGGCCGGCACGATTACGAGGGGTTCTATCGCCAGGAGATGAACTTCCGCCGCGAGCAGGGCTATCCGCCCGTGCGACGACTGGCGCGGCTGGTGTACCATCACGGCCGCCGCGAGCAGGCCCAGGCCGAAGCGATGCGGCTGGCCGATCTGCTGCGGGCCCAGATCGCCGGCGGTGGCTCCGAACCGGCCTTGCCCGACACCGACCTGATCGGCCCGGCGCCGTGCTTCTTCGCCAAGGAGCGCGGGGAATACCGCTGGCAGATCATCGTGCGCAGCCCCGATCCGGCCGCGCTCCTCCGGCGCATCGTCGTGCCGCTGGGTTGGCGGCTCGATGTGGACCCGGTGGACGTGCTGTAGGGCGCCGGATCAACGGATGAACGAACGATGATCGCTTGCCAGACGGTGGTGGTTTATCGAGAGGCCGGCCGATATGCCGGCTGGCCGGCGAACTACGGCATCTGGTCGTGGGGAGATGAGATCGTCGTCGGATTTACGGCCGGCTATCACGATGCGGCCGGCGGCTTTCATGCGCGCGATCGGAGCCGGCCGTTCGTGCCCATGCAGGCGCGCAGCGTGGACGGCGGCTGCACCTGGCAGGTGGCGCCGACCCCCTGCCGCACGCCCGGCAATCGGGGCCTCTCGGCCGACGAGCACGTGGTGCCCGAGCTGCGGGCGCAGGCCGCCATCGAGCAGGGCCTGGAGCACACGCCGATCCCCTGCCCCGGCGGCGTGAACTTCGCCCATCCCGATTTTGCCCTGATGTGCGGTCGCACCGGCCTGAGCGCGGGCGCGCGCTCGTGGTTTTATACTTCATACGACCGGTGTCGCACGTGGCAAGGCCCTTACGCGTTGCCGATGTTCGGCTTCGGCGGGGTGGCCGCGCGCACCGATTACCTGGTGTCCGGCCCGGATACCTGCACCCTTTTTTTGACGGCGGCCAAGGCCAACGGCGAGGAGGGCCGGGTGTTCTGCGCGCGCACGACCGACGCCGGCCGCACGTTTGTTCTGCTCTCCACCATCGGGCCGGAGCCGTCGGGCTATGCCATCATGCCCGCGAGCTTGCGCCTGGGCCCGACGCGCCTGTTGTGTGCGGTTCGCTGCTGCGAGCGGCCGCCCCATGCGCCATCCGCGCGCTACTGGATTGATCTTTATGCTTCGGACGATGACGGCGCCACCTGGCGCTATCTCGGCCGACCGGTGCCGGACACAGGCGTCGGGGGCAATCCGCCCGCGTTGATCCGCCTGCAAGATGGCCGCCTGTGCCTGACCTACGGCTATCGCGGCCGGCCATTCGGCATCCGCAGCCGCCTCAGCGCGGACGAGGGCCATACGTGGGGCGACGAGATCATCCTGCGCAGCGACGGCGGCAGCCACGATCTTGGCTATCCGCGCACGGTGCAGCGGCCCGATGGGACGATCGTGACCGTCTACTATTTCAACGACCGTCCCGGCGACGCCTGTTATATCGCGGCCACGCTCTGGCGAGCGTAACTCGCCAAAACCGACCTTAAAATTTCTGTATTTTGCTTGACATCGGTGCACCGACTTGCTATACTACAATTGCCAACGGGAGAACTGCTCCAAAGAAACCAGGGCTTAGAAGAAAACCGCAAGGTCATCAAAGAGCGCATAGCTCGCTGATGAAGTGAACGGAAGAATCTAGGTACAGTTTGAGAAAAGCAGTTCGAACAATGGCGAGGGAACCCCGAGAAATCGCAGGCAAGCAAACTAAGCCCTAAGCGATTCCAGGAATTGGAATACCTCGGTGGTCAAACCTGAAAGCGATGCCGGAGAAAAAGGCATTGGCGCAGGGGAGGATCGTACAGACGAGGCCAAAGTAAGGGCTAGGGAGTAGGAAAAAGGCCGGGCGGTTGCTTGGGGTCCCTCTATTTAAAGGCACCGTTCAAGCGAGGTCGAGCACTTCCGGCAACAGCTCGGCCACGAACGGCAGATGGCGATACGCTTCATGGTAGTCCAGGCCGTACCCCACGACGAACCGGTCGGGCAGGTCGAATCCCTTGTAGCGGATCGGGATGTTCACCAGCCGGTGTTGCGGCTTGTCGAACAGCGTGCATACCTCCAGGGTGGCCGGGTTGCGCGCCCGCAATGTGCGCAGCAGGTAGTTCAGGGTCAGGCCGGTATCCACGACATCTTCCACGAAAAGGACGTGTCGTCCCTCCACGCTTTCGTCCAGGTCCTTGATCAGACGCACAGGCCCCTTCGACTGCCCGCGCAGCGCGTAGCGCGAGATCGCCATGAAGTCGAGCCGCGCGGGAATGGTCACCGCGCGCATCAGGTCGCCGATGAAGAAGATCACGCCCTTCAGGACGCCCACGAACAAGGGATTGGCGCCGCGGTAATCCCGGCTGATCTGCGCGGCCAGCTCCCGGATGCGTTGTTGAATCTCTTCGGCCGAGTAGACGATCCGGCCCACGCCGTAGGTCAACTCGGGAGAGGGGGAGGAGGCCGGCAGGGGGTTGGACGAGGTCATCGTAAAGCTCCGCATGTGCTCTTGAGAGGCGAGTTCAAGGCTGCGCCGGCCGCCGGGCCACGATGACCAGATCGGCCGAGCGCTCCGCGTCGAACGGCTCGGCCGGCAGCGCCATGCGACCGAAGGTTTGGACCCGTTCGAAGCCGGCCTCCGCGAGCGCCGCCAGCAGATCGGTCTGCAAGAGCGGCCGCTGCGGCGTGGTATGCACTTCGACGTCCCAATCGCGGCCGGCCTGGCGAAAAAGGGCCACGTGAAAGTCAATGCGGCCCGCGGGCACATCGTAATCCGCGAAGCGCCAGACGAGCACGGGCCGGCCGTCCAGTTCGCCGCCCTGGGCCGCGAACCAGCGCGGTCGGCGCTGCCAGCGCAGATCGTAGTTCAGGTTTTGCAGGATCAGGACGCCGTCGGGCCGCAGGAGCTGCGCCATCTGCTCCAGCGCGGCCACCAGCCTGGCCTGAGATAAGAGGTGCGGCAGCGAATTCCCCAGGCAGAGCACGGCGTCGAACGGCTCTCCCGACACTGCCGGCGCTTCGTCCGGGCCGATGATCGCGAAAGCGACGTTCATGCCGCGGGCCTGCGCCTTCTGTTGGGCCAGTCGGATCATGGCCGGGCTGATGTCTACCCCGACGACCGTATAGCCGTGCTCTGCCAGCCACAACGCATGGCCGCCGCTGCCGCAGGCGAAATCCAACACGCGCCGCGCGCGGGCCGCCTCCAACTGCGCGGAGAGAAACGGCCCCTCGGTGGAGAGCCGGGCGTCCCAGTCGGTCATCACGTCGAACATGGGCGCCAGGGCATCGTAAAAATCGCCGGCCGAATGAGCGGAGGACATGGATTATCGGTCCTTGGCGAACACGACCAGATACGGTAACTGGATCGCGCCGACCGGACAGGCCGGCTCGCAGCCGCCTTCATATTGGCATAATTCGGGGTGAGCCAGGACGGCCTTGCCGCCGACCAGCGTCAGGGCGCGCGGCTCACAGGCTTTGATGCAATCGCCGCAGCCGGTGCACAGTTGAAGATTGATCTCCGGCAAAACCATCAGGTCCACAGGCGCCTCCGACAAACTCTGCTCTCGTAGCAGAGCATACCACCGATCGGCCCTTTTGTCAGGGACTTTTGTCGCAACAGATTCCGATCTTCATCCCAGTTCGGCCACTTCTTGCAGCCGGTTTCGATCGGCGATCACGATGCGATGCCGGTCGAATGTGATCAGGCCCTCTTCAGCTAAGTCGCGCAACGCACGGCCGATCATCTCGCGCACGGTGCCCAGGCGGGCGGCCATCTCGGCCTGGCTGATCAGGTGGCTGCGCTCGAGCGTGTCGGCCTGGCTGGCCCGTTCCGCCTCGGCCAACAGGAGCCGCGCCAGCCGCGCCTTGACCGAGCGCAACGAGAGATCTTCGACCATGGCGACCAGGTGCCGCGCGCGTTGCGCCAGGCTTTCGATCAACGCCCAGGCCAGTTCGGGATGGGCGAGCGCCAGTTGGCGGATGACCTCCCGGCGGATGCAACACAACGTCGCATCGGTGAGCGCGCTCGCGCTGGCCGGATTGGGGCCGCCGTCCAGCACGGCCACCTCGTTGAAGGTGTGGCCTGGGCCGAGATGTTGCAGGATCTGCTCGCGCCCCTGGGGCGATAGCTTGAAGATCTTCACTTCGCCCGCAGCCACGATGAAGAAGCCGGCGCAGGGTTCTCGCTCGAGAAAGATCACCTGGCCGCGCGCATAGCGACGGAAGCGCACGGCCTGCGCCAGCGCGGCCAGGACGTGTTCGGGCAAGGACGCAAAATAGGGCACCTGCCGCAACAAACCGAGAGCAGAAACGGTTGAATCGGCCACCTGTCACCTTGTCCGTCGTTCGGGCGACGTCAAATGCGCACGGCCTGCCACCGGCCCTGGCGGAAGCGGCCGACCAGCAACAGCGCCTGCACGGCCATGCCGATCACCAGCCCCCACCAGATGCCGTCCGCGTTCCAGCCCAGGTGTGTGGAGAGCAACCATGCGACCGGCAACTGCACGATCCACAGGGCGATGATGTTAATCACCATCGGCGAAACGGTATCGCCCGCGCCCGTCAGGCCGCCGTCCAGCACCATGCCCAGGGTCATGCATGCGCGATAGAGGCTCAGGATGCCGATGGCGCCGGCCCCCAGCGCAATGGTTTGCGGATCGGCCGTGAAGAGCGCCAGGATCGGCCTGGCGAAGAGGCTCAAGATGCCGAGCAGGACGACCGAGAGGCCGGTTGCGCTGCCGGCGATCAGGGCGACGGCGCGGGCCGCGCGGCCGGGCTGGCCCGCGCCGAGGTTCTGGCCGACCATGGCAATCGTCGCGCCGGCCAGGCCGCCGGCCGGAATCAGCAACAACATCGCCAGGCGGCCGAAGAGGCTGAAAACCGCCAGGGGCGCCGCGCCGTAGCCGGCCAGAAAACGCATCATGATCGTGTTCGCCAGATTGGGCAGCCCGCGCTGGGCAATGCCCGGCACCGCGATCCGCAAGATGCGGCGGAGCATGTCCCAATCGGGCCGCAGATAGCGCCGTTCGATCCGCACGGCCGCCTGGCCGCTCGCCAGTAGATAGAGGCCGTAGAGCATGGCCGCGGTATTGGCCAGGACCAGCGCCAGCCCCGCGCCGCCCACCCCCAGCCCCAGCCAGATCAACAATGGTTCCAGCACCAGGAACGCGCAGAGCGCCAGCAGGTTCATCTGCAGCGAGAGCTGCGGGTTGCCCGCGCAATTGAGCATATTGCCCACGCTGGGCACCATCTCCATGGCGATCAGGCCGGCGAAGATGGCGCGCGCGTAGGCCGTCGTCGGCGCCAGCAGGTCGCCGCCCGCGCCGACCAGGATCAAGAGCGGTTCGGTGAAGAGCAGGCCGACGAGGCCCAGGCTCCCCGCGGCCACCGCGAAGAGGAGCACGGCCTGGGTCGCGGCCTGATTGGCCCGCGCCGCATCGCGCGCGCCCACATAGCGCGCGATCACCGCACCGCCGGCGCCGCTGAGGGCCATCAGCACGCTGATCATGGTGATGCGCAGCGACATGGCCAGGGTCGCGGCGGCCAGGGCTTGCGGGCCCAGCCGGCCCAACCAATACGCATCGTAAAGCCCGGGGAAGAAGGAAAGGCCCTGGCTGATCATCAGCGGCCAGCTCAATTGCCAGATGTTATCGCGTAGCCGGCCTTGGGTGATATTGACCGTTCGTCGGCCAAAGTTCAACCGTCGGATCAACGCGTCTATCGTCACATGTCTGTCCTGCGGATTCGTTCACACGGCCGCGGGGCGCAGCGCACCCTGGGTCACCGTCAAACAGCGCGCCTGCGCCAGCAGATCGGCCGTGAAATCGGACCAATCGGTGGTGGTGACCACCGCCTGTTCCACTTCGGCCAGGGCGGCGAGGAGCATGCGTCGCCGCGCCGCGTCCAGCTCCGACATCACGTCGTCCAGGAGGAGCAGCGGGCTTTCGCCGGTCTCCTCGCGCATCATCTGGAGCTCGGCCAGCTTGAGGGCCAGGGCGGCCGTGCGTTGTTGGCCGCGCGAGCCGAAGGCGCGCAGATCGCGGCCGTCTACCGTGAAGGCGATATCGTCGCGGTGTGGCCCCGTCAGGCTGGTGCCGGCCGCGATGTCGCGCGGCCGGGTTTGCCGCAGGCGCTCCAGGAAGCCCTCGCGGATGCTCTCGCGCGTGGCCGCCTGATAGGCCGGCCGGCCCTCGGCCAGGCGCAGCCGTCGCGCTGCATCGGCCTGCCGCTCGGAGGCATGGGCCAGGGTGGCCGGATCGGGATTGGGCAGATAGCCCAGGTGGAGCCGTTCCGCGCCGGCCGTCAGCGCCAGATGACGTTCGGCCGCGATTCGATCGAGCGCTTGCACCGCGGCGCTGCGCCGATGCAACAGCGTACTGCCGTGTTCGGCGAGATGGGCATCCCAGAAGTTGAGCTGGCCCGGATCGCCCCCCTCTTCGCGCAGCCGGCGCAATAGCGCGTTGCGCTGCGCCAACCCGCGATTGTACTCGCTCAGCGCCCGGCAATAGGTGGTCGAGATCTGGCATAGGGCAATGTCCAGATAACGCCGGCGTTCGGCCGGCGCACCCGCCACCAGGCTCACATCTTCGGGCAGGAAGAGCACCACCCGCAGGTGGCCCACCAGATCAATGCCGCGCTTGGCCGCGCCGTTGATGCGCACCTGCTTGCGCACGGTCGGTCCGTTCGCGCCGCCGTTCGGCGCCAGCTCCAGCACCAGCTCCAGCTTTTCGGCCTGCGGCCCGGCGCCGATCTCGCCGGCAAGCCGGGCATAGGGCAGGGGGCTTTCCAGCGCCAGCCAGGAGATCAGCTCGCGTTCGACCGTGGCCCGCGGGGAACGGCCCGTCGCCAGCAAGTGGATGGCCTCCAACAGGTTGGTCTTCCCCTGGCCGTTCGCACCCTGGATCACGGTCAGGCGGTCGGCCAGGCTGAGCTCCAGGCGGATGTAGTTGCGGAAGTTCGTCAGGGAAAGATAGTTGAGGCGCATCGCACACTAGGCAAAACGAAGGACGAAGAGAGATGGAGCTCCTTCGTCCTTCGCAGGATTTTGCGCTCGGCCGGCATGTCGGTGCATCGGCTTACCGATTCAGTTGCATCGGCATGATCACATGGATGAACTCTTCCGGTCCGGTGCCGACCGGCCGAAAGACGCCCGGCCGATCGGGCCGCGTGGTTTCCAGCACCACCTGCGGCGTATCCATCACGCCGAGAACCTCCAGCAAGTAGCGCGCGTTGAACGCGATCTCCAGGCCGTTGCCTTCCACCAGCGCATCCACCTCGCCGATATTGTCGCCTGCCTCCACCGATGTGGCGCGCAACACGATGCGGCCGGGCACCGTATCGCTGCCGGGCACGATCTGGAACAAGACGCGGTCCGCCGCGTCGCGGGCGAAGAGGGACGCGATCTTGAGCGCGCGCTGGAATGCCGCGGTGTCCACCACCGTGCGCGTCGTATAGCTTTTCGGGATGATGGCGTTGAAGTCGGGGAACTTGGCGTCAATGAGCTGCGACACCAGATCCACCTGATGGAACGCGCCCTTTTCCCCTTCCCCTTTGCCCTTCATGCGGAACAGGATCTGATTGCGGCCGGCCGCGATGGCCACCTCTACCGGCTGTTCCGGGTCGCATTCGCCGCTGATGCGGCTCACTTCTTGCAGCGCGCGGGCCGGGATGATCACGCTCTGATCGGCCGGAGCCGGCGCGCTCAACTGGGTGCGCCGCACCGACAGGCGGTAGCCGTCGGTGGCGGCCATGGTCAGCCGATCCCCCTCGAAGCGCGCCAGCACGCCGGTCAGGGCCGGCCGGCTGGTGTCTTTGGCATCGGCGGCCGCAAAGGCCACTTGCTCGATGATCTGCCGCAACGTCGCGGCCGGCAGGCCGAGCGATCGTTCGCCGTCGGCCGTGGGGATGAGGGGAAACTCGCTGGCGTCAATGCCCTTGATGTTGGATTCGAAGCGCGCGCACCTCAGGTTGACGCTCATCGTGCGCACCACCATCTCCAGATCAATGCGTTCCGCCGGCACCGAGTTGACCCATTCGGTCAACAGGCGGGCCGGCAGGGTGATGGCCCCGTCGTCTTCGACCTGGGCGCCGAGCCAGCAACTAACCCCTACCTCCAGATTGGTGGCTGCCAGCTTGAGCCGGCCGTCATCGGTGCTGAGGAGGATGTTGCCGAGCACGGGCAGCGTGCTGCGCGACGCCACGGCGCGTCCTACGATGGCCAGCCCTTTGGCAAAATTCTCTTGGAGGATGGACAGACGCACGGTGAAACCTCCTGGGAAAGGATGCAAAAGTCCATTTGCCAGTATAACACAAACTGTACGCGCAACGCAACATCGCCGCTAGTCGCAATCCCCATGATCCTGCCACCAGCCGTGCTCCAGCCCGGCCGCCTCGAACGCCTCCAGTGCCGCGTCGTACTCGTCGGGGGTGATCTTGCGCCCCAGGACCGGATCGTTGACCGCCTTGTAGGCCGGGAAGTATTGATCCATCAGGCTGATGTGGACGCGAGGGGAAAGCTCCGTCGCGATCCAGCGCAAGACGCCGGCCGTGCCGGCCAGGCCGTCGGGCAACACCAGATGGCGGATGATCATCCCCCGGCGGGCGATGCCGGCCTCGTCCAGCACCAGCTCGTCGCCCACCTGGCGGAACATCTCGCGCAGCGCCGCCCGGTTGTGGGCCACGTAGTCCTTGAAGCCGGAAAGCCGACGGGCAACCTCGTCGTTGTCGTACTTGGCGTCGGGCAACCAGATGTCTATGACCCCTTCCAGGAGCCGCAACGTCTCGACCGTCTCGTAGCCGCCGCTGTTGTAGACGAGCGGGATGCGCAATCCGCGGGCCGCCGCGTAATCGGTGGCGGCCAGGATCTGGGCCGCGAAATGGGTGGGGGTCACGAAGTTGATGTTGTGACAGCCGCGGCGTTGCAGTTCAAGCATCATCTCGCCCAGCCGCTCGCAGCTCACCTCGTTGCCGTAGCGATACTGGCTGATGGGGTAGTTCTGGCAGAAGCAACACTGGGCGATGCAGCCGGAAAAGAAGATCGTGCCCGAGCCGCCGGTGCCGCTGATGGGTGGTTCTTCCCAACGGTGCACGTTCCAGGACGCGACGACCGGGTTGGCGCTCATGCGGCACACCCCACGGCCGCCGGCCGTGCGATCTACGCCGCAGCCGCGCGGACAAAGCCGGCACGCCTTCAGGCCGGCCAGCGCGCGGCGACTGCGCTCGGCCAGCTCGCCGCTGCGATGCAGCGCCAGATAGCCGGGCTCCCGGTCGAACAGGCTTCCCATTCACTTCCCTCCTCGGCCGCCGAGGCGGAGCACGGCCACCTTCAGATAGGGCGACCGGCCGGCGGGCGTCGGAAAGTCGAGGGCCGGCTCGTGATAGACGGCCTCGACCGTTGCGCGGCGGCCGGCCGCCGCGATCCCCGCCAGCACGCGCTCGCGAAACGCGCGCCAGGGCAGCTCGGCCACGTTGCAGCAGGCCAGGAGCAGACCATCGGCCGCGACGACCCGCGCGGCGAGGCCGGCCAGCTCGCCGTAGTCCTGCGCAGCCGCGAAGCGGGTCGTCTTCGTGCGCGAAAAGCCCGGTGGGTCGAGGATCACCAGGTCGAACTGCTCGTTGCGCCGGGCCAATCGGGCCAACCAGTCGAACACGTCGCCGAACACAAAGTCGTGATCGTCGGTCGGCAGGCCGTTGGCGCGATAGTTGGCCTTGCCCCATTCCAGGGCCGGCCGGGACAGATCGAGGTTCAACACCCGGTTGGCCCCGGCCATGCTTGCCGCCACGCCGAAGCCGCAGGTATAGGCGAAGCAGTTGAGCACGCGGCGGCCGGCCGCCCACGCGCGCACGCGGCCGCGCGTCTCGCGCATGTCGGGAAACAGGCCCACGCTCAAGCCGGCGCCGGGCCGGATCAGGTAGGCCAGGCCGTCCTCGTGCGCCACCAGCTCCTCCAGGTCGGGGCCGAAGATCGGCCGGCCGGGCGCGCGCGCGGCCAACTGTTCGTCGGTGAGGCGGCTGGCTTGCTTGGGGCGATGCTTGACGTAGATGCTGCGGCACCCCGTCAACTCGCCCAACATCTCGACCAGTGCCGGGGGACAGGGCGGCAACGGCTCGGTCTCGTCGTAGAAGCTGACTACGAGCGCGTCGCCGTAACGATCCACCGTGAGGCCGGCCACGCCATCGGCCGTCGCATGTACCAGCCGATAGATCGTCACGCGGGGATCGGCCGCCAGGGCCGCGCGGCGGCCGATGGCGACCTGCAGCAGGCCGCGCAGCGCGGCCGGCGCGCGGTCGGCCAGATCGCGCACATGGCCGCCCACCGCGGGCAAGACCGCGGGCATGAGGGCCCACCAGTCGGCCGCGGGCGCGACGAACGTGAGCGGCCGGCCGGTCATCGGGTGCGGCAATGCCAGCCGCGGCGCGTGGAGGCAGAGCCGCGGCGCGGGCCGCTGCAACGGATCGTAGAGCGGATCGCCGACCACGGGACAGCCGAGCGCGGCCAGATGGACGCGAATTTGGTGCGGCCGGCCGGTCTCGGGCGTCAACTCCAGGCGGGCCAGCGCGCCGCCGGCAAGCGTCTCGCGCACGCGATAGTGGGTGCGGGCCGGCAGGCCGTGCGGATCGGATGCCGCGGCCGGCCGATAGCGCTCCCCGCGGTCGCGCACGATCGGGACGTCAATCACGCCTTCCGGCTGCGGGGGCTTGCCGTGCACCAGCGCCAGGTAGCCTTTTTCGACGGCCCGGCCTTCGAACGCGCGGGCCAATCCCGCGTTCGCCGCGCGGCGGCCGGCGAACAGCAGCACTCCCGACGTCTCGGCATCCAGTCGCTGGTGCATGCCCAGGTAGGGCCGGCCGGTCTGTGCCTGCACGACGCGCAGCGCATCGGCCGGATACGGATCGCCGGGATCGGCCGCGTGGGTCGGCACCCCCGCCGGCTTATCCACCACCACCAGATCCTCATCCTCATATACCACCGGAATATACATCAACCCCAATCCCTAATCCCCAACCCCTACCCCCTCACGGCGTCAACCGGCTCAAATCCCGCGGGAACAGGGTCGCCAGCCGGATGTTCTCCAGGCCGAGCAACTGCATGATGAAGCGCTCCAGGCCGATGGCGAACCCGCCGTGGGGCGGCATGCCGTATTTGAACGCCTCGAAATAGGTCTCGAACGGCGCCAGATCAGTATACCCTTTTCGGCGCGCCGCGTCCAGATAGTCCTGGTAGCGATGCAGGCGTTGGCCGCCCGTCACCAGTTCGGTGCCGCGGAAGAGCAGGTCGAACGAGTTGGAATAGCGCGGGTCGGCCGGGTTGGGATGGGTGTAGAAGGGCCGCTTCTCCATGGGATAGCCGGTCACGAAGAGGAAATCGCTGCCGTACTCTTCCTGGGCCCAACTGCCGAGCCAGCGTTCGTGCTGCGGCGCCAGGTCGGGCTCCCCGCGGCAATCCTCGCCCCAGCGCCGGTAGATCAGCTCCTGGGCCTCGGGGAAATAGATGGCGGGGATCGGCCTGGGCACGGCCGGCAGCCGCACGTCGAGCTGTGCCAGCTCGGCCGCGCAGGCCTCTTGCAGGTGGCCGACGATGCCCGCTACGACCTCGGTCAGCACGGCCATCACATCTTGATGGTCGCGGATGAAACCCATTTCCACGTCGAGGCTCACATATTCGTTGATGTGGCGCACCGTGTCGTGCGGCTCCGCGCGGAAGACCGGGCCGACTTCGTAGACCCGCTCGAAGACGCCGACCATGATCTGCTTATAGAACTGCGGGCTTTGCGCCAGATAGGCCCGGCGGTCGAAGTATTGGACCGCGAAGACGTTGGCGCCTCCCTCGGTGGCCGAAGCGACCAGCTTGGGGGTCTGGATCTCGGTGAAGCCCAGGCGGTTGAGGGTGAGGCGAAAGCCGGCCATGACCCCGGCCGCCAGACGGAAGAGGGCGCGGCGGGTGGGGTGGCGCAGACCGATGACGGCGTGATCGAGGAAGACCGGCAAGCTGGCCTTGATGGTCGGTTTGTTGAGGCTGAACGGCAGCGGGTCGCGTACGGCCGAGAGGACCTCGAAGGTCGGATGGCGTATTTCGACGCCGGCCGGCGCTTGCGGCTCGGCCACGACCTGGCCCTCAACGGCCAGTACGCTTTCGGGCAACAGGCCGTCGAGCGCGGCCATCGCCGCGGGCGTATCCACGACGACCTGGGTCAGGCCCTGGGCATCGCGCAAAATGAGGAAGTTGATGCCGCCCAGCCGGCGCAGGGCGTGCAACCACCCCGCCAGCCGGACGCGTTCGCCGATGTGGCCGGGTACTTCGGTGGAATAAATCCGTTTCATTGCATCTCCATTCTGGACTTCGACTCGTGTAGGACGAGACGAATCTCGCTCTACAGCAAAGATGAAACAAAAAAGCTCTGTGGCTTTTGGCGGGAAGACGGTAAGACTCGCAACTTGCATCGCCCCATCCCCCACCCCCTTCCGCGCCTGGCGGGGAAGGGGCTGGGGGTGATAGCGGGGTATTTTGGCCGCCGAAGGCGGCCAAAATACCCCTTTCAGAGGATTCCCCGCCCCCCGCAAGCGGGGGGCGGGGTCAGGGGTGGGGGGCTAACTGCATCCGAAATTGCGAAGACATCTCTCATCCCGCCAGAAGCTGGAGAACTACAAAAAATAACGCGCTCCTCGTCCGTCCGGGACGAGGAGCGCGCTCGTGGTGCCACCCAGATTTGTCGCGACCTCACGGCCGCGACCTCAACGGTCTTCGGCGACCAGGCCTCGTAACGGGAGGCGCCGGCCTGAGCCTACCCTCGCCGCGGCCCTATTGCAAAAGGGGCGCAGCAAGCTCGACCCCGCAGCTCCGGAGTGTCTTTCCGGGGGAACGCGGGCGGCGTTCACAGCCCATCACGCCGCTCTCTGCACCGCGTGGGTTCCCCGTACTCTCTCCATCATGGCTTTTGATCTATGATCAGGATGCGGGCTGCTCGGCGCCGCATCGGGCCCAAGAATACCACAAGGAGCGCGCGATGTCAAAGCCGAATAAGCGGGG
>JBBIKA010000037.1:0-23321 GCA_037445695.1 Chloroflexota bacterium
GGCGGGCGGCGCAGCCGCCCGCCGCAAAACCCTTTTCCCCTACCCCTCCCCTCTCCCGCCAAGCGGGAGAGGGGGAAGCCATGGCAAGAGCGGGGTTTTGGGGCCGCAAAGCGGCCCCAAAACCCCGCAATAGAAGGAGTTCCCCGCCCCCCCCTTGCGGGGCGGGGTCCGGGGTGGGGGCTGTACAAGGCCGGGGAGGTCGGGCGGCCACCAAACGGCCGGGGAGCCGAACGCGCGCTACACGGTGGAGAGGTCCCACTCCTCGTAGATCTTCGGCACGTCGCTGATCAAACGCCGGGTGTAGGGGTGCTTCGGCTGTAGGATCACCGCATCGGCCGATCCGCTTTCCACGAACTTGCCGTGCTCCATGATGTACACGGTATCCGAGATATAGTACGCCAGGCCGATGTCGTGGGTGATGAAGATCAGCGTCATGCCGATCTCGTTGCGCAGGTCCAGCAGATAGTCCAGGATGGTCGCGCGCGAACAGGCATCAATCATGGAGGTGGGCTCGTCGGCCACCAGGACTTTGGGCTTCAGCAGAAAGATGCGGGCGATCATCAGGCGCTGCATCTGGCCGCCGGAAAGCTCGAACGGGTACTTGTTGGTCAGCTCCTCGAACTTCAGATTGACAAACCGGCACGCCTCGGCCATCATCTCGATCTTCTTGGCGCGCGGCAGATGGCGCCCCCCGCGCATGTGGATGCAGTCCAGGAACACCGTATCAATCTTGTTGAAGATATTGTACGACGAGAACGGATCCTGAAAGATGGCCTGGATGTTTTTCCAGTATTCCCGCTTTTTGCCGTACGTGCTGAGATCGAGCTTTTGCCCCTGGAAGTAGAGCTCGCCTTCGGTGGGGTTAAGCAGCCCTAAAATCATCTTGGCCAACGTGGTTTTGCCGCTGCCCGATTCGCCTACGATCGAAACGACCTCCCCTTCCCGAAAGTCGAAATCTACATGATCTACGGCGACGGTCTTGCGGCGGCCAAACCCGAACACCTTGGTCAGGCCTCGTCCGCTCAGGCAGATGTTGTTTTCAGCGGGCATGCTGATAAGCCTCCCTCAGGGTCTTTTCCGGCAGGATGCAGCGGTACGCGCGACCGTTGCCTGCTTCATAAAGGGGCACAGAAGTCGTCTTGCATTCGGATTGCACATACTTGCAGCGCTCGGCAAACCGGCAACCGGCCGGCGGGTTCTTGAGGTTGGGCGGCGCGCCGGGGATGGCCGTCAGGCGGGTGTTGCGAAAGCCTTGCTCGGGCACGAGGATCGAACCCATGAGCCCTTTGGAGTAGGGATGAAGGGGGTCGAACACTACCTCTTTTGCAGTGCCCCTCTCCACGATCTGCCCGGCGTACATGACCATAATGTCATCGGCCACGTTGTAAAGCAGCGGCAGCTCATGGGTGATGAAGATCATGGACTTGATGAAGCCGTTGGCCATTAGGTCCTTCAGCATCTTGATGACCATCTTTTGCGAAGTCACATCGAGCGCCGAGGAAGGCTCATCGGCAATCAGCACCTTGGGGCGTAGGATGACCGCCACCGCAATCACCGTGCGCTGCTTCATGCCGCCCGAAAGCTCCACCGGATATTTGTGCAATACATCGGCCGAGAGCCCCAGGGTCTCAAAGCTGGCCCTGGCCATCTCGTAGATGTTTTTTTTGCTTTCGGTTGGATCGTGCGCCAGGATCACATCTTCGATGAAGTGGATGACCTTCTGGGTCGGATTGAGCGCGTTCATCGCCGCCTGAGGAATGTAGGCGATCTCGGTGCCCAGGATGGATTTGCGGATGTCGTCCGGGTTCATACCGGTGATGTTGCGGCCGTTGATCACGATCTCGCCGCCGGTATAGTGCAGCGGCGGAAAATAATAGCCCATCAGGCTGAGGGCCAGGGTGGATTTGCCGCAGCCCGACTCTCCCGCGATGCCCAGCGTCTTCCCCTCTTCGACTCTCAGCGACACATGGTCCACCGCGTAGACATCTTCCCGGAAGCGGGTGACGTATTTGGTGGTGAGGTCGCGGACCTCCAGCATGACATTGGCCATATTGCTTTCCTAGTCCCTCAGTGCAGGGTTGAATACCTGGTCGAGGCCGGTATTCATCAGGTTCATCGAGAAGGTGATCAGGGCGATGGTCACCAGGACCGGCAGATAGGCCCACCACTTGCCCAGGATGGGCGCCTGGTAGATCATGGCCCAGTTCATCATCAATCCCAGGGTCGGCACCTCGGTCGTGCGCGGCCCCAGGCCCAGGATCGAGAGTCCGGCCTCGGCGAGGATGCCCGAGGAAATCTGCAGGATCAACGCCATCACTACGTAGGAAGCGATGTAGGGCAGGATATCCCGGACGATGATGTAAGCGATCGAATGGCCGGAGAGCTTCGACAGGTTGACGTGATCGCGGTTGCGCAGAGACATCACCTGCGCGCGCACGGCTCTGGTCGTCCAGACCCAAGAGGTGAGTCCGATCACCACGGCGATGGTGAAGGCCCCGCGCTTTTCCTGGCCGATGCTGAACGAGATCAGGATCAACAGCACAAAGGTGGGGATGACGGTGAAGAGGTTGGTGAAGAACATGATAATATCGTCCACCAGGCCGCCGACATAGCCCGCCAGCAGCCCCAGGGTCAGGCCGATCAGGGTGGCGATGAGGCCGGCCACGAAGCCGATCTGCAACGAGACGCCTGTAGCCTTCACCAGCTCCGTCAGAATGTCCCGGCCAAAGTTGTCGGTGCCGAGCGGCAATACCCGCACATTCGCCACCTGGCCGATGTTGACGTAGTCGGAGCGGCCGATGGCGCCGGTCTTCGTCAGGCTGCCGGTGGCCGGATCCGCCGCGGCAATGATGACCTCCTTCGTTGAGAGCAGTCCCTTGAGCGCCTGATCCAGCCTGGCGTAGTAGTTACGCTTGGCAATGGTCATCCCCTCGATCTTCGCTTTGGGGTCATAGTGGTTGCTCCATTGCGCCAGAAGCTGCGTAGTATCCTCGATGTCTATCTCGCCGGCGGGGATCCCCACGGCGATCAGCCAGTCCTTCATGGCCAGCCGGTCTTCCCGGGTCAGGCGGCTGGCGATGCGCCTGGTATCGGCATCAGGGAGGTGCAGGATGTAGGTCGAATTGACGTAGGTCGTATTGGCGTTGACGACGTCGAAGGAACTGACATAGATGCCCGGCGGAAAGAAGGTGCCCTCGGCAATGATCGCCAGCGGCGGATCGGTAACGATTAGCGGGTAGACGATGACGATCAACAGCAGGGTAGCGAAAATGGCAAAGCCCACCACGAATTTGCCGGAGCGAAAAACCTGGCGCAGCGTGTGTTTCATAGCAGCATCTATCCTTGTTCGGCCTGCGCGGCTTTGATGCGCGGATCAATGATGCCGTAGAGAATCTCGATGATGAAGTTGGCAGTCAACACCATGATTGTGATGATCAATGTGACGGCCGAGATCAGCGGATAATCCTGGCCCATGATGCCGTTCAAGAGGGTATAGCCCAGCCCTGGATAGCTGAAGACGATCTCGGCCACCAGCGCGCCGCCCACCATCGTACCGATGGCCAATGCCAGGCCGGTGATCTGCGGCAGCATGGCATTGCGAAACACATAGCCGACGATCTTGCGATCTTTGATGCCCATGAAGCGACTAAACTTTACATAATCAGCATTCAGTTCGTAAATGGACATGGAGCGCATGCCGATCGCCTGGCCGCCGATCGCGATGATGACAATGGACCAAAACGGCAACTGGTAATGCTCGATCACGGACCGGATGAAGTCCCAGCTCAAATTGGGGATCAGATCGAAGCCATAGCCGCCGGAGGTGGGGAACCATTTTAGCTGAACCGCGAAGATGACCATGAGGATGATCGCCATGCCGAAGGCTGGGAAGTTGCTGACGAAGATGCTGATGGGCATGAGGAGCTTGTCGAAGGCCCCCTTGCGATAGGCGGCCAGCGCGCCGAGCGTGTTGCCGATCAGCCAGCCGACGATGATGGCCGGAAATTGGAGGCAGATCGTCCACAGGATGGAGGATCGGATCACGTCAGCCACGGTGCGAGGGTATTGGCTGAACGAGAAGCCGAAATCCCCGCGCAGCACATTGCGCACGTAGATGATGAACTGTTCGGGGATGGGGCGGTTGGTGCCGAACAGCTCCGTGTATTGCCGATAGATCGCCTGGACGCCGGTGGCATCGGACACGCCTTGCGCCAGCCGGGCGACGATGGCGGCCACCGGGTCACCCGGCATCAGCCGCGGCAGGATGAAGTTGAGCAAAAAGGCAAAGATGAAGGTGACGACAAACCACGCCAGCTTGTTGAGGAAATATCGCCAGTAACCTTTCAACACAACACCTCCGGGCTCGGATCGGGTTTTTCACGTGCCAGGCACCTGAGAGGGTGCCTGGCACGTAGCAGATCACGGCTTATTTGACCAGCTTGATGTTATACAGGCAGGCCACGCTCCAGCCGTTGATGCAGTTCATCGGCGGCACGGGCGGCTTGGTGCCATCGTCCTTGTGCGGGAAGTTGGTCCAAACCGACTCGTTGACCGTGTGGAACAACTCCGGCCGGTACATCAGCGTGAAGGAGGGCACGTCGGTCAGGTAGATCTTGACCAGCTCCGTGTACATCGCCTTCAGCTTGGCCGGGTCGGTCTCGTTGGGGATGAGCTTGAGCAGCTCGTCCACCCGCGGGTTGGAGTAGCCGCCCCAGTTGCCGCTCCAGTTGTTCGGCATGCCCACCCACTCGGAGCTGAGCAGGTTGCGGATGCGGCCCCACGGCTGGGTGACGCCCGTGCCGGCGCTCCACATCATGAAGATGTCGTAGCCGGCGGGCAGCGGCGTATCCGACTTGGTGACGACGGTCTGATAGACGGACCATTCGGGGTAGCGGGTGGTGATTTCGATGCCGATCTTCTTGCCGGCCGCCGCGACCACTTCGATGGCCGCCTGCCAGTCGGACCAGCCGTTGGGGCAGGTCGCGACATAGCTGAGCTTCTTGCCCTTGTAGTCGCGCCAGCCATCGCCGTCGGTATCCTTGATGCCGGCCTCATCGAGCAGCTTCTTGGCGCCTTCGATGTCGTTGCCGGTCCATTGCAGGTTCTTGACGGCCTCGCGATCGTACAGGGCCTGCTCGCCGGGGGTCGGGTTCATGAGCGAGCGCGGCACCTGCTCGAAGGTCGCCGACTGGTTGGTCATGGCGTTGGCGATGATGGTGGGGTAGTCCACCGCGATGGCGATCGCCTTGCGCACCGCCACCTGATCCAGGCCCGGCGCCTTCAGGTTGTAGAAGGCGGTGGGCAGGCTGGCGCCGATGTGGTACGGCGGGTCGGGCAGATATGTGGAGATCGGCAGGCCGTAGTTGAGCCACAGCAGGTGCACGTTGGAGTTGAACTGCTGGCTGACATCTACTTCCCCGCGGGCCAAGGCGGCCGAACCGGCGGCATTATCCTTGAAGATCATGTGCGCCAGGTACTTCGGAGCCGGCAGCTTGCCCCACATGCTGGGATCCTTGCCCCAGTAGTTGTCATTGCGCACCAGGATGACCTTCGTGTCATCCGTGAAGAACTTGTGATAGGGCCCGGAGTAGACCACGTCCTCGGCCGGATCCGCCATCAACTTGGCGGCATCGCCGCCGGTGCGCTGCTCCAGCTTCTGCGTCCAGGCCTTCTGAATCACGTAGTTGCTGCTCACATACGCGGCGACGATCAGCGGGTTGACCGCCTTGCCGCTGGCATCCACCTTGGCCTTGATCACCACCGTCTGGGGATCCTTGGCTTCGACCGCCGCGATGTACTCCTTGTTCGCCGCACCGGTCGCCGTGTTGTACTTGACATGCGTGGCCCAGGTGTAGGCGACGTCTTCCGCGGTCAACGGTGTGCCGTCGCTCCACTTGGCGGCCTTCTTGAGCTTGAAGGTCAGCTCGGTGCGCGTCGCGTTCCACTGATAATCGCCGTCGGCCAGCAAGGGGTATTGCTTGCCGTCCAGCATGTTGTAGAGGTACGGCGTCTCGAACATGGTGACGCGCGCGTTGTCTCCCTGAGCGATGGCCATCGCGTTGTTGCAGCTAGAGGAGTAGGGGTTCCAGCACACGACCGGCCCCCATTGGAAGCCGTTGAAGTACAACGTTTCCTGGCGGGGCAAGGCGGCTTCCGGCGCCTTGGCCGCTGCCGGCGTCGCCGTCACCACGACCGCCTTCTCGACGACCTTCTCGACCGGCTTTTCGACAACCTTCTCGACCACCTGGGTCTGGACGACCGGCTTTTCGACGACCTTTTCGACGACCTGTGGCGTAGGCGCGGCGCATGCGGTCAACAGCATGGCCAGCACGACGACCGCGCTGACGAGACTGAACAGCTTCCGCGACATGGGTTCCTCTCCTTCCTGGTTGGATAGCGAAACTCTGCTTTACCGATGATGGGGGAAACAAATTGCTGCGTCCGTTCGATAGCACCTCCTTATGCTCATAGGGTGATGATCATGATTCGCTTGAATCCGTCAGGGGAGCGGCCTCGGCGCGGTGCGAAGCCAGCGCGCGCGCAGCCAGGTTGGGCTCATAGCCGTATTGGCGGATCACCTGCCAGACGCGCTCGCGCACTTCCGGCCGTACGCCGGGGTGATCGTTGATGACGCGCGAGGCGGTAGAGCGGGATACCCCCGCCAGTTTGGCAACCTCTTCCAGCGTCAACGCCATGTTTTCCTCCCCAGGGCGAAACACAACAGCCGATCTCTGGGAGCGCTCTCAGAGATGCCCTTATTGTAGCGAGAGAGCGGGCCGCTGGCTTGGAGAAAAGCGTGCTCTTATATGGATTTTTCATGGGACCTCCGGTCGCGGCGTTTCGCGGCCGGCGCGGCGATACGCCTCGGGTGAGCGGCCGGTCTCGCGGCGAAAGACCCGGCTGAAATAGCCGCTGTCGGAAAAGCCTACCTCTAACGCGATCTCGGTGATGCTCTTGGTGGTCTCGGTCAGCAGGCGCTTCGCCTGGCCGATGCGATAGCGATTGAGGTAAGCGATCGGGGTAATGCCGAGCTCGTTGCGGAAGCAGGCGGTCAGGTAGTCCTCGTCCATGCCCACGTGGCGCGCGATGTCCTGCCGCGTGATCGGTTCCGCGTAATGTTCGTGCAGATAGGCCATGGCTTTGCGCACCAGCCGCTGCGCCTCGCTGCTCACTTTGCGCCTCCGCTCCAGGGCGGCCTGGATGTGGGTCACCGTCTCGTCCAGGGTGAAGAGCCCTTTGCGCAACACCGTGGTCACCCCTTGATTCAACCGTGCCATGTCGGGCCCGGTGAGCACCTGGCCGGTGAGGACGACGACCGGCACGTTGCGGGTAGATGGTGTTTCCCGCATCTTTTCCAGCACGGCAAAGCCGTCTACGTCGGGCATGAGCAGATCGAGCAGCACCAGGTCGGGCCGTTCGTGGCGCAGGATCTCCAGCGCGGCGCGGCCGCCGGTCGCTTTGAGCACGCGGCATTCGCGCAGGTGCGTTTGGATCAGGCGGGCATGCATCTCCACCGTGTCGGGGTCGTCGTCCACCACCAGGACCGTATGGCCGGCGTGCCTCGTCTCGCCCGCGGCCGCCGACCGTTCCGTCGCCGTGGCCTGGTTCGGGAAGATCAGATAGCGGTCGAGCAGGCGCGTCAGCTCGTAGTAGCTGAGCGGCTTGGTCCGATGGTTCAGCTCCAGCGCGGCCGCGCTGTCGCCCGCCTGAGCATAGAGGAAGAGGGGAATCTCCCGCGTGGCCGCGCTGTCGCGCCATTCGGCCATGATCTGCCAGCCCTGTTCGGTCGCCAGGGAGGCGTCGGCTACGACCGCGCCGGGACCGAGGGCCGCGGCCTTCTGGACCCAGCCGGCGACCGGCGTCAGCGTCTCAACGGCCATCCCGCGGCGGCGCAACTGCTCGGCCAGGGGATTTTCCGGCTGCGGCGCGGCGGTCAAGAGCAGGATGCTCTTGCCGGCCGGCGGCGGGGAGGCCGTCTCGGCCGCGCGGCCGGGCGGGGGAATGGTGGGCAGGGTGAAGTAAAAGGTGGACCCCTCCCCCTCTTTCCCCGTCGAGCGGACCCCGATCGTGCCGCCATGTAGGGCAACGAGCCGACGGCACACCGCCAGCCCCAGGCCCAGGCCGCCATAGCCGTGGCGGATGCTGCGCTCGGAACGGCCGAACTCATCGAAGATCAGGGCCTGTTCCTCGGCCGGGATGCCCAGGCCGGTGTCGTGCACGGCCACCGTCGCCCCTTCCGGGCCAACCGTCAGCTCCAGCCGCACCTCGCCCTGGGCGGTGAACTTGACCGCGTTGTGGACCAGGTTGAGGGCCACCTGGCGCAGGCGGGTGCGATCGCCCCAGACCCAGGGGCCCGGTTCGGGCAACGTTTCGTGCCACGCCAGGCCCTTTTCGGCGGCCAGCCGTTGGCCCGTCTCGGCCACCATGCGCAGGGCCTCGCTCAAGTTCACGGCTTCCTGCGCGAGCCGAAGCTGGCCGGCTTCGCTGCTGGCCAGGTCGAGCACGTCGTTGATCAGCCGGCCCAGGTGTTGGGCATTGGCCAGGATGCGCTCGACGTCGCCGCGGAAGGGCTCGGGCAAGGGCGTCTCGGTCTGATCCTGATCGCGCAGCAGGACTTCGCTCAGCCCGACGATCATGCTCAACGGGGTACGCAGCTCGTGGCTAACCATGGAGAGGAAGCGGCTCTTGAGCCGGTTGGCTTCCTCGGCCAGGCGTCGGCCTTCGGTGGCCTGCCGATAGAGCTGCGCGGTGTTGAGCGCGGCCGCCAGTTGCTGGACGATGGCGCCGTAGAGATCGAGCATGGCCGTGTCGAAGATCACATAGCCGGCCTGGTTGACCGGGCCCCGCAACGGCACCAGCGCCAGACTGAACGGCTCATCTTCCGTTGGAGACTCGCCGGCGTCCGGCAGAAAGCCGGGTGGGGGAAACCGATGGCTGCGGAAACGGATCGGGAACGGCTGTGCCGGCGCTGTCACCTGCGGCGGGGGCACGAAGCGACGCAGGAGGCTCCAGGCGACCGGATCGTCGGCTTCGGCCTCGAGCAACGCCAGCCCGGCGATGCGGACGCCGAGCTCCGGCAGATGCTGCGTCAGGATCTCATATGCCTGGGCTTCGTCCGGCGCGGCCAGGAGCTGGGTGGTCAACACGCTCATCCGATCCCTGGCCAGGCGCTCGTTGATGAGGTGCAGGCGGTGCCGACGCCACATGGCCGTGCTGATGGCGACGCGGGCGGCATCGAGCCACTCGGCCGCGGCCGCAGCCAACGGCGCCGGCAACAGATCCGCCAACCGGGCCCGCAACACCGAGATCGCCGCTTGCCAGAGGTGGGGATCTTCGCCGTCGGCGGTCGAAGGTTGCCCGCCGGGTGCGGCCTGCTTCAGCATGGCCTCCAGCGCCTGCCAGAAGGGCTGGGGATCTCCCTGGCGGGCGCCGGCCATTAGAGCGGCCACCAGCCGGCGACAGCGGTCCTCGGCCACGGCCGGGATCAGCTCTTGCGCTTCGGCGAGCACGGCGGCGGCCATGGCCTCGACGAGGCGCGCCTGGATCACGCCGGCCTCGGCTTGCGGGTCGCGCGGCGTCTCGGCGTGCGCCGCGGCGCCGATGGCGCTCCGGCCACACCCACACGATTCGCGCGCCATGAGGCGGGTGGGGACCAACACCGGGCCGGCCGGCGGGGAAGCACCGGCGATCTGACTCAGGAGCATCTCCACGGCGCGATAGCCGAGCTCGAACAAAGGGATGTGGACGCTGCTCAGCGTGGGCTGTTGCGCCACGTTTTCCGGCCGGTCGTCGAAGCCGATGATCGCCACATCCTGGGGGACGCGGCGTCCGGCCTCGCGCAGCGCCTGCATGGCGCCCATGGCCGACTCGTCGTTGCTGGCCAGCACCGCGCTGAAGCGCGCGCCGCCGGCCAGGATCTGCCGCATGGCCGCGTAGCCGCCATCGTAGACGTGCCGGCCGAAGGCGATGAGCCGTTCATCGGCGGGCAGGTCGTAGAGGCGCAGCACCTCGCGAAAGGCCCTGAGCCGGGCGCCGGAGTCCCCCGCCATGTCATCTTCGCTGCCCGCGATGAAGGCAATATGGCGGTGGCCGTGCTGTACGAGATGATCTATGGCCTGGAGGGTGCCGCCGATGTTGTCGGCCACCACGGTGGGCCCCGGCTGGCCCGAAGCGATGAAGACGATCGGATGGCCGGCCGCCATGATCTCTTGCAGGTAATGGCCGCGCCTGGTCGAGTGCAACGGATTGATGGCGATCAGGCCATCGGTGTTCCACGGTCCGATGGGCACGAAGTCGCTGTCGGCCGCGGGTTCGGGCCAGGCCGGCCGAAACGGGCTATCGAAGGTGGCCGAGGGTCCCATGCCGCAGCCCAAGAGCAGATTGCAATCAAAGAAGCGCGCGGCCTCACGGAGCGCCCGAAACAGCGGCGCGAGATAGCTTAGAGGCATGGCCGTCCAGTAATACTGCCAGCCGGCCAGGACGCCCAGGGTCGGCCGACGGCCGCGCCGGCCACCGAGACGGGGAACCGCGCCTTCCATTACATCTGCCCTCCAGATCGGCGGGATCGGGTTTCGATTTGCATCATACCACACCCCCTTCTTGTTGTAAATTCGTCGCGCGCAACGGCGCAAAGTGTGATATAATAGTAACAGCGTGCGCAAGAGAGACGCTGGCCCGTGAAAATGGTTCGCCTTGTTTTGGCCGAGAACCCGCACAAACGAAGGAGGTGCCTATGGCAGTCGTCACTGTTTCCCGGCAACTGGGCAGCGGGGGGCTGGACATCGCGCTGCGCGTGAGCGACATGCTCGGTTATCGCTATTTCGACAAACGGCTGATGGCGGAGGTCATGGCCCAGGAAGGCTTCACCGAACAGAGCTTCGTGGACTATCGCGAGGATGAATATCGGCTGCGCGGGTTCATTGATCGCGTGCTCGGCTATCGTCGGCCCAAGACGATCGCCGACCTGGGGTTCTGGGATGAGCGGCCGGAGATGATCAAGAAGCCGGCCATCGCCTGGCTGGACGAGTACATGGCCGTGTGGTTGATTCAGCGGGCCGTCGAGACGGCGTATCAGCAGGGGAACGCGGTGATCGTTGGCCGGGGAGGCCAGGCGATCTTGCAGGATAAGCCGGGGGTGTTGCATGTGCGCATCGAGGCGCCGCTTGAGCTGCGCGTTCAGCGCATCGCCGAGCGGAACAAGCTCAGCGCTAAAGACGCCCGCCAGCACATCATGGAACGCGACAAGGCGTCGGCCGAATATCTGGAGCGCTTCTACGGGGTCAACTGGGCCGATTCGCTCCTCTACCATCTGGTGATCAACACGGGCAAGTGGAGCGTTGAGGCGGCCGCCCAGTGCATCGTCAACGCGTTGGGGTGCCTGGAGAAACGGTAAACGGGGTGAGCGGTCGGCACAAAAGAGGCGACGGCCACTATGGCCGTCGCCTCTGCGCGTCTGGCGGGAGTGGATGGGAGTCGAACCCACCGTGGCCGCTCGTCGCGCCCACCACCGGTTTTGAAGACCGGGGCGCCCACCGGGACACAACCACCCCCGGCTATGATCTTACACGAATTCGGACGGTTTGGCAAAACCGACGACCTGCCCGCGCGTTCTTCATCTTTTCCGGCCTTCGTGGTAAAATCAGCGTGAAATTCAGGAGGCGAACATGTCGCACGAAGCGATCCTGTGGGAGCGGCTGGGGCCCGATGATCTGCGCGTGCGCTGCAATTTGTGCGCACACCGCTGCGTGATCCCGGCCGGCAAGCAAGGTGCCTGTTGCGTGCGCGAGAACCGCAACGGCACCCTGGTGACGCTGGTCTACGAGCGGGCGATCTCGCAACACATTGATCCCATCGAAAAGAAACCGTTGTTTCACTTTCAGCCCGGCAGCCAGTCTTATTCCATCGCGACCGTCGGTTGCAACTTTCGCTGCGCCTTCTGCCAGAACTGGGAGATCTCGCAACTGCCGCGCACGGTCCATCAGGTGCCGGGCGAAACGGCCCGGCCCGCAGCCATCGCCCGCGCGGCCCGCGAGTACGGTTGCGCCTCCATCTCCTACACCTACACCGAGCCGACCATCTTCGCCGAATATGCGCTGGACACCGCCCGCGTGGCCGTCGGCCTGGGCCTGAAGAACGTCTTCGTCAGCAACGGCTACATGACGCCGGAACTCCTTCATCTCATGGCCGGGCTGATCCATGCCATCAACGTGGACCTGAAGGCCGGCCGCGGCGAGTTCTACCATAAGATCTCCGGCGCAGACCTGAAGCCGGTGCTTGCCAACCTCAAGCTGATCCAGCAGCTCGGCATCTGGCTGGAAGTGACCACCCTGGTCATCCCCGGCCTCAACGATTCCGACGAAGAGCTGCGCTGGGTGGCGAGCTACCTCTTCAACGAGCTGGGGCCGGACGTTCCCTGGCACGTGTCGCGTTTCTTCCCGCACTATCGCATGAGCGACGTCCCGCCCACGCCGGCCGCCACCCTGGCGCGTGCCTGGCACATCGGCCGGGATGTCGGGTTGCGCTACGTTTACGTTGGCAATCTGCCGGGACACGAATCGGAAAGCACATTTTGCCCGAACTGCGGCACGCTTCTGGTCGAGCGCTACGGCTTCCACGTGCGCTTTCGCGCGCTGGGCGATGGCGCCTGCGCCCACTGCGGCACCGCCATCCCCGGCGTAGAGATGCGGCCGCCGGGCCGATCGGCACGAGGTGCGTCCCCGTCGTGATGGCGCAATACGCAACAGGCAGGCGCCTCTGGCGCCTGCTCCCCTGGCTGATCGCCGTAGCCGGCTTGGTGGCCGTGGGGATATTGGCGGCCGCCGCCGCATGGCGCGCGGGCATCGAGGTCACGGTCGCGGTGGACGGGTACGCCGAGCGCGTGCGCACCACGCGCGGCACCGTCGGCCGGCTTCTGGCCGACCTGGGGGTGAACGTCCGGCCCGAAGATCAGATCTCGCCCGCGCTCGACGCGGCCCTCACGTCCGACATGGTCATCTCGGTGCACCGGGCCCGCCTGGGCATCGTAGAGGCCGATGGCACCCGCTACACGGTCTACACGCACGCCCAGACCGTGGGCGACCTGTTGGCCGACGCCGGCGTGCGCCTGGCCGATCAAGATGAGATCTGGCTGGACGGTGTCCAGGTCGCAGTGGCCACTGCTTTGCCCTCTTCCGGCCCGGTCGACGCCGACAGCGGCGGATGGCGGGTGCCGCGGCCGCACGCCTGGGCGGGCCGTGAACCGCGCCCGGTGCGACTGAGCCTGCGCCGGGCCGTGACCTTGATCGTGGACGACGGGAGCGTGCCGTTTCCGATCCACACGACTGCCGCGACCGTGGGCGAAGCTCTGGTGCGGGCCGGGGTGACCCTGTATCTGGGGGATGACGTGCAGCCGGCCCTGGGCAGTCGCGTGCAGGATGGCCTGCGCGTGATCATTCAGCGCTCGCGGCCGGTGCTGGTCACGGCCGATCAGCGCACCGTGCAGACCCGCACGCGCGGCAAGACGGTCGGCGACGCGCTGGTGGAGCTGGGCGTGGTGGTCACGGGGAACGACCGGGTGACGCCCGCGCTCGACACGGCCGTGCGCGATAATACCTTGATCAAGGTCGTGCGCGTGTTGGAAACCGTCGAGGTCGAGCGCGAAGCGATCCCCTTCGCCTCGGTGTTGGTGGCCGATCCCGAGATGGAGATAGACAACCAGCGGCTCGTCCAGCAGGGGCAGGTGGGCGAGCGCCGCAAGCGCTTCAAGGTGACGCTGGTGGACGGCCAACAGATCTCTCGCCTGCTCATAGATGACTGGGTGGCGAGCGAGCCGATCACCCGCGTGGTGGCCTACGGCACCAAGATCGTCTGGCGCACGCTGGAGACGCCCGACGGCCCCATCACCTACTGGCGCAAGATTCGCGCCTATGCCACTTCCTATTCGCCGGCGCGTTCGGGCACCCCGCGCTCGGCGCCGTGGTACGGCATCACCCGCAGCGGCCTGCCGGCCGGCAAGGGGCTGGTGGGCGTAGACCCCACGGTGATCCCCCTGGGCACGCGGCTCTACGTGCCGGGCTACGGCAAGGCGCTGGCGGCCGATACGGGCAGCGGCCTGTTCGGCAAATGGCTCGATCTGGGCTATAGCGACGACGACTTCGAGCTGTGGCACTGGTGGGTAGATGTTTATTTCCTCGATCCGGTGCCGACCTACGTCCGTTGGGTGTTGCCGAACTGGCCGCAATATCCCGATCGGGGCGGCACGCGCACGCCCGCGGGCCGCTGAGCGCAGCCGCGCGCGGGTTCCCTCGTGCGCTTTGGCAGTCGCAAGCGGCGGTGTTATAATGATTTACGCTGCCGGCTCCTCCGGCGCTGGCCGTTCGCCTCATCCGCGAAGGCCAGACCATCCTGTCATCCGGAAGCTGGACGCTTGACCACAGCGCGGAACGAAGATCTGCCCACAGCGTCGCCATCTCCACGGCGGGCGCCGCTTCGCCGCGGCCTCGAGATCGCCGTGAGCGTGGCTTTTCTGGCCCTGGCCTTGCGCGGGGTGCGCCTGGAAGACCTCTGGCGCGCGTTGCAACATGCCAGTTATGGCTGGCTGGCGCCGGCCGTCCTGGCGACCGTGGTGACCCTGGCGATCAAGGCCTGGCGTTGGCAGCTCCTGTTTCGGCCCGAATACCAGCCGGGGTTCGGGCCGGTGTTCACGGCCCTTTCGGCCGGCTATCTGGCCAGCAACGTGTTGCCGGCGCGGCTGGGCGAGGTGATCAGCGTGGTGCTCCTGGTGGGCGAAGAGCCGGTGAGCGCGGCCCGCGGCCTCTCCACGTTGATCGTCTCGCGGCTGCTCGATGTGTTGACCCTGCTGGCGATCCTGGTGGGCCTGTTGCCCTTCGTGCGGTTGCCGGCCGAGATGACCGCGGCCGCGCAGGGGCTGGGACTGGCGGCGCTCCTCGCCTCCGGTCTGATCGTGTTTCTCTCCTTCCGCCGCGCCGCGCTGCTGGACCTGGCGAGGCGGGCCTTGCGCCCCGTGCGACTGCTGGATCGGCCGGGCGTGTATGCGAGCCTGGGGCACCTGTTGGACGGATTTGCCGCTTTGCGCCGGCGCTCGGGCCTCGTGCTCGTCGGCGTGACGCTGATCGCCTGGGCCACCGTGATCGCGGCGGCCTGGTTTTGCGCCAGGGCGTTCCATCTCGCTGTGCCGCTCACGGCCGTGATCTTCGCCAATATCGTGGTGGCGCTGGGGATGTTAGTGCCCTCTTCCCCCGGCTATATCGGCGTCTTCCACTACCTGGTGACGGTGGCGCTGGCGACGTTCGGCGTGCCCAAGGAGCTGGCGTTGGGGTATGCGTTCATCTGGCACGGGATGAACTATCTGACCCTCAGCGTGACCGGGGGCGTGGCATTGGCCGTCCACGGCACCTCGTTGCGGCAGGTGTTGCGTGACCGACAGGTTCATAAGCCGGATGTGCCGACAGGAAATGCCCTTTAGGGAGGGCGAGGAGGTAGAACGATGTTGGAGGGCCTTGGCCGCTTGTTGGCTTTCATCGGCGGCGGGCTTTTGCTCTTGGGACTGCTCTTGATATTGATCGGCAAGTTGCCCGGCCTCGGCCGATTGCCCGGCGATATCCTCATCCAGCGCGGCAATCTGACGGTCTACATTCCGCTGGGCACCATGCTCGCCGTGAGCCTGCTCTTGACGTTGATCCTGAACCTGTTGTCCAGGCTCAAATAGATTGCGATTCTCGACGGAGAGGATTCATTCATGCGCATTCTCATCACCGGCGGCGCCGGCTTCATCGGCTGCAATCTGGCCGCAGCCAGCATCGAGGCCGGCCATCAGGTCACGTTGTTCGACAATCTCTCGCGCCGCGGCAGCGCGGCCAACCTGGAGTGGCTGCGGGAAAAGTACGGCAGCAAAACGTTTGCTTTCATCCAAGGCGACATTCGGGATTATCCGGCGCTCCTGCGGGCGGCCGAGGGCCAGGAAGCGATCTACCACCTGGCCGCCCAGACCGCGGTGACGACCTCCGTCACCGATCCGCGCACCGACTTCGAGATCAACGCGTTGGGCACCTTCAACGTGTTGGAGGCCGCGCGACACGCGGGTCACGATCCGATCTTCATCTACTCCTCCACCAACAAGGTCTACGGCGGCATGGAGGACGCGCGGGCGGTCGAACTGGCCACGCGCTACGCGTTGCCGGACTATCCGCAGGGGGTGGGCGAAGACCGGCCGCTCGACTTCCACAGCCCCTACGGGTGTTCCAAAGGGGCGGCCGACCAATATGTGCGTGACTATTTCCGTATCTATGGCCTGAAATCGATCGTTTTCCGGCAAAGTTGCATCTACGGCCAACGGCAAATGGGGGTCGAAGACCAGGGGTGGGTGGCCTGGTTCGTGATCGCGGCCGTCACCGGCAAGCCGATCACCATTTACGGGGACGGCAAGCAGGTGCGCGACCTGTTGCATGTGGACGATCTCGTCCGGGCGTTCCAGCTGGCGACCGCCCGGATTGACGTCACGCAGGGGCAGATCTACAACCTGGGCGGCGGGCCGGCCAACACCCTGGCCATTTGGGCCGAGTTCGGGCCGTTGTTGGCAGAGCTGTTGGGACAGGAGATCAGGCCAGCGGCCTATCGGGACTGGCGGCCGGGCGATCAGCCGGTGTTCATCGCCGACATCAGCAAGGCGCAGCGCGAGTTCGGTTGGGCCCCGCAGGTGGGCGTGCGCGAAGGGATCGGCCGGCTGGTGGAATGGGTGCGCGCCAATCGGGGATTGTTTGCGTGAAGACCCTGTTCATTTTGACTTATTACCGGCCGCACGTCAGCGGCCTCACCATTTATGTGGAACGGCTGGCGCAGGCGTTGGCCCGCCGCGGCCATTCGGTCACCGTGTTGACCTCGCACTATGCCAAGAATCTGCCCTATGAAGAGATGATGGACGGCGTGCGCGTGGTGCGCGTGCCCGTGCTGTTTCGCTTCAACAAGGGCGTGTTCATGGCCAATTTCATCCCGATCGCGTTGCGCGAAATACGGGCGCACGATGTGGTGAGCATCCATCTGCCGCAGGTGGAGGCCGCGTTGAGCGCCGGCCTGGCCCGCCTCGGTGGCCGCAAGCCGATCCTGACCTATCATTGCGATCTGCAGATGCCGCCTCTCTGGTACGGCAAGATCGTGGATCGGGTGACCTTTTGGGACAACCTGATCGCGGGCAAGCTGGCCGACACGATCGTGGCTTACACCGAGGATTTCGCGCGGCACTCGCCGTTTCTGGCGCGCTTCGCCGGCCCCGGCGGCAAGGTGCGGGTCATCCTGCCGCCGGTCGTCATCCCCGATCCGACCCCGGAGGGGATGGCGGCCCTGCGCGCGCGGGCCGGCCTGAACGGCGACGAGCGGGTGATCGGCTTCGCGGCCCGCTTCGCCTATGAGAAGGGCGCCGGCTATCTGATCAACGCGATCCCGCACATTTTGCGCGAGTTTCCCAGGTTGCGGGTGCTCTTCGCCGGGCCCTACGGCAAAGACGTGATCGGCGAGACGATCTGGGACGACCTGCAGCCGCTGATCCGGCAATATCGGCCCTATCTGACCTTCCTGGGCACGCTCAACCCGGCGCAGATGGCCGACTTCTTCGCGCTGTGCGATGTGGTCACCGTGGCTTCCATCAACAACACCGAGTCGTTCGGCCTGGTGCAGGTGGAAGCCTTCATGTGCGGCACGCCGGTGGTGGCGACGAATCTGCCCGGCGTGCGCGTGCCGGTGACGATGACCGGCATGGGCGAGATCGTGCCGATCGCCGATGCCGCGGGGCTGGCCGAAGGGGTGCTCAAGGTGCTGCGCAATCGGCCGGCCTACATTAAGCCGCGTGCGGAGATCATGCGCATGTTCGAGCTGGCGCGCACGGTGGACGCGTACGAGAAGCTGTTCGAGGAGAAGCGGGCTTGACGCGAGACTATCTGGTCGAGCAGCTTCGGGACATGGCCCCCCACCGCGCGATCTTGCGCGCGGTCGAGTGCAAGTTCATGGGCCGCGTGCCGCTGACTCCGCCGGTGCTCGACATCGGCTGCGGCGACGGGCATTTCGCATCCATTGCCTACGAGCAGTTGCCGCTCGACGTGGGGATTGACGTGTTCGCCCGCGATCTGCGCGAGGCGGCGCGGCGGCCGGGGGTGTATCGCCGGGTGATGTTCGCCAGCGCGACGGCGTTGCCGTTCGCGGACGCCAGCTTCAACACGGTCGTCAGCAACTGCGTGATCGAGCACATCCCCGACAACGCGGCGGTGCTGCGCGAGATCGCGCGCGTGTTGCGGCCCGGCGGCGTCTTTGCCACGACGTTGCCCAGTGAGCACTTCCCGGAGTTTCTCCTTGGCGCGACGGTCTTCCGTTGGCTGGGGCTGCCGGGCCTGGCGCGGGCCTACGGTCGTTTCTTCAACCGCATCTCGAATCATTATCACGTGGTTCCGCCGGCCGAATGGCGCCGGCGCCTGGAGGCGGTCGGGCTCACGGTGGAGGAGCAGACGTACTATTTCTCGCCGGCCGCCCACCGCCGCTTTGACTTGAGCCACTATCTGGGCGTGCCGAACCTGATCAGCAAACGGCTGTGCGGCCGCTGGATGTTGTTCGACTGGCAGCGTCGGCTCTTTGCGCGCTGGCTGCGGCCGTATTACGAGGAGCCGTTGCCCGCCGTGGGCGCGTATCAGTTCGTGTGGTGTCGCAAAACGTAAACGATGTGGCAACAAGTCTTCAGTTTCTTCTCTCCGCCAGGGTGGCCGGGCAAAGGCCCGCAGGTGGATTGGGACCGCAATTGGCCCGAACTGATAACTGTCGTCGTCGCCATGAGATGGGTCGGACGCAACGCGCCCACAACGATCCAGCTTGCTCTGTTGATCGCCGGCTTCGGGGTATGGTGGCTGGGGGTTGTGGGGGGCTGGTCGCGTCTGAGCCGCGTATGGATGGCACTGATCGGCGGGTGGGCAACCGTCCGGCTAGGGCCGGTGGTCAGCAGTGTATGGTTGCCGTGGACCATCGCATGGATGATGGCGGCCGCGCAGTTTCGTAGGCCGCGTCATGTGGCTGCCGCTGCGCTCGCGCTCGCCCTGGTGCTTCTAAGCGGCGACGCGGGCTTGACTATTGCTACCCTTTTGGTTTTGATTCTTTTTATCGGCTTAGCAGGATTCCAGTGGCAAGGCGCGCGAACTTTGCCCACCTTTCGGTTGCGCGAAGGGGCTATGGCGGGGATGATTGCCCTGCTCGGCCTGGGCGCGGCCGCCGTGCAACTTGTGCCGCTCTTGGTGGCGCCGGGCGCTCAGATGATGCAGGCCGTTGTGGTCGAGCCGGCGGTTTCCCTGATGGTGCTCTTGGCCTTTTCTGGCGCCGGATTATGGCGGGCCGTGCGGGCCCGCGCCTGCCGCCTGGTGCTTCTCCCTGCCTTACTGGAAGGAACTGCCTTGCTATGGATTGCGATCGGCGGCCGGCCCAGCGGAGTCGCAGCCGGACTGGTGGCCTGGGGTACGGTGTCCGGTCTGATGTTAGGAGGAACCGGCCTGGACGTGCCGACGCGCTGGGCGGTGGCGCACCTGCGGTCGCCGCGCAGGTATGTACCGGCCGTGGCGCGTTGGGCGGGAGCCTGGTCGTTTCTGGGCTGGTTGTTGCTGGTGGCGGCTTTGGCTCTTGCTGATTTCGGCCGCGCCTCCTGGTCCGCGATACCCGCAGCCGATGCTACCCGATTCGCCGACCTGATCGTGGGCCCCAGTTTTTATGCGCACCTGGCGCGGCAATCGTTGGCCTTTTGGCTGGGTGCCGGTTTGAGCGCGCTCGCCATGATGGGGCTAGGCGCGCTCGTGATTGTAGACCGGCACCGCCAACCCGGCGAGTTGCCTGCGTCGGCCAAGCCCGATACGACCGGCCTCGCGACCCCCCTGCCGGTGTCCCAGAAGCCGACCCAATCCACCATACCGGCGGCAGAGACCGGTGGTCCCATCCTACAGGCTGGTACGCCGGGTGGCCGTTTCATGGTTCCGCCGGGGGCCGATCCCTGGCAATTGCCGGCCTGGCAGGCTGTTTTTTTCCTTTTGCTTGGCGCTACGATCGGGCTCATTTTGTTCTTGCGGCTGTTCAAGCTGGAGTGGCTTCAAAGCGAGATCTACGGCGACATCATGATCGTGCGCAACTACGTGGCGGGCGTGTTGGCCGGCCGCTGGCCGACCCGCTTTGACCTGAGCGCCGGCCCCCTTTATCATTACCTGATCGCCCCTATCGTTGCGTTGGTTGGCCTGGATTATATAGGGCTAAAGGTGGCCTCGGTGGTCATTAGTTTGATTGCGCTGGCCGCCACTTATGCGCTATGTCGTGAGCTTGTTGACGACTATTTTGCATTGTTGACGACCTTTATCGCTGGCGTCTCCTCCTGGTTGCTGGTGTTCAGCCGATTGGGCAATTCGCAGATTATTTCGCCCTTGCTGGTGGCCGCCGCCCTCTGGCTTGTTGTGCGCTATGTCAAATTCAATCGGCCGCAAGACCTGGTCGCCTGCTCGGTGATTTCGGCTTTGGGCCTGTATGTGTATCCCCAGTTATTCGTTCTGCCCGGCGTGGCCTTTGTGACCCTCTTGCTGTTGCGTTGGACGGGGTTTGCCGTTTCCGCCAGGGCTTTGGGCATCTTCGGCGCGGTTGCGTTGGTCTGCGCCATTCCCTTTGTATTCATCGTGCGTGCCGATCTTGCCAACTTCACCGTCGGCTATGTGGGAAGCAAGATCAGGCCCGAAGGGGGAAATTTATCGCTGTTGTTGGTCAACAACAGCGTCAAGGCGCTGCTCGCGCTTCACGTGCGCGGTGACGAGATCTTCCGCAGCAATCCCCCCGGCCTTCCTCATCTTGATCCGCTCAGTGGGGTGTTATTCCTGGTCGGCGTGCTCTACTGGCTTACCGATCGGCAACGGCGCCGGTGGATGCCGCTCTGGCTTGCGCCATTCGTGCTGTTGCAGGTGCCCTCGATCCTGGCGGTGAATCAGCCGCGCGAAGTGCCCTCGGCTTCGCGTACGCTGGGGATCACGCCGATCGTCTATATGTTGGTCGCGTCGGGCTTGTGGTGGCTGATCGGCGAGGCGCGCCGGCGAATCCGACGATTGCTCGCGTCGGTCGTTATGTTGGCCGTCCTGTTGGCCGCGATCCTGGCCTTGAACGTAGAACGGTACTTTAAGGAGTATCTCGCCAACCTTCCCTATGGAGATATCCCCATTGGTCGGCTGATCGCCAATTATGCCGATTCATTGCCTGCAGATACGCAGGTTTATATGGTTGGCTGCTGCTGGATCTATGCCATTCCGGATCGTTTCGTAGACAAAGAGGTGGCGCGGCCGCAAAACTGGCACTACCTTGAGGTGAACCAGCTATCGTGCACGCAACTGCAATACCTGAAGCAGCCGGCGGTTCTGATCTGGAGCTTCCGCGACGCGTTGCCGGCACCCCAACTGGCGGCATGCCGGCATTGGTTGCCCGCTCAACTCTACACCTATCGCGAGCAACCGATCTTCAGGGCCGCGTCGTTGCGCCTCGATCTGCCGCCCCAACAGGCCGCCGCGGATGGCGAGATGGCTGTTCGCAAGGGCCTTGAGGCAACTGTGCTCGAACTGGATGGTCAGCAGATAGACCTGGTCTATTCCAGATTGGATATGGGCTCGCCGGCCGATATGTTCGATGGCAATGTCGCGACGTTAGCCAGAGGCCTGGAGGCAAATCCGTTCATTCTGGAATTCGTGTTCCCCGAACCGCGGCCCGTGGCCGGCTTGAGCGCCGATTTCGCCCACATGGATCTCATGCTTACTGCCCATCTTTACGGCAGCGGCGATAGCGAGGGGCGAGTCTATACCCAGGAATATCGTGATCACGGGGGGCCGAATGAGCCGCATATCGAGATGATTTTCGAGGATCCTCCGGTGGCGGTCCAGAAACTGCGCCTGGAGATCCTGCAGTTGAATCCACCGCTTGACGTGCATATTCATGTGAGAGAGATCAAGCTCAGGTGGCTGCAGTAATGATGTGCGTATTTACGTGCATGAACTCAAACTCCCAGTGGAGAGAGACGTCATGATCCCTACGACAAAAGATGCGACAGAGAGTCGTGCGTTTCGCGGGGTACACGCCTGGCGGGAACGGATGCGCGAGTGGCTATCTACTGACGTTGCGACGCGCTCTCTCCTCGTCGCCATTCTCCTCATTGCCGCCTACCTGCGGCTCACCCATCTCAACTGGGACCAGGGCACGCACATCCACCCGGATGAGCGCTTCCTGACGATGGTGTCGGACGCGCTGCGCCTGCCCAAGAGCCTGGGCGAGTTCTTCGACAGCACGAAGTCGCCCATGAGCCCGTACAACAAGGGCTACAACTTCTTCGTCTACGGCACGTTGCCGCTGTTCATCGTGCGGGTGGTGGCCGAGGCGGCCCATGAGTTCAACCAGGCCGCCCAGCTCTGGGTCAATGAGGGCGGCGCTCCCCTCAACCTGGTGGGCTACGACGGCATCCACCTGGTGGGTCGGGCGCTCTCAGGGCTGTTCGATCTCGGCTGCGTGTTCCTCGCGTTCGTGATCGGCCGGCGCTTGTACGGCCGCCAGGTTGGGCTGCTGGCCGCGGCATTGTACGCGTTCGCGGTGTTGCCGCTCCAGCAGTCGCACTTCTACACGGTGGACACCTTCGGCTCCTTCTTCGCGCTGCTGGCGTTCTATTTCGCGGTGCGGGTGGCGCAGGGCGGCGAACACGGCCGCCGCGACGGCGGCTGGGAGAGCTACGTGGGCCTGGGCGCCAGCCTGGGCGCCAGCCTGGCCTGCCGCATCAACCTGGCGCCCCTGGCCGGCATCGCCGTGCTGGCGGCCGGCATCCGCCTGTGGGACGACTGGCATACGGCGATGAGCCTCACGCGGGAAAATGGCGCGGCCGCCCCGCGTCGGCTCCAGACGGTCTGGCTCAGTACGCTGCTGCAAGCCACTTTCTTCCGCCTGCTGCTGATGGGGCTGGTGACGATCGCGGCCTTCCGCATCGCGCAGCCCTACGCGTTCGGCGGCACCTCGCTGCTCGATTTCAGCCTGGCGCCCAAGTTCCGCGATAACATGGCGCAGATCAGCCAGCTCATCCGCGGGGACGCCGATTATCCGCCCGGCCACCAGTGGGCCAGCCGCACCCCCTTCGTCTTCCCGTTCGTCAACATGGTCGTCTGGGGCCTGGGCCTGCCGCTCGGCCTGACGGCCTGGGCCGGCTGGGCGTTGGCCGCGTTCCAGGTCGCGCGCGGGCTGACGGGGAGCGGGGGAGAGCGGGAGAGGGGGAGAGCAGGAGAGCGGGAGAGCGGGAGAGCGGGAGAGCG
>JBBIKA010000038.1:0-6861 GCA_037445695.1 Chloroflexota bacterium
CGGTGGGGTTGCCTACGGTGGCATTCGATACGCCCGTGGCGCGGCAGTATCTGGGCGAGGAAGGCTATTTTGCAGCCAGGGGCGATGTCGGCGATCTGGCCAGGCAATTGTTGGCCGTCCTTGATCCGCCCGCGGAACGGGTTGGCGCGGCCGCGGCAGTGGGGATGCGACTGCGCCAGCGCGCTTGCCAGGCTTTTAGTTGGCAAGTGGCTGGCGAACAGATCATGGGTATCTATCGTACTTTGCTGCACAAGACAATGGTCGTGCACGTCGCACAATCTGAGGCAGGATGAGCGGAGACTTGATGTCGGCGCGGATTGAACGGGCTGTTGACGGTCGTCCTGCGGAACTGAGCAGTGCACCGAGGGGGCAGCCGGTATCGCGCAATGGTGCGGGCCTGCACGTACCCCTGTGGGTGCATGCACGCGAACTTTGGCGCTATCGCGATCTGATCCGCAACCTGGTGGTACGCGATCTGAAAGTGCGCTATAAGAACAGCGTGCTCGGTTTCCTGTGGAGCCTGCTCAATCCTCTCGGCATGATGGTCGTCTTCATGTTCGTGTTCACGGTGATGATGCCGAGCCGGGTAGAGCGGTTTCCGATCTTTTTGTTGTGTGGGCTTTTGCCGTGGAATTTCTTCAGTGCCGGCGTGATGGTCGGTATCACCAGCATCACCGGCAACGCGAATCTGGTGAAAAAGGTCTACTTTCCGCGCGAGGTATTGACGATCAGCAGCGTGCTGGCGAACCTGGTGAACTTTTTGCTCGGTTTGCTCGTTCTGTTTGCGGTGCTGTTGGTCTCCCGTTCGCCCCTGAGTCCCTGGCTGTGGCTGTTGCCGGTCGTGATCCTGATTCAGACGTGTTTCGTGCTCGGCGTAGCGCTCGTGCTGAGCACGCTCAATGTCTTCTATCGGGACACCATCATGATCATGGATGTGGTGATGCTGGCCTGGTTCTTCCTGACGCCGGTCGTCTACCCCATCACGACGCTGCCGTCGGCCTATCAGTTTTTAGGGATGACCGTGGACGTGCATCGGTGGATGTATATCCTGAACCCGATGGCTTCATTGATCGCCGCGTATCGGGATTTGCTCTATTGGGGCTATCGCACCGATCTGGATTTCCTGTCGCGCACTGCGGTGACCGCGCTCGCGGTGCTGGCTTTCGGATATTGGTTTTTCATCCGGTTTCGCGATCGGTTCGGCGAGGAGGTGTGACGGATCGTGTTTGGGGGCCGGGAGATGAAAGGTTTATCGCATTGTTCACGCGTGGACGGGCGATGAGGAGATAGGGATATGTGTTTTGATCGTGTGTGGTTCAGGTGGATCGGCCTGGGCATATTGCTTGGTCTGATCGCGCTGGTTTCGGCAGGGACGGTGAACGGCGCAGCGTCGCCATCCGTTCTAAAGGAGTCCTTGCCTGCCGTCGCCGCGGCCGCGCCTCAAAGTATTTCATCCTCTGTTGTGTTGAGCAGCACGTCGCCCGCGACGGCTTTTATGCCCATTGTGTATCGTGACTACAAACAGCCGCTGGCGCCCCTCTGCCGTTACGGCGTTGTCGCCTTCGGGGGGCAAACGAAATGGCTGCCGACCTGGCGGGCCGGCTGGACGTTGGATTTCAGCGCGCATGCGCCGCCGGCCGGTATCGCGGCGGAGTTCGTCCAGGTGATACGTGTCAGGCAGAATAAGAATGGCTGTACCTATCTGGACGGTTATACGACCCGACCGGCGCTTACCGAAGGTGAACTGGGCGCGCTCATCCGCCAGGCGCCCGGAGCGCTTTGGTTGGTCGGCAATGAGCCGGATCGCGGGCCGAATCCGGAGAATTGTCTGGGGCCGGTGCAGGATGACACTTACCCTGAAGTCTACGCTCGCGCTTATCACGACGCGTACCATTTCATCAAGCAACGTGACCCATCGGCGCAGGTCGCGAACGCCGGTCTGGTTCAGGTGACGCCAGGGCGGCTGCAATACCTGGACAAAGTCTGGGCGGAATACCGGCGGTTATACGGCGTGGACATGCCGGTAGATATCTGGAACATGCATCTCTACATCTTGCCCGAAGCTCTGCCGGACGGTAACCCGAACGGGATCGCTAATATCGCACTCGGTACCGATCCGGCCCTGGCGATCCGAGAGAGCGGCGGCGACCCGAATCGTTGCAGTGATCCGGGGGTCTATTGCTTCGCCGAGCACGACGACATGGCCGTGTTTGCCGAGCAAGTTGTAGCAATGCGCACGTGGATGAAACAACACGGGCAGCAACAAAAACCGCTCATCATCTCTGAGTACTCATTGTTGTACCCCTATGAGATAGATGAGGCGGGCTGTTTTCTGCAGGATGAATACGGCAATTGCTTCACGCCCGAACGCGTCAACACATTTATGTTGCGCTCGTTTGAGTATCTGGAAACCGCGGCCAACCCCGATCTGGGCTATGGGCTGGATCAGGATCGCCTGGTACAGCGCTGGATGTGGTTCTCAGCGTATCATGCCGGTGCCGGGTATGTGAGCAACCTGTTGAGCGCCAGCTTGGGTTCGTTGTCTGGCGCCGGCGAGCAGTTCAGGGATGCTGTCGAAACGCGGCAAGCGACCATCAACTTCCGACCGATAGCCGTGGGCGGCTATCCCGGCTACATCGGCCCGGCGGGGGGGACGGCGACGGCCGAACTTTGGGTGGATATTTTGAATAACGGCAGCACGGACAGTGCTATTCCGTTCACGATTATGTTCTATGCCGACAGTCAACTCTCCCAGCCGATCGGTTCGATCGTTTTCGTCGGTACACTGCGGGGATGCAGCGTCAGGGCGCAACGGGTCACCGTCCGCTGGGACGGCCTGTCGGCGGGCGTCCATCCGTTTTGGGCCAGGCTCGACAGCAGCAATATGGTCGCCGAAGAAGATGAGGCGGACAATGTCATAGCGGGGAGCGTAACCGTGTATCGTTACGGGGTTTTTTTGCCGGTTATGCTTCGTTAGGGTTCGGTAAGCGTGGCTCTCGCAGACATCCATGCGGCAGGCGTCTACACGTGATTGTATTCTGGCAGAAGTTGGTCGGATCTGTGCGGCCTGGCTTTCGGCTGATCCTTGTTCTGCTCATCGGCGGTTTCACGGCTTTCTATTGCGTCTTCGCAGAACGGGAAGCGCCTCCCTGGGATCCGAGCAGCATGGTTCTCCTGGGCCGGGCGTTGGTTGAATCGGCCAGCATTCAGTACTATGACGCCAACAACGCTGAGATCGGCCCTTACTTTAATCCCCATGGGTTTGAAATTCGGGCGCCCGGCGATCCGCAGCCATACTCGGTTTTCCCGCCGGGCTTTTCGTTGATCCTGGCCGCGGTCTATCGCGTGGCCGGCTTGAGCTGGCTCTACCTGACGCCTCCTCTGTTGGCCGGCCTGGGTTTGAGTGCGGCGGCCGTGCTCGGCTATCAGTTGGGCGGCGCCTGGGGCAGCGTCTTTGCCGTGCTGCTGATCGGAACCTCGCGGGTAACGGCTACCTTTGCCACTTCGTTGTGGGCTGATGGCCCCAGCCTGGCGCTATTGCTGGTGGCGATCGCTCTGTACGTCATCGCTCAGAAGTCGGCGCGTAGGCTCCTTTACGTGGGGAGCGGCCTGTGTCTGGGCCTGGTGGTGCTTTTTAAGTTCATCAATATCGTCTTTGTGGGCTTGATATTGGTGCACCACCTCTTGGTCGCCCGAGGCCGGGAACGGGCGCTCGGATTCGGTTGGATGAGTTCAGGGGCCGCGCCGGGTGTCATCGGGCTGCTGATCTATCAGGCACGCGCCTATGGGAGCGCGCTGGCCAACGCCTATCAGCCATGGGGCCAGAGCCTGTACGATTTTCCGCTCTTCTCGCTGAAATATCTGTTCGTCAAGGCGCCGCCGCCCTGGAATGACATCAGCAGCCAGGCGATCGTCCAGGGGCTCTGGCGCGACATGCACATTTGGGTGCTGCTGGCGATTTTAGGACTGCTGTTGTATCGGCGCCATGCATTGGCCTGGCTCCTGGCTTTGCTGGGATGCGCTAACATTGGGCTCTATGCCGTTAGTGTTTTTACGCCCAGGCAATTCATCAATATGCGCTATCTCCTGCCGGCGTTGGCCGGCGGATACCTGTTGGCGGCGGCGGCTCTGGCCTGGCTCGTGACGCGATTGCGCCGACCGGCCGTGCAAGCGCTCTTGATCGCGGCAACGGGGCTGATCTGCCTCGGCGGTCTGGTGCAGCAAACAATACCGGAGCTAGTCCAGCGCAATGCCGGCACAGCTAATGCGGTCAACCTTACGCGGGCGACGGCCCAGGCGTTGGCCCCGAATTCAGTTGTGCTGGCATACAACCTGGCAGATACTTTTATTCTTTATGGTGAGCGTTCGGTGCTGAACTACCGGCGTATCAAGGCGCCAGACCTGGCAACGCGCAACCGGCTCGTGCTGGCGGCCATTGACCAGCTCATGGCATCTGGCCGATCGATTTATCTGGTCAAAGATGATGAAAAGCTCTTTGGGTCGCTCTACCCGGCGATCGAACAGCACTACACCCTGCGTGAGATAGACACGCCGCTCACGGTGTATGAACTCCGCTTGACCGGCCGCAGTGGGCAGCCATGACCATAGCAGTCGAATTCCATGACGTCTCCAAAAAATTCACCCTGGACTACCAGCGGCCCCGGTCGTGGCAGGGCGCGCTGGTCAATGCCTTTCGACGCAAGCCGCGCGTGCGGCCGGAAAGCTTCTGGGCGCTGCGCGATGTCTCTTTTCGGGTGGAAACCGGTGAGTCGGTCGCGCTGATCGGCACGAATGGATCGGGCAAGAGCACTGCGCTCAAGCTGATTGCGCGCATCTTGTCACCGACGACGGGGGCTCTGACGATCAACGGCCGGGTGGCGGCCCTGCTCGAGCTCGGCGCAGGGTTCCACCCCGATCTCACCGGCCGCGAGAACATCGCCCTGAACGGCTCGATCCTGGGGCTCAGCCGTCGTTTTATTCACCGCCGAATAGACGAGATCATCGCCTTTTCCGAACTGGAACGCTTCATTGACGTTCCGGTGCGCAACTACTCCTCCGGCATGCTGATGCGACTGGGTTTTGCGGTGGCGACGGCCTTTCAGCCGGAGATATTGCTGGTGGATGAGGTGCTGGCCGTGGGTGATCAGGCATTTCAGGACCGCTGTCTGCGGCGGATCCGTGAAATCCAGGCCGGCGGCGCGACCATCGTCATGGTCTCGCATGACCTCAATACCGTGCAGATGCTCTGCGATCGGGCGCTCTGGCTCGACGATGGCTGTCTCCGTGCGGATGGCTCGCCGGCCGAGGTCGTCACGCGCTACTTAACCGCCATCTGGCAGGAGGAGCAGAGCCGGGCCGAAGCGACGACCCGCCAGGAGACCGCCGCGCAGGAGGCCTCCCCGGCAGAGGCAACACCTGATGTCCAAGAAACGACCAACGAAGCCCGTTGGGGGTCCGGCGAAGTGCGCATCGAACACGTCGAGATGTTCGACGGCGAGGGCCGGAGCACAACGGTGATCGCGACGGGCACGCCGTTCGTCATCCGCATGTGGTACCATGCCGCACAGAGGGTGGAGCAGCCCGCGTTCGGCATTTCGTTCTACGATGAACAGGGCCACCGCATCAACGGCCCGAATACGGTCTGGAGCAGGTTTGACCTGCCGGCCGTCCAGGGCCGCGGCTACGTGGACTACATCGTGGATGCGCTGCCACTGTTGAACGGCCGCTACGATGTCACGGTCGCAGTCTATGATCGGTACGTCACTCACCCCTACGATCACTGGCATCGGATGTGTACGCTGTCGGTCGTCCCCGGCCAATGGGAACGTCAGGACGGCATGGTCTATATTCCGTGTCGCTGGCGCCATGGAGTGGAGAGCCAGCCGCCGGCGCGGTCGGTCGGCGCGCTGCAGACCAGGGAGGCCGACCGGAGTGAAGGTCATGTCAGGGAGAGCGGAGGACGGAACGCATGACAGACTTGCACGATCTCGAACGTCTGCAAGCAAAGAGTGCCCTCCAGGAGCCGACCTTTCGTTCGCGGCTGCCGCTGATCGGCCCGTTCATCGCCTGGTTTCGCGCGACGTGGAACAGCGTCTCGACCAAGTGGTATGTTCGGCCGCTGATCGCGCAGCAGAACGAGTTCAACGCGCTTGTCGCCGGACAGATCAGAAGCATCGCCGAACAGCTCCACAGCCAGGAAACGCGACTGAGCGAGATCGAGCGCCGGGTCGGCGCCTATGACGGTCGGCTTCATGACCTGGGCGCCTGGTTGATCGCCCAGGATCGGGAACAATCCGAGGCTATTCATGACCTCGCCGAGATGCGAGTGCAGCTGGGCCAGATACGCAAACGACTTGCCTCCGTGTCCGCGTCGGCGCCGCAGCGAGATGTGGACAACGGAGCGGGCAGGTGACGGTTTTCGAGGTGCTTTCGATCCTTGTGCTTCCCCTGGCTGCCCTGGCGCCGGGCGCGTTGGCGATCTCCCTGTGGGGCAAACGGTTCCGGGACGATCCGCCGGAGTTTATCTTTGCGGGCCTGGCAGTTGGCGTCCTGCTCATCGGCTGGCCGGCGTTGCTGTTGGCCGAACTGGGCGCCTTCTCCCTGCTGCGCCTGGCCGTGCTGTGGGGCGGAATCGTGCTGGCCCTGGGGATATGGCGGCGCCGCGTCGGACGGTCCCCGGCTCCACCGATGCCCTTGCGCCTCAGCTATTGGGAGCTGGCCGCGCTGCTCCTGTGGCTGGTGTTGGCCTCGTGGCTTTTCTTTCGGCCCCATGAATTCATCACCGGCGGCGCTGATGCCGGCGTCTACGTGAATTTGGGGGCGAATATCGCCAGGACGGGCGCTATCCTGATCCGCGATCCG
>JBBIKA010000038.1:6961-23310 GCA_037445695.1 Chloroflexota bacterium
CCCACCGCGGAGATGCTGACGCAGTACCTGCTGTGGACCGGCCTCTGGGCGTTGATCGCCTGGCTGGAAGGCCGCGCGCCGGCCGGCATCTGGCCGGCGCTGGCCGGCGCCGCGCTGGGTCAGGTTTTTCTCGTGCGCATTGACATGTATCCGCTGCTCCTCTTGCCGATCGGCGTCGCCTTCTGGCTGTGGCGCAGGCGGGGCAGCCTCCGCCAGGGCCTGTGGTTTTTCGGCCCCTTCAGCCTGCTTGCCGGCCATTCGCTGGCGCACGGCGCGATCTTCAGCGGCCCCTATTTCTATGGGCTGTTCGGCTATGGCCTGCGCTTGCTGCGCCAGTTCTGGCTTCCGGCCGCGATTTTGCTCGGCCTGACGGCCGTGATCTGCCTGTTGGGCGTGTGGCGGCCGGCCTTGCGCCGGCGGCTCTTTTCTGCGATCGCAGCGCGGCGTCAACTGTGGGTTACGATTGCGGCGCTCCTCCTCCTTGGGGCGGCGTTCTACGGCTATTTTCTGCGGCCGCAGTGGAGTCAGGTCAGGACATCTGCCTATTGGTACGGCGGCGGCGCGATCCCGAACCTGGATCACGAGAATCTGTTGCGCCTGGGCTGGTATCTGGGGCCGGGGGGCATCGCATTGGGGGTAGCAGGCGCCTGTTGGCTGTTGGTCAAAGAACTGGATCGTCGCACTGCGTTCCTGCTGGCGGTCGGCCTCTTCTTTTCCTTTCTTTACTTATGGCGGATCCAGGCCAATCCCCATCAGATCTATGCCATGCGCCGCTACGTGCCGGTCGTCCTGCCGTTCTTCATCGTTGCCGCCGCATATCTGATTCACTGGCTTCGCTGCAATCTGAAGGGCAAAATACGCTGGTTTGTTAGCGCCGGGTTGACGGTTATCTGGTTATCGGGTATAATATGGGGCGCGCGTGGGTTCGTCAGCCAGGTGGATTATCGGGGCGTGATCGGTCAGTTCGACCGGTTTGCCGCGATGTTGCCCTCACGGGCCATCGTGATCTTCGGCGACAGCGCGGCGGTCGGCGCGGGCGATATCCTGGGCACGCCGCTGCACTTCATTTATGGCCACGATGTCCTGACTCTGCGGGCTCCCGACACCCTGAATCGGGAAGCCTTTACCGAAATGATGCGCAGCTGGCAGCGCGCCGGACGCCGCGTCTTTTGGGCGGCCGTGCCCGAAAGGTCGGCCTGGCCGCTGGCCGGGGCGATGCTGGGGCCGGCCACGGAGCAGCATATCGAAATGCTGATTCTGGAGCACACTTACGACCGCAAACCCACCCGCATCATTGCGGAGAAGTGGCAGCTTGCGATATCTGAGATCAACGTGGATCGGTGATGGCTGAGTTGCGCCGGATCGCCTGTTTCAGTCCCTTGCCGCCGACGCACAGCGGCATTGCAGATTACAGCGCCGAACTGCTGCCTTATCTGGCGCAGGCTGCGCAGATCACCCTGTTCGTTGCCGAGCCGGACCAGGTCGCCGCCGACCTCCGCTGCGCCTTCGAGGTGCGGTCGGTCGCCGACTTCGGCCAGATGCATTGGCAGTATGACATCGCCCTCTATCAGATGGGAGATAGCCTCTGCCACGAGGCGATCTATCCGGTATTGCTGCGCTACGGCGGCGTCACCGTGCTGCATGACTACAGCTTGCACCACTTCGTGGCGACGCGCACGATCCCGCGCGGCGATTTTGCAGGCTATGTGCGTGAACTGGGCTATGCGCTTGGCGTCGAAGGCGTTGACCTGGCGTATCGCATCGCCCGGGGTGAAGCCGCGCATCCGTTTTATGCCGCGCCGCTGAACGAACGCGTCCTGGATCGCAGCCTGGGCGTCATCGTCCACAGCCGGTATGTGGCGGACAAGATTCGAGCGGCGCGGCCGCGTCTGCCGGTTGCGGTGGCGCCGGCGCCGGTCGCTCTGCCGGCTGGGCCGATGCGGCCGCGGGCCGAGCTCGGATGCCCTCCCGACGCGCTCCTTTTCGTCAGCGCCGGGCAGGTGATCTCGAGCAAGCAACTCACGTTGGCGTTAGAGGCTTTCGCCAGGCTGCGCGCGGATTATCCTCGGGCGCGCTACGTGGTGGTCGGCGACGAACTGCAGCACGACCTCGATCTGCCGGCATGGCTGGCCCAACACGGATTGGGCGACGCAGTGACCATGACCGGCTATCTGGCGGACAAGGCGGATTTCGTGGCCTGGATCGCGGCCGCCGATGTGCTGGTCAATCTGCGCTACCCGACGATCGGCGAGACCTCGGCCACGGCGCTGCGCGGCCTGGCGGCCGGCCGGCCCGTGATCGTCTCGGATCATGGCTGGTACGCCGAACTGCCCGATGATGTGTGCGTCAAAGTGACGCCCAACGACGGAGAGGCGGTGTACGCGGCGATGCGACGGTTGGCCGGCGATCCGACGCTGCGGGCCGAGATCGGCCGCCGCGCGGCCGCATATGCGCAGCGCGAGCACAGCCTGGCCGGCGCCGCGCGACGATACTTGGATTTCATCGCCGCTGTCATCGCAGGAGATTGCCGCGCAGACGCCGACCGCAATGACCGTCGCCCGGGCGCGATGGATGATCGTGCGATGAGTTCCGCACAATAACGGGGAGCAAGGATGGCCGACGAACCGGTCGAGGAGCTTTTGGCGCAGATCCAACGCCACCTGGATGCCCGGCAGGGCGCCCGCGGGGGCGTCGCCGCGCCGCCGCGCGGCGATCGGTTCTCGCCCGCGGTCTATGATGCGCTGGAGGAAGCCGGCGCGGCGCTCGACACGGTGCGCGTGGAGCCGTTCCTCTCCCCGCCGCATCTTCCGCTGATCGGCGGCGTGTGGCAGAAGGTGCGCCGGCCGGCCCATGACCTGGCGGTGTACTACGTGAATCGGCTGGCGGGCGTGCAGGCTGTGTTCAACCGGGAGATCGTGGCGGCGCTGCGCGGCCTGGTGGCCGACCTCGACCGGGGGGGATCGGCCGATCTGGGCGAGGAGATCGCGGCGCTGCGTCGCGAGGTGGCCGCACTGCGCCGGGAAGTGGCGGCGCTGCGGCTGCAGAACGCGCCTCCACCTTCCGATAAGCCATGAGCGAACCGACCCGATTGGCCTTCGTCACGCCGTGGTACGGCCCCGACGCGCCGGGGGGCGCGGAGGCGCTGGCCCGGCGCACATGCGAGGAGTTGGTCGCGGCCGGCCTGCCGGTCGAGGTGCTTACCACCTGCGCGCGCGATGTCTACAGCGATTGGGGCCATGATCACTATCGGCCCGGCCTGGAGGTGGTCAACGGCGTGCCTGTGCGTCGCTTTCCCGTGCGCCGGCCGCGCGACCGGGCTGCGTTCGATGCGATCAACGTGCGCCTGATGGCCGGGGCGACGGTTTCGGCCGCCGACGAGGCGGTCTTCATGCGGGAGATGATCGGCAGCGACGAACTGCTGGCCTACATCGGCCGGCATCGCGCCGAATATATCTTTTGCTTCCTGCCCTACATGTTCGGCACGACGTACTGGGGCGTGCAAGTCTGCCCGGAGCGCTCCTGGCTGATGCCGTGTCTGCACGATGAGGCCTATGCGCACATGGCTATCTACCGCGACATGTTTGCCCAGGTGCACGGGCTGTTGTTCCTGTCCCGGCCGGAGATGGCGCTGGCGCAACGGCTGTATCCCATCGGCGACAAGCCGATGTACCTGGTCGGCGCCGGGGTAGACAGCGACTACGCGGGCGATGCGGCCGCGTTTCGTCGCAAATTCGGCATCGCGGCGCCGTTCATCCTGTACGCCGGCCGCAAGGACGCCGGCAAGAACATTCAGTTGCTGCTAGACTATTATCGGATGTATCGGCGGCAATACGAAGAGGATCTTCGGCTGGTGTTCGTTGGGGGCGGCGCGCTGCCTGCGCGGGTTGACCCGGCCGAGGGCGTTCACGATCTGGGCCGGCTGTCGCGCAAGGACTTGTTCGACGCCTATGCTGCGGCACTGGTGTTGTGCCAGCCTTCGCGCTACGAGAGCTTCTCGTTCGTGTTGATGGAAGCGTGGGTGGCGGGTACGCCCGGGCTGGTCTATGAACCGTGCGCAGTGACGACCGACTTCGTGCGCCAGGCGAACGGCGGCCTTTACTTCGCCGACTATGCCGAGTTCGCAGCCTGCGTCAATCTGCTGCTGGCGCAGCCCGGCCTGCGGCGGCGCCTGGGCCAGCAGGGCCGGGCCTATGCGCTGGCGCAATTTGCCTGGCCGGTCATTGTAGAACGTTATCGCTGCATTTTGCAGCAAACCGCCGATTGAGGAATGCTTGGCCTATGAATACCGATCCATCTCCTGTTCCGGAAGCTCCGGTTGCCGAAGAAATGATAGACATCGATGTCATCATGCGCCAGATCCGGGAACACCTGGCGCGGCAGCGCGGCGGCCAGCCGTCCGCGGCCACGGAGACAACGGCCGCAGCCTTCGACGCCGGCTTCTACGAGGAGTTGCACGCAGCGAACCAGGACTATGATCGGCTCTATGTAGCGCCCTACCTCACCCCCAGCCGGCTGCCGGTGGTGGGCGGGCTGTGGCAGCGGGCGCGCGCCGTCTTCCACGGGCTGGTCATCTTCTACGTCAATCGCCTGGCCGAGGCGCAGATGCGCTTCAACACTCATGTCGTCCGCGTGCTGAACGAAATCGTGCGCAGTCTGGATCAGGCGGATACGGCCGATGAGGTTGCGCGCCTGACGCGTCGCGTCCAGGCGCTGGAAGAGCGGCTACAGCGCCTGGAAGGAGGGGGCCGTTGACCATGCGTATCCACATGATGACCCCCGTGCTGACAAGTGGGGACGCCATCGGCAACTACATGGTCAGCCTGCGACGGGTGTTCGGCCAGTTGGGCGTGTCGGTGCGTCTCTACGCCGATTACATTGATCCGGACTTTCGTCACCCGGCGCGCCTGACCGCCGCCTATCGGCCCACCGGCAACGACATCTTGTGGTTCCACTACTCGATCTGGAGCGACAACTTCGCCGTCTTGGAACGCAGCCCCGACTTCAAGGTGATGGACTACCACGGCGTCACCCCGGTGCACCTGATGCGCGATGATCCCCGGCTGGCCGCGCTGTGCGACAAGGCGATCAAGGCGCTGCCGGTCTACAGCAAAGTCTTTGACTGGTGCATTTATCATGCCGATAACGGGCTTTGGGATCTGCAACCGGCCGGCTATACCCGTTTTTCCAAAGTCCGGCTGCCGGTAGACACCGCTTTCTTCGGCTTGAAAGAAGATGAGGCACTGGCCGACCTGTTGCGCAGGCTGGAGTACATCCTGTTTGTAGGCCGGATCGTGCCGCAGAAGGATGTATTGAGTATCGTGCGCGTCTTCGCCGAGGTGAACCGGCATAAGCCGGACGTCTGCCTGTTTCTGGTCGGCGGCGCCGACGTGATGCCGACTTACGCGGAGCAGGTGCGCAACGAGATCAAGCGCCTGGGCATCGGCCACCGCGTGCAGATGACCGGCAAGATCAGTGACCGCGCGGCGCTGACGACCATGTATCGCCACGCCAAATTTCTCATCAGCCTGTCGGATTGGGAGAACTGCTGCGTGCCGTCGGGCGAGGCGATGTTCTTCGGCCTGCCGGTGATCAACGCGGGCGCGCCGCCCATGCCGGAGAACGTCGGCGACGCGGGCGTGACCATTGACAAGACCGATCCGGCCAGCGCCGGCCGCCTGATCGCCTCCGTCTGGGACGACCCGCAGACCTATGCCCGGCTGCAAGCCAATGCGTTGCGCCGCGCGCCCTGGTTCACCGACGACGCGCTGGCCGAAGCGTTGCGCGGCGTGCTGCGCGATTGGGCGGCTGCCTTGGGCGATCAATCACCTGCGACGGCACGGGGATAGGGCTGCGATGCGCCTGGCCTTCGTCGTTCAGCGTTATGGGCTGGAGATCAACGGCGGTTCCGAGGTGCACTGTCGCCAGTTGGCCGAGCGGATGGCGGCCCACATGCACGTCGAGGTGCTCACCACCTGCGCGGAGGATCACTACACCTGGCGCAACGTCTACTCCGCGGGCGCCGAACGGATCAACGGCATCACGGTGCGCCGTTTCCCGGTAGATCGCGAGCGGGACATGGCCGAGTTCAACCGCTTCACCGCTGAAATCCTGGGGCGGCCGCGCACCTACTTCGACGAGATGCGCTGGATGGAACTGCAAGGCCCCATCTCTACCGGTTTGCTGCGCTATCTCGACCTGAGCGAGCCGCACTACGACCTTTTCTTCTTCATGACCTACCTGTACGCCTCGACTTTCCTGGGCTTGCAGGTCGTCCCGCATAAGAGCGTGCTGCTGGCGACTGCGCACGACGATCCGTGGATCCGCTTCAGCATCTACCGACCGCTGTTCCACCTGCCGCGCGCGTTCGTCTTCAACACCGTGGAGGAACGCCGCCTGATTCATCGGCTGTTCAAGAACGAGCACATCCCCGGCCGGGTGCTCGGCAACGGGATTGACGCACAGCGGTTGGCGCGCATCGCGGCTGCGCCGTCCGCCGAGATCTTCGCGGGCCAGCCTCGCCTCTCGCCGGCCGACGATTACATCATCTTCGTGGGCCGGGTGGATCCCAGCAAGGGGTGCGATCAGCTTTTCGACTACTTCACGCGTTACAAAGCCGAGACCGGCAGCGCCGTCAAACTGGTGTTGGTGGGCAAACCGACCATGCCGATCCCCCCGCACCCCGATATTGTCGCGCTCGGCTTCCTGAAGGATGACCCGTATGACTGGATGGCGCGCGCCCGCGCGCTCGTCTTGCCCTCCACCATGGAGAGTCTGTCGCTCGTGCTGCTGGAGTCGCTCGGCCTGGGCGTACCGGTGCTCGTCAACGGCGATTGCGACGTGACGCGCGGCCATTGCCAGCGCAGCAACGGCGGGCTTTACTACCGCAGCTACGAAGAATTCGCGGCCGCGCTGACCCTGCTGCTGACCCAACCGGGCCTGGCCCGCCAGCTCGGCCGCCAGGGCCAGCGTTACGTCCAGGAGAACTACGCCTGGGAGGTGGTGGAGCAGCGATTTGTGGAGTGGTTGACGCGGGTGGCGCTGCAATGCGCGCCCCAGGCGAGCGATTCTATCATCTCGAGGAAGCACCGTTAATGCTGCAACAAAGCGTTGAGCCAATGGGGGTCGCCATTTCAGAGGCCTCGGCGGACGATAGCCTCCCGGGTCGTTTTGAGCGGATTCATTGGCCCGGGACGCCTGATGTGCGCGCGGCGACTTTTCAGTTGACCGATAGCGAAAGGGTGCGCGACTACCTCCTCAGCTTCGATTCCTTCGCCGATTCTCCGGCCGAGGGCGTAAATTATGTCAATCATGCACTAAGACGCTTCATTATCACGGCAGGTATGACGCCCCCTGCCGAACGCCCCGACCAACGCCTATTGGAGATCGGTGGGCATCCCTACTATACCACTCTGCTGTTACACCGCTTTCGGGGCTATCGGATCTACACAACGAACTTTTTCGGCGAAGATCACCCGCGCTACGGGCAGCAAAGACTGACCAGTACAAAGTACAACGAGACCTATGTCTGCAACTTCGTCAATCTCAACATCGAGAAAGACGCGTTGCCCTATCCCGACAATACCTTCGACGCGGTCTTGTTCTGTGAGGTCATCGAACACTTGACGCAAGACCCGACGTTTGCGTTAGTGGAACTACATCGGGTGCTCAAACCTGATGGTTACCTATTGATCACAACCCCGAACGTTTTTCGGCTGCAAAACATGGTAGATATTCTGCGGGGTCAACGCAACATATTCCATCCATACTCCGGGCATGGCGTTTATGGCCGGCATCAACGGGAATATGGTTGCGGCGAGCTCGTGGATCTGGTGCGCGGCTGTGGCTATACGGTGCAGCGCTTAGAGATCGCGGACTACGAACCGACCAACCGGCTGTTCAGCGCCATCAAGCGATTGTGGCGACATCGGCGAGACAATCTGTTTCTTCTGGCCCGGCGTGGAGCCAATCGGCGCTTCTATTACCCCGGGTGGCTCTACATCGCCTCATTAAACCTGCGTCGCGTGGTAGACAGCGATATTCGTATGGGCGTCAATGACGTGGGGCATCTCGGCTATGGCTGGTGGGACGTCGAACCACTCGTTGATGGCATGGCGCGTTGGACGACTGCAGACGCGTATGTGAACCTGGCCTGGCCTGCGAGCGGCGCCAGTGAGTTAGTTATCGAGGCTAACGGTATGGGCAAAACCCTGGGACCAGTAGTTGTATCCGTCCAGGCCAGGGCCGGTGAAGAAACTCGCTGCCGCATAGTTGATGATGAATGGTGTACAATCAGTGCGCCGATCGCCCAAGAAACGCCTTGCCCGCAAGAAATTACTTGTCACATCCGGGTCGAACCGGTCCGCTCGCCAAAGGACCTGGGCATCAACGCTGACAACCGCGCATTGGGGCTGAGGGTGCGGCGGATCTATTTGCGGTGAACGCGCGGTAACCGCTTTGCACTGCATGGGCCTGTTTCAATGCGATGTTATCCGCCCTGTCAACGCTGCACTGCCTGGCTGCCGTAACACTACCGTCGGGACCCATGTGAAACGCCGATGCCCGCGCACAGCACGCTGTATATCCAGGGCAAGCCGCTCAGTGAAGTGATCATCGCCGAACGCGGTCCGGAGTGGGTGGAAGACCGGTGAATGCGACTTTCTACCGGGAAACGGGTGCTCTGGTCAAACGCTATGCGATAGAGACGGGAACTGCCTGGGTGCAGGTTTTGTGCGATCAGCCCGATCACATGATTGCCGGCGGTTCCCGCTGCTCATTCTCGTCTCGGCTGATGTTGACCTTTTGCGCGCCGTACAGGCCCAAAGGCTGGCGATAGAAGATCCCAACCTGCATCCGTAGATTGGTGTGCCCGCCTGAATTGATCTCCCGCAGGCACCCCGCTGAGCATTTTGTTCTACTACCCCTCTTGCTACCCAGTTTGTGCCCTCGTGCGTTCTGTGCTAACATAAGTATAGACGGATATGATTGCGGAGAGGAACGGACTGTGTACAGATTGGAGAGGCGAGTGATGGGCAGGTTCAGGCGTTTTGGGTTTCGTTTTCATCAGGCGCGTGTCGCTATGATCGCGCTGTTGGGTTTCCTGCTGTGCGGATATGGGGTCGGCGCATATCCGGCGCAGGCGCAGATTGGTGTGACCGCCGGCATCCGCAAGGCCCCGCTGGAAATGAAGGCCGTCTTGCCGAGCGCCCGCGTGCAGTACGCGGCCCCGGCGGTCGGCGACCTCGACCACGACCGCTATCTGGAGATCGTCGTCGGCACGAGCGACGGCTGGGTTCACGCGGTCAAACCCGACAGCGTCCTCGGCACGCTGCTCTGGTCTTTCGATACCAGTTCGGCGCTGAATGGCGTGGCGCGCAATGCCAGCACAACCACGATCCGGGGCGCGCCCTTGATCGCCGACCTGGATCGCGACGGCTGGAACGAGGTCGTCGTGCCGATCGGCACCACGCCCCAGGAAAACCAGAACGGCGGCATGATCGTCCTCACCCACGACGGTCAACTGGCGACAGGCTGGCCGCAATTGACTTTTGCCAAGCACTCTGATTACACCGATGGCATCGCCACCCCGGCGACCGTGGCTGATTTGGACAGCGACGGCGACCTGGAGGTCATCGCGGGGAGTTTCGATCACCGCGTGTATGCCTGGCACCACGACGGCCGGGCTGTCGCCGGCTGGCCGCAGCACGTCTTCGACACCGTCTGGTCGTCCCCGGCCATCGGCGACCTGGATCGCGATGGCCTGCCCGAAGTAGTCGTCGGCGTGGATGCGCACTACAGCTCCTATTTCGGCTCGATTGACGGCGGCGCGCTTTATGTCTTTCGGGGCGATGGTTCCCTCTTTCCCGGCTTCCCGGTCTATGTCGCGGCCAACTTCGAGTCGTATCCCGCCCTGGCCGACCTGAACGGGGATGGCTACCTGGATATCGTGATCGGCGGCGGTTCGTTCTACAATCCCGGCAGCGCGGCCTACAAGGTTCACGCCTTCGACCGGTTCGGCCACTACCTGCCGGGGTGGCCGGTCTCGACCGCCGGCCATGTCACCGGTTCTCCTGGCATCGCCGACATTGACAACGACGGCGCGCTGGAGGTCGTCGTGGGCGATTGGAGCGGCCAGCTCTATGCTTGGCGCAGCAACGGCGTGCTCGTCTCCGGCTGGCCCATGCGGCCGCGCGTCTACACCGGCGTCAACTACACATCGCTCGCCATGTCCGGCATCATGGCCGATATGGACGCGGCGACCAACGCCAACGGCAACCTGGAGATCTTCATCAATAGCGGCTGGGAGATCGTCATCGTCAACGCGCAGGGGCAGCAGGTGACCTGGGATGGTTCGGGCAACAATGCCCAGAACAAATACACTTATTTCACCGAATGGACGATCAACGCGACCCCCGCCGTCGCCGATGTAGATGGCGATGGGAAGCTGGAATTGATCGCGGCCGGCGGCGACGGGACGACTGGCCAGGGCGGGAGCGCCACGATCTACATGTGGCAGCTCGGCGACTCCGACGCCTCTGCCAGGCGCACGGACTGGCCGATGATCAAGCACGACTTGAAGCGGAGCGGCAATCTGTCGGTCAGCCAGACCTACGACGCCGAGGTCGTCTCGCACACGATCCCCGATCAGTTGCTCCTGGGACGTCGGCAGGAGGTGCGCGTCACAGTGCGCAACACCGGCACGACGGCCTGGACCGGCGGCGCTACGTATCTCAGCAGCAGCGGTTCGACCGCGTATTTCCCCGCTCGGGTCAATCTGCCGTCCGGCGTCACGGTCAATCCGCAACAGACGGCGACGTTCACCTTCACCATCACCGCGCCGGATACGCCAGGCTACATCGAATCCAGCTGGCGGCTGGCCCGCGATGGCAGCGGGCAATTCGGCCAGAAGATCAGCCGCAGGCTCAAGGTCGGCAGCGCGCTGGCCTTCTATGTGTTGCGCGCGGCCACGCAGGCGCAGGGCGGCGGCATCTACGCCGGCGGGTCTGCAACGCCGATCGCGCCCCCGCCGGGCTATATCTTTTGGGAGCGCGCGACTGCGTTCAAGCTGACGCCCGATAAGAGCGGCTACTTCTTGTTGGATCATACCGGGTTTGTGATGTGGGCCGGGACCGCCCCGAACGTCGGCAGCGTCTCGGCTGCAGCGCCGGCCCTTGACCTGGCGTTGGGGCCGGATGGCGAAGAATACTACGTCATCAACGACAAAGGGCAGCTTTGGGCCAGCGGCGCGGCGCTGCCCATCACGCCTCTGCCGCCGACCTTCGGCGATGGCCGGATGCGCAGTCTCGACATAACGCCGGATTATCGCGGGGTGTACGTCCTCGACAAGTTCGGCAATGTGTATACCGGGGGGACGGCTACGCCCCTCATCCCTGCTACGCCGGTCTTCGGCAGCGACATGGCGCTGCGCATCAAGCTGACCAGGAGCGGCGACGGCTACTACGTGCTGGACCGCTACGGCCAGCTCCATGCCGGCGGGGCGGCGCCCGCTCTGGCGCCGAACTACACGCCGCATATCGGCGAGGACTGGGCGCGCGATTTCGCGCTGACAGAGGACGAGCGCGGCTACTTCCTCCTGGACAAGTTCGGCGGCCTCCACACCGGCGGGATCGCGCCGGCCTTGCCCGCAGGCAGCGACTTCAACTGGCCCGACGGCACGGCGCTTCGCTTGCAGTTCGCCGACAGCAAGATATCGCCCCACCTGGCCTCTGTGACCGAAGGTGTATCGGTGATGGCGGAACAGAACGGGCCCAAGACGTATGTGGAGATCGGGCTGAGCAATTTGGGCACCGAAGACCCCTTGCAGTGGACGGCTAGGCTCGATCCGCCCTGGAATTTTGCCACCCTCACGCCCGATGTCGGCACGACGCCGGCTACGATCACTTTGGCCTGGCCGGACAATCTCGCGCAGGGCACGTATCGTTCGACGTTGCGGTTCACTGCGACCGATATGTCTGGCGCGCCGGTTCCGGTATCGGATGTCCCGGTCACGCTCGTTATTGCCGATCAGATTCACTCTATCTATCTGCCGATGACGCTGCGGCCATGACCTTTTGGTGTAAATGGTGTGGTGGGAGGATGAGATATGGCGCCGTTGTCCTGGGTTTCACTTGCTGTGATCGTGCTGACGTTGTTCGTGCCTGGGTTGGCCCCCGCGTCGTCGCCGGTTGACCCGCAGGGGACAACCGGCGCCGTGGCTCCGAAATGGACCTACAATTTGCCCAAGAAAGGCTGCCCATGGTCAGCCAGCGATACGGACTGCCACATCGGCTCGCCTGTGCTGGCGGATCTCAACAAAGATGGCCGGCCGGATATCGTCGCCGTGACTAACAACGGGCATGTCGTTGCTGTTCGCAACGATGGCGTCCTGCTCTGGGATGTGGATCTGGCGCCGCTTTTCGGGATGAGCGGCGGCGCGCAAGAGATCGCCTCTTCGCCCGCGGTGGCCGATATTGATAACGATGGCTGGGCTGAGGTCGTTGTCGGCGCGGGCACGATTTACTCCAATGTGTGTACGCAGGGAGGGGTGATCGTCCTGGGCCACGATGGCCGGGCCAGGCGGGGTTGGCCGCAACTTGCCGAAGACCACACCATTCCGCCCGCCGGGTGTCGCGACACGATCTTCGGGACGCCGGCGCTCGGCGATCTCGATGGCGATGGCCGCCTGGAGATTGTCGTGGGCGGTTGGGACATGCGACTTTATGCGTGGTATGCCGACGGCTCCCTGGTGCCCGGCTTCCCGCCCGATAGCGCCCTCTATGCGCGCCTCGGGTGGCCCAACCTGCAGGGCCACCTGGGCGACACCATCTGGTCATCGCCGGCGCTGGCCGACCTGGATCGAGACGGTCATCCTGAGATTATCATCGGCTCCGATGAGGGCAACATGGGGGCCGGTTGGACCTGCCCTTATACGTTGCCGCCGGGATGGTTCGCCGGTTACTGCGGCGGATCGCTCTATGTGTTCGATCGCGCGGGCAGGCTCAGGGCCGGCTTCCCGAAGTATATCCATGAGATCATCAGCTCCTCTCCTGCAGCCGCCGACATAGACGGCGACGGCTGGCTGGACATCATCGTGGGCACGGGTACATTCTATTACACAAACAGCCCCAGTCACCCGACAGTAGGTTTTCGGCTGTATGCGTGGGACCGCAACGGCAACGATCTTCCGGGCTGGGCAGGGGGCAAGGCGGTGGGCGGAACGACGCCGTCGTCGCCCGCCGTCGGCGACCTGGACGGTGACGGTCAGCCCGAAATCGTTGTCGCTACCTATGACCCAGATCGCAGGCTTTACGCCTGGCACGGCAACGGGCAATCGGTCGCCGGCTTCCCCATGAAGCCCGTGACCGAGCAGGGCCAGGCGCTCAATAGTTATGAAGTACCGGCCAGTTTTGTGCTGGCGGATTACGATGGCGACGGCGATATGGAGATCTTTCTGAGCCAGGGCTGGGCCATCGCGGTCGTGGACGGCGACGGTCAGCAGATCACCGCGACCAGCTCGCCCAGCTCGAAGCCGATCTACATCACCAACGGCACGCTTCGCAATAATCCGGCCGTGGGCGATCTTGACGGCGATGGCAAACTGGAGCTGGTCGCCAGCAACAGCAAGCTGTTCGTCTGGGATCTGCCCGACTCGACGAACACGCTGGCCGACTGGCCGATGTTTCGACGCAATGCGGCGCGCACCGGCGCATACTCCGTGGCGCGGCTCCCGCCACAGGCCTACTTGCCGTTGGTCTTGAAATAACGAACGACGACCGATCGGCCGATCATGCGCATCCTCCACCTTTCCCCCCGCTACTGGCCCGCCGTCGGCGGCGCGGAGATCCACTTCGGCGAGATCTCCGGCCGCCTGGCCGCCGCAGGCCATCGGGTGACGGTCGCCACGACCGATGCGCTGGATGTGGAGTTCTTCTGGAATCCCCGCTGCCGCCGCGTCGCGGCCCCGTCCGACGAACACGATGGGGTGTGCATACAGCGGTTCAGGGTGCGTCAGCTTCCCGTGGCCGGCCTGAGCTATCCGGCCGTGCGGCGTTTGCTCTGGATGTTGTCGCTGGCCCGCGTCGCGCCTGTCGGACTGCTGGCCCGCCTGGCGCGCCTCACCCCGCGCGTGCCCGACCTCTGGCGCTGGCTGGCAGACACCGATGAGCCGTTCGATCTGGTCGCCGGCATGGGCATCTGCTTCGAGCCGCTGTTGGAGGCGGGGTTGCGCTTTGCGCGGCGACGGGGCATCCCGTTTGTCGCCTATCCCCTGACCCATTTGGGCGCAGGCCCCCGGCCGGCCGCCGACGCGCTCAGCCGTTTCTACACGATGCGCCATCAGGTGGCGTTGCTGCGCGCCAGCACCGCAGCCGTCATGCAGACCCCGGCCGAGCAGGCCTTCTACCGGACGCAGGGCATCTCGGCCGAACGACTGATCGTGGGCGGGCCGGGCGTCACGCCCGCGCGCGTGCTGGGCGGCGACGCGGCACGGTTTCGTCGGCGCCACGCGATCGCCGGGCCGTTGATCGCTTCGCTGTCTGCCATGTGCTACGACAAAGGCACCGTCCACCTGGTCGAAGCCGTGCGTCGTCTCTGGCAGGCCGGCCAGGCGGTGGACCTGGCCCTGGCCGGAGCCATCACCCTCCCGTTCCGCGCCTATCTGGCCGGCCTGCCCGCGGCCGATCGGGCGCGGCTGCATGTACTGGGCCAGGTAGATGACGCCGAGAAGCGTGATCTGCTGGCGGCCGCGGATGTGTTCGCCATGCCCTCGCGCACCGATTCCTTCGGGATCGTTTACCTGGAAGCCTGGCTCTACCGGAAGCCAGTGATCGCCGCGCGGACGTGGGGCGTCATGGATGTGATCGAGGACGGCCGCACCGGCTTGCTCGTGCCGTTCGGCGACGTGCCGGCCCTGGTGGATGCCCTCGGCCGGCTGTTGGCCGATGGCGCGCTTCGGGCCGCGCTGGGCGAGGCCGGCGAAGCCACCGTGTATCGCCGCTACACCTGGGATATCCAATATGCGCGCGTGCGCGATTTGTACGAGCGACTGGTCGCGGCCGGCCGGGGCTGAGGAGCACACGATGCATCTGGCGATCAACGCCTCGGAGATCGGTCGGCAGCGCGGCGGCAACGAGACGCATCTGCTCGGGCTCCTGGAGGGGTGGTCGGACGCTCCCCAACGTCCGCAGATCAGCCTGATCACGACGGCTGATGCGGCGTCGCTGTGGGGTGACGCGTGCCCATGGCCAGCGATCAACGTCGGCCCCTATCGCCGCCTGGCGTTCCATTTCTGGCAGCAAACACTGGCTCTGCGGCGCCTCAAGCCGGACTGGTATCTGTCCACTTACTTTTTGCCTCCGGTGCTGCCCTGTCGGGGCGCGGTGCTGGTGCATGATGTGTCGTTTCTGGCGCACCCGGAGTACTTCCCCCGCGCCATTCCGATCTATATGCGGATCCTGGTGGGGATGGCGATCCGGCAGGCTGATGTCGTCATGGTGGATTCGGAGTTCACCCGGCGAGAGGTGCAGCGCTTTTACTCCGGTGTGCGCAAGCCGATCGCAGTCGTCCAGTGCGGCGTTGGCCGTCAGTTCTCGCCCGCTGCGCCGGTCGGGGCTGATCGAGAGGTCCTGGCTCAGTACGGCGTAGATACTCCTTACATATTTGCCATCGGCAACATCCACCCGCGCAAGAACCTCGGTCGGCTGTTGGAGGCGTATCTGCTCTTGCGCCAACAGGGCTGTCCTCTCGCCATGGTGTGGACCGGCCTGCCGCGCTGGGGCAGCGTCGAGCTGCTGGAACGGGCGCGGCAGGCGGGCGTCATTCTGACGGGGTTCATCCCGCAGGCGCACCTACCGGCGTTCTATCGCCAGGCGACTGTTTTCGTCTACCCGTCGTTGTACGAGGGCTTCGGCCTGCCGGTCGTCGAAAGCATGGCGTGCGGCGCGCCGGTGGTGTGCAGCAACACGACCAGCCTGCCCGAAGTCGCCGGCGATGCCGCCCTGTTGGTCAATCCCGAAGACAGTCTCGCGATGGCGTCCGCGATCGGTCGGATCGCGGACGACCGGGTGCTGGCCGAGCGTCTGCGTCAGGCCGGCCTCGAGCGGGTCAGACGCTTCACCTGGGCCAACGTGGCGCAGAGGACGCTGGCAGCTTTGCAGCCGGCGCCGCCGATCTGAGCAAGGTGTCCGGGTGAGCCTGTCATTTGCACATCTCTGACTTTTGACGCATAATCCAGCCAGCATGGCACATACCTGCAAACCTGAACGCTGGCCGACGCCGCGGCGCAGCGCACGCTTCCTGCTGCTCGCCCTGATCCTCCTGGCCTTCGCGCGGCTGACCTGGCAGCTCGACGCCAA
>JBBIKA010000039.1:0-23121 GCA_037445695.1 Chloroflexota bacterium
GCCGGGTAGCCCGGCGATTGATCGCCGGGCGGCGCGACATCATGGCGCGGCCGCATCGCGAGGCCAGGCCGCCCGGACATGAATGTCCGGGCTACCACGCGGCGCCCGGTAAACCGGGCTGCGATAGCGGGCCCCCAGGCGTAAACGATCAGCAACAACAGCAGCGACGGCACGATCGCCACGCCGATCTGCTTGGTCGTCAGCGCCAGGCCGAGCGCGAAACCGCTCAACGCCGGCCAAAGCAGATGCATGATGTGCGATGCGCGATCTGCGATCTGCAATCGGCAATCCCGAAAGCGGAATAACCCATAGAACGCCAGCAAATACGCCAGGATCGTTAATGGCTCTCGAAAGAAGGAACGGCTGTAGGGCCAGGCGGCCGTGGCAAACGCGAAGACGAACGCACCGAGCAGCGCGGCGCGACGTCGGCAGCCCAGTTCCAGCAGGCACAGATAGATCAGCCCGGCCGAGGCGGCCATGATGGCCGCGCCGAAGAACATCACCCCCTGGACGGCCGCCCCCAACGCGCGGCCCCACAGGTAAAGCGGGAGTGCGGCCACCATCTGCGCCGGCTCGTAGTTGGGCACCATGTCGCCGGCCGTGGTGAAGACGCCGACGTGGGTGTAGTCCCAGTAGATCTGGTTGGTGGTGAACGCCCCGCGCTTGACGAAGCTATCTATCCCGCTGAAGAGCGCGCGCTCATCGTTGCTCTTGAACGCGCCGTTATAGGTGACGATGTACGTCGCCAGAACGAGGAAAAAGACGCCGACGGCAACGCGACGATCGGATGCGTTCGACACGGATCTCCCTGAGAACAGTTACCGAGAGCACAGGGCGATTGAAATCGCGGCTAACGGGCCGGCGGCCGGGCGTCCACCTCCGTGGACGCGACCACAGGCCGGCGCAGGCCGGCCTCGCGGCCCGCGGCCCCCTCGCCCCGAATTCATTCGGCGGGCCGCCTAACGGGCCGGCGGCCGGGCGTCCACCTCCGTGGACGCGACCACAGGCCGGCGCAGGCCGGCCTCGCGGCCCGCGGCCCCCTCGCCCCGAATTCATTCGGCGGCCGCGCCAATCCCCAATCCCCCTTCGCCCCAAACTTATTCAGCGGCCTCGCTTGCAGCGACCTGCCCCTTTGCCCCAAATTCATTCAGCGGTCGCTCCCGTTCGGGCCGCGCGGTCTTAATCCGCAGCAGATGGATGGTCACGCCGAGCGCAATCGCGGCCAGCGCCAGCCGCAGCCACCATTGCGAGGCGACGTACACGATGGAGACGCCGATGGTCAGCCAGAGCGCGGTGAGCGTCAAGATCTTCTCGCGCAGCGGCAACCCCTTGCCCTCGCGATAGTTGCGAATGTAATCGCCGAACCAACGATTGGTCAACAGCCAGCGCAAAAACCGTTGCGAACTCCGGCCGTAACAAAAAGCCGCCAACAACAAGAAAGGCGTCGTCGGCAGGATCGGAACGAAGATGCCCACGACCCCCAACCCAACGAACAAAGTCCCGGCACTGATCCACAAGACTCTACCGATACGACTCACAGATCAATTCCCCCATTTCACTCTGATTCGCCGCAGCGAACAGTTGATAACCGAACTTCAACGGATCACGCGCAACGGCCCAACCAGCTGCAGCGTCTGGCCCGGTCCACCCAATTCGATACGGTCGCCGGTCGCCTTGTCGTAGGCGCCGGCCCAGGCATAGTATACACCGACCGGCGTCTCCGGCGGAATTTCCAACCGCTGCTCATCGAGCACGATGGCCGGCCGCGTCCACGTCTCCCAATAGATCGTCGGGAAGTGGCCGTCGCCCGGCTCGTGGCCGCTTTGGGTGACGCTGTCGGGCAGGCCGTTGGCCGCGGCCGGGCTGCCGTCCTTCAGCAGGTGCACGAAGACGACATAGCGCCGATCGAGCGGCCCGGTGCGACGCCAGGCCAGCATCAGGCGCGCTGCCTCGCCGGCCCGCACCACGGGCGGATCGCCGCCGGCATCAAGCCAGGCGTAAGCGGCCAGGCTGAGGGGCCGGCCGGCCGGCTCTGCTTCGGCGAGCAGCGTCATGGCAACGGCTCGGCGGTATGCCAGCAGCCGGAACGGCCCCTCGGCCGCGACCGGCATGTACTCGTAATAGACCGGCGGCCAGAGGTCGGGCGCGGCATAGGGATAGATCGGCGCGCCCTCGGCGCCCGGGCTTTCCTCCAGGGCAATGAAGTCGGTGGGCGTCTTGGGCCGCGCCAGCACCGTGTAGATGCGCTGGCGCTGCGACAGATGCGGCACCAGCGGCCAGATCGCGCTGACGGACGCGGTGGGCGGGATGCGCGCCAGGAGGCGTTGCGCGGCCTCGACCCGCGGGGTCACGCTGAAGCGTTCAGGGGTGAAGCGCCGGCTGCCGGGCCCGGGCGCATCGAGCCCATAGCTGGCGCCCACGCCGGCGACGATCAGGCACGCCATGCCGACCTGCAGGCCCGCGGCCAGGCGCGGCCGGCCCAGCCAACTCCGCAGGCGCTCCAGCGCAACGATCAGCCCGAAGAAGAGGGTGGGCAACAGCGGCGGATTGTAATACGATTGCACCGACCATTGCGGCTCGTAGTTGCTCAACATCAGATAAACGAGCACCGGCACCGCCAGGAGGATGACCGGCCAACCGAGCAACGGCAGGAAGAGCAGCGGCCCCATCAGGCGCAGGACGAAGAGCAGCTTGGGCGTCTGCGTCAGGTAGGGCAACATGATCCACGGCCGGATCAACAGGACGGTCACGGCGCTCTCCGGCGAATCGCCCAGCCAGGGATAGCGCCGCGCCACGAACGGATAAGGCATCCCGCGCGTGGCGGCCGGATAGAGCACATACAACACGAGCAACATCCAGATCACCGCGGCGGCCGCCACGCGCGCGCCGTCGCGACGCCGAAAGCCGGCCGGCCGGAACGCGCTGATGTACAGGCCGAACATCAGGAAGGTGACGCTGAAATCTTCCTTGACCATCAGACAAAGGGCCAGAAAGACCCACAGCAGGCGGCGCCGGCCGGTGAGCAGGCCGTAAAGCGCGAAGCCGAGCAGCGGCGGCAACAGCGAGACCTCGTGGAAGTCGTTCAGGTTGGCGTTGTGCAGCGCGGGATAGGCCAGATAGGCGGCCGCGATGACCGGGGCCAGCGCATGGCCGAACTCCCAGCTCTGGAAGCGGCGCCGGGCATAGAGATAGATCGGCAGCGAGCCGAGCGCCAACGCCAGCGCCTGCACGATCAACAGCACCCGCACGTCCGGCCAGAGCCAGTAGAGCGGCGCGATCAGCGCCAGGATCGGCTCGAAGTGGTCGTAGTAGCCGTTCGTCTCATAGACCAGCGTGGTCATCCAGATGCGGCCGTGCGCCAGGTTCCAGATCGTCTGATCGTAGATGCCCAGGTCGTAGCCCGTGCCCAGGCCGCGATGGTTCAGCAGAGCCGAGACGATCAGAAAGGTCGTGCCCGCCAACAGCAAGAAGATGTACGGCCAATGCGCTCGGGCCTGTCGCTTCAAGTTCCGAGAGACTTTCATGTTACGGCTCGATATCAATGCCGGTCATCTCTACGCTGCGATCCACGATGGAGAGGGGTGAGGCGGCCGGCAGGCGCTCGCCGGATATCGGATCATAGATCCCCACGCGCAGCATATAGCGTCCTGGCGGCAATTCCGCCGGCAACATGATCGCATGTGGATCTCGGATGATTTCGCCCGCTACCCAGATGTTGGTGGGGAGTGTTCCTTCTCCCGGGCTGCCGTCATGCTGGGCGATGATCTGTCCATCTTCGTTGATGAGATGAACGAATACCGCATACGACTGTTCGGTCTCCCCGCGGACACGCCAATAAAGCGTTACGGGATACGGCCGACCGGGCTCAAGTTCGGCGGGGAGCGGATCGTGGCCGGCAAGTTCTGCCAGTTGTCCAAAGGTGGCCTGGATCGGAGCGGCCGTGGGAGGCAACTGATCCAGATGCGCGCGGTCGTGCACGCGCAGCATCCCGATGATCAGCCGGCCGGTAGGCCACCATGCCTGCCAGGTCTCGCCCACCTGCACGCGCGGTTCGATGAGATAGATACGATCCCCGCGTCCCCGCGGGGCCGCGAGGTGATAGACTGCGCGCCAGAGAAGGCCCGAATTCGTGCCCGGCGGCACCGGCAATGGTGATAGGTGGACAGGCGCGGCCAAACGGCCGTTGGCCATGTCTCGCAAGCCCAAAGACACGGTGAGCGGCGCAACAACCGGCGAGCGTACATCCCAAAGCAACTCAAGCTGGACAGGATCGCCCGGCCGTACCGGCTGCTGCGAGAGACGCCAGGCACGCAACGCCAGGGGGCCCACTCTGGGCGCCAGGATGGGCGCAACTTCGTTGCTCAGCAGGCTGCGTTGGAAGCGCTCAGCGGGGGATACCGTGACCTCGCCCAGGTCCAGCGGCGAGGTATCCGGCCAGCTTGCCGCCCGATCGCCCAGGCGGTAGGGGAACAGGTCCAGGTGGTAGCGGCCGGGCGGTGTGCCGGCCGGCAGGCGAAGTGGGACGATTGCCAGACCGGGCCGGCCGGCCGCGACGTCGGCCTGGGGATACCAAGTCGCGATCAGCGGTTCATTGAACGTCAGCTCATCTCCGGTAGTCGGCGAGCGCAGGCGCAGTCTCAAGAAGGTTTCGCGCGGCAGAGCGATGCGCGCCTGCCAACAGAAGCGCAATGTCCCCGGCGTTTCGCCGCGCAACGGATCTTCGACCTCCCAGCTCGTGATGGCGAACGGCCAGGTCTGAGGTGTTTCGATCGCGTGGGCCTGAGGCGGACAACCAACCGTCGCACCCTTGGGCGAGATGCGCACCATGCGACCCCACGACATCAGATCGTAGCAGCCCGGCAGATCGAGGGCCCACCCCTGAAGCGGCGCCACCAGATAGAGCGGCCGGCCCGTTTGCAGCCAGGGATCTATAACGGCGGCGGTGTCCGGCGGAAACAGGCCCACCAGATCAGGACGTCGCCCTTCGACCTGTTGCAAGTACCAGAGAGGCGTCAGATCGCTCCAATGGCCAAGCAGGCCGGCGCCCGCCTCCAGGGGATGCTTCAGGTTGATCTCCCAGGATCGGCGGCTCTCGGTCGCTCGGCTGAGATCGGCGACCGGATAGCGCTGCCACAAAAGCCCTAGCAGTCCACCCGCCACCAGTAAAGTGGTTCCCCCTGTGAGCCAGGCCGGCGCTTTCGTGCGCGTCTCCGCATCCACAAGTCGCGTGCGCAGCCATCGCAAGGCATCGAGCAACAGGGACAAGGACAAGGCCGTCCAAAGGAACACGACCCAAAAAGCCGGCAAAAGATAGGCGTCGTTCTTGCCTTGAGTAATATAAGAAACCATGAGCACCAGGAGCGCCGAGAAACCGCCCAACGAAACCATCAGGATCGCGTCGCGCCTTGCCAAAAATACGGCACCCAGCACGGCCAGACCACACATCGGCCAGGGTACATCGTGCACCCAATAGGGCCATACGACCCGTTCCAAATTGCGGACCGCCTCTTGCCAACCGCCCGTCAACAGGCCGGTCGCATAGCCACCCAACCCCGCGATGTAGGCCCACAACGCTTCCCAACGCAGAGGCGCCTGATACCACACGTGCACCATGCCGTGGTAGATCGCGCTCGAACGGCCAATTCCCGGCAGGAGCGGCCAATTGCCGAAGGCCACCCAGCGCCATGGCACATAGAGATAGAGCAGAAGCGGCGCGACGCCGACCGCCAGCAGGATCAGCCAAGAGCGAACCCGGCGTCGCATCTCGGGAAGCCGCAACACGAGGTAAGCCAGCCAAAAGGGAAGCATCAACGCGTCGCTCGGATGGGTGGCCAGTCCGAGAAAAAGCAGAAAGGTCGAAAGATAGGCGAAACGGAACTCTTTTCTATGGGCCGCCTCCCAAGCGGTCCACCAACAACCGGCGATCAACGCCATGTTCAGCGTATAACGCTCTGCAGCTACGCTATAATACCAGAAGGTCGGACTGAGGGCCAACAGCCCGCCGGCGAGGACGACCACGGCCGCACGCCGACTGAGGCGGAAGGCAAATCCGGTCGTGACCGCGACCGCGAGTGCTCCGCCGAGCGCCGAAAGCGCGTTCATGCGCCAGGCGACCGAGCCGATCGGGATGTGCGACCAGAGCCAACCCAGGAACATATAGAAGGGGAAGCCGTTGGGATGAGGCAATCCCAATCGCAGCGGTTGATATTGAAATTCAGCAAAATCGGAGACGTAGACGTCCGGCACAAGGGTCCGGAGGTAAAGGCATAGCGCTAGAAATGCCGGCAGGACGATCGCGATGACAGGAGCCAAACGTACTCGCTGCATGTTGGACTCTAGCGGATCTGCACCGAAGGCAACAAAACCGACCGCCACAGAACCTTAAGCGGCGGCCGCACGGTCGCCGGGTCCGGGTCAAGCTGTTCCCCGGTCCGGGGATCGAACCAGCCGACCTCCAGGAAGTACTCGCCGGGGGGCATGTCGGCCGGGATGCGCACGCGAAATTCATCTTTGTAGAGCTTGCCCGGCACGAACTCCGTGGTCAGCAGCCCGCCCGGCGCAAGGTGCTCGGCCTGCGCCCAGATGTCGCCGCCGGTGACGGGGGATGGCGCTTGCTCCGGCCGGCTGCGGCGGATGTGTACGAAGCTCGACAGCGTGTTGAGCGATGTGCGATGTACGATGGGCGATGGGCGGTCTGCGTCCGCTTCGCCTTGCCAGTACAAGTCTACGCGCACTTCGGCCCCACGACGCACGTCCGAAGATGATACCGTGTAGCCGCGCAGCCGCGGCGCGGCGGCGAAGGCGACGTCCACAGTGGCTTGCGCGCCGCACACCCGCTCGGCGGTCGAGGCGCAGCGCAGCCAGGTCGTGTGCCGATCCACGTAGGCGAATTTGAAGATCAGGAGCGCGCTCAATGCGATCAGAAGCCACAAGGGCGGGGCCGGTTCATCAGCGGCCGGCGCCTCCGGCCCGGCCGCGGCCGGTGGAGCCGCTTTGCGGCGCCAGATCGCCCGGCCGGCGACCACGCTCAGCCCCGCCAGCGTTGCGGCGCTGAGCGCCAGGCCGGCCCACTCGACGGCCGTGCGGCCATAGCGCAGCGCCACGTGATGCACCCCGGCCGGCACGGCGAGCTGCGCATAGCCGGTCGCAGCCTGGGGCGTCAAGGCCGCGGGCCGGCCGTCTACCGTGGCGTTCCAGCGCGGATAATAGAGCAGATAGAGGGTCAACGTCGTCGGCTCGGCCGCGGCGATCTGCAGATCCCACGCCTGATTGCGTACCTGGCTCGCCAGCAGCTTCACCGTCGGCGGGCCCGCCAGCGGCCGCGCCGGGGGATCGAAGTCCGCGCCGATCTCGCGCAGCAGCGCGTCGTCGAACGCGGCCGTGCGCCAGCGCGGGGTGAACTCGCCGAATGCGGTGAGCGCCGTGCCGCCGGTTCGGATCTCGGCCCCGCGCACCTGCGCCAGGTTGACGGGCAACTCAAAGGTCGCATAGCGATGTTGAAGTTCCACATACAACGAGGGCAGGGCGAGCGCCACCAGCAGCACGCTCACAGCCGGCGCGGCCCAACGCTGCCGGCGGCGGGAGAGTAGCGCGACGAGCAGGCCACAAGCGAACGCCGCGAACAACGCCTGCACGCCCATGAGCCGGGTGCGATAGAGCAGGCGGCCCATGATCGGCGCGGCCGCACGCCAGAGCCCATCCGATGCCGCTGTGAACAGCCAGAAGACGAGCAGCCCCAACACAGCCGTGGCCAACAGCCGGCCCGCCAGCGGCCGTTGGCGACGCCAGACGGCGGCCGCGCCGAACAAGCCCAGCGCCAGCGCGGCCGTGTGCGCCAGGCCAACCCGGTCGCCGACGTTGTTGTTGTCGCGGGCGAGATCATAGACGGCCGGCGGCGCCAGGAGCCGATCGAGGGGGATGGGATTCTGCACCGGGATCGCCTCCGGCTGCGCAAAGTCGCGCTCGACGTGCACCCACGCCTGCTCCGGCGCCATCGGCAGCCAGATGGCCGCGGTGAGCAGGCCGCCGGCCAGGAGGACGGCCAACGGCGCGATCGTGCGCTTGCGCCATCCCAGGTAGAGCGCCAGGCCCGCGGCAAACGGCGCCAGCATCAGCGGCCCGAGCACGTGGGATGCAATGCACGCGGCCCAGATCAGGGTCGCCAACACGAAGCGGCCGGCCGTCGGCCGCCGGGCCACCCACAACAATCCCCACAGGACCAGCGGATAAAGGAACATGCTGTAGGCTTCGTTCGAGCCGCGTTCCAGCGCGTTGCGCAGCACATAGGGCGCGTAGACGAAAGCCGTGGCCGCGACCAGCGCGGGCCCACACCGGCCGGTGAGCTCGCAGCCGAGCAGGTATGCGCCTGCGAAGGCGATGGCGAAGCCCGCCGCGATCAGCAGCCGCCAGCCGATGGGGTGCGGGAGGCCCAGCCGGAAGAGGAGATCCAACGCGTAATACGGCAGCGGCGGCTGAAACGTGAAGAGCGGGCTGCCGAGCCCCCAATGCAGATGCTGCACCCAGCGGGGATACAGCACGCCATCGGCAAGCGCCTGCGAGAAGACCACGCTCCGGTAGATATGCTCGGCTGCGGCATCGTGGGCCGTCGCGCCGATGTCCTGGCTCAGGGCAGCGTAGAGGATCGGAGCGACGCACAGAAGCGCCAACCAAAGCCAGAGCCAGGAAGGCCGACGTGGCTTGAGCGGAGCCGCGGGCAACACCAGGGAGGAACTCATTGCGCAGGTTGCTCGATTCTCACGAATGGCGTTCGCAGCGCGCCATCCACGTTCAGCCACGGCCCCTCCGGAAACGGCCGCACGCCGACCTCGACCCGCGTCGCCCGCGCGAGCGGCCCGGCCGGCACGCGGTAGACGTCGGCCACCAGGCGGCCGGCGGGCCAACGGTCGGTGCTGAAGCGGCCCGCGCCGGGCGAACGCTTCCACTCCCAGAGCACGCCGCCCCCGGCGTCCATCAGGCGCAACGCGGTGCGCAGGTCGGCCGCGATGGGCCGGGTCGCACGCCAGAACAGGACGAGCTCGCGAGTGTCGGATTGGCTTCCCGCGGCCGCCCACCGATAGCTCACCAACTCGATCTGATCGCCAAATGTCCGGCCCAACGGCTGCGCCGCGGCCGCGTCCGCAGCCGTCGCCGCGGGAGGCGGCGCATAGGGCAACCACAGGCCGAACACCAGCGCGGCGACCGCCGCGGCCGACATCGCCGCCGCCCAGCCGATCAACGCCACATCGGCCCGCGGCCCCCTGACCTCTGCTCTCTGCCCTCTGACTTCTGCTCTCTGCCCTCTGCCCTCTGCCCTCTGCCCTCCGATCTCTCCCAGCCCGCCGACCAGCAGCAGCGCCAGCGGCCCGATCGCCGGGAACAGCAAGCGGCCCTGATCCGTCCCCAGCGCCACCCGGCTATAGGCTATGAGCCAGGCGAAGGTCAAGAGCGGCGCAGTGAGTAGGACGAGAGATGAGGGACGGCGGACGAATGACCGAAGATGAAGGACGAAAGACCATCGGCCGATTTGCCGATCTGCCGGCTTGCCGGCTTGCCGACTTGCCGACTTCCCGACTTGCCGCAGCCAGCCCAGAATGCTGGCGCCGACCAGCAGGCCCCAGAAGGCGTAGAACGGCCAGGGCAGCGCAATGTGCCCTGCGCCGCCGAACTTGCCCCAGAAGCTCACGAAGAGGCCGCGCAACAGCCATCCCAGTTCGGCCGGGCCGAACGGCCCCGTGCGCCGATCAATCGTCGCCAGCACCAACGGCCACCCCATCCAGTCGCCGTAGAGCGCCCGGTTGCGCAGAAACCAGGGCGCCGTGATCGCCAACGCCACCCCGCCGGCGATGAACGCCAGCCGCCACGTGCGCCACTGCAACCACGTCGGCCATGAGCCGGCGGCCGGCGATCGGCCGTCATCCGCGACGCGGGCTTCTTCCAGCCCTCGCGCCGCCAACGCCAGGCACGCCACCGGCCACAGCGCGGCCACGCTCACCTTCGCCCACAGGCCCAGGCCCATGTTGATGCCCGTCACGGCCGCCTGCCACGGCCTGGCGCTGCGCAGCGCCAGCCACAGGGCCGCTGTGCCCAGCAGCGCGGCCAGGGTGTCGTTGTTCATCGCGGCGCCGATGAAGAGCGACTCCGGCAAGAAGGCGACAAACGCCGCGGCCGCCAGCGCCAGATCGGGCCGACGGGGCCACACGGCCACACCCAACGCATACACGGCGGCCACCAGGCCCACGCCGGCCAGCACCGAGACCAGCCGCGCCAGATGCAGCGCGAGCGGCCCGTCGCGCCACGGCCAGTCTTCCGCCGTCGTGTGAATGAAAAAGTTCGGAGAGGCGTCCGGCGTGAAGCCGACGTCGGGGTTGGCGCGCAGGAAGCTCGTATCCATCCCGGCCCGGCCGCCCGCGGCCGCGGCCAGAGCATGGTAGAGGGGCGGATGCTTGGCCTGGGTCATCTCCGCGCCTTGCGGCAGGCGGTGCTCGCGGGCGATGTAGGCAGCATAGGCGAAATGATCGGCCTCGTCGGGCGCTTCACCGGCCGGAATGGCGACGCTATAGGCCAGGCCGAGCAGCAAGCGGGCCAGGAGCAGAAAGGCCAACCAGCGATGCGGTTTCATCTGTGGCCCGCCCTGAGCAAGGTAAGGCGGCGCCGTAGCGCCGCAAGCCAAAGAGCCGGCGACATCTACTCCGCAAGCCCCAAACGCTGATACATCTCAATGTGGCGCTCGGCGATCGTGTCCCACTCGAACTCGCGCGCCAGCTCTTGCGCGGCGTGCGCCAGCCGCGCCCGCAGCGCGGCGTCCGACATCACGCGCGTCACGGCCTCGGCGAGCCCCGCGGGATCATCCGGCGAGACGAGCAGTGCGGACTTGCCGTTGTGCAGCAGCGGAAAGAGGCCGGCCGCCTCGCGCACATCCTCGGCCGGCCGGGTGCTGACGATCGGCAAGCCATGCGCCAGCGCGGCCATCAGGCTGCCGTGGCGCAGCGATGCGCCCTCGCGATAGGGCAGTACGGCGCAGTCGGCAGCCAGAAGGTTCGCGGAGACCTCCTCGTTCGAGATGAAGCCCGTCCACTGCACATGCGGCCTTACGCCCAGCTCACCGATCAGCCGTTCGACCCGTTCCAGATAGGCCTGGTTCGTCGGGTCGCTCGCGCCGACCTGGCCGCCGACCATCAGGAGCCGGGCCGGCTTGCCGGCCTGGATCAGTTCGGCCAGGCAACGGACGAGGGTCTCGCCGCCCTTGCCGGGGTTCATGAAGCCGAAATAGGCCAGCAACCAGGTGTCGGGCCCGGCGCCCCAGCGCGCCCGCTGCCGCGGCCGATCGTAGCCGGCCGGCGGCTCACAGCGGATGTTGCTGCCGATCGGAATGGGGAACAGGCGGCCGGTCAACCCGGCGCGCGATAGGCGCACCCAATCCAGCGGGTTGGTGATGACGTTGGCGTCGCTGCCCTTCGCCAGCGCCAGCACCGCGCGCCAGCGCAGCGACCCGGCTTTCGGGAACAGGTATGGAAAACGGAGATCGTGGAAGGTGGTCACCACGCGCGGCCGGCCCCGCACAAGCCGGAGGCGCCACGGCAGGTAGTTGACCGCCGGGTGCAGGCCATAGGCCGCCGATTGATACTGGATGTGCACTGCATCGGGGCGCAACTGCCGGCACAGATCCAACGTCCGGCTCCACAACTCCCAGCCGCCATGATCCATGATCGGATGGACGGTCGGCTCATAAGCCGCTACCGGCATGCGCAGATGGTCGCCGCCGGCATTCACATCGGTCAAGACATGCACGTCCACCCGCCGCGCGGCCAGGGCCTGGCCCAACTGCCGGGTGTAATCGCCCACGCCGCCCTGCATGGCCGGATATTCGCCCGTGATCAGCAAGATGCGCATCTTCATCCCCTCACAACTTCAGGTCGCAAACCGGTGCGTAAGAGCTGAGCGTAAGCCATCATGCGCGCGCGGCGCAACGGTCGCCGCGATCCCAGCAGCCATTTGCCTGCTTCCAGGCCCCATTCTGCCATAAAAGCGCCCAATAGAAAAACGCGCAAGATGGCCGCCGCCAACGGACCGTGAAACTTGTGAAAGTAGCGCACTTTGCTGGTCTGAAAGTGAATGTGCCGGGCCGCCACCACCTGCTCGCTCGACCGACCTTCGTAGTGGATGATCTGCGCGGCCGGCAAGTAGACGATGCGCCGGCCCGCCTGCCGGACGCGGCGACACCAGTCGAGCTCCTCGGAATACATGAAGTAGCCCTCGTCGAAGCCGCCGATCTGTTCCAGGATCTCACGCCGCGTCATCAGTGCCGCGCCCACCAGCCAATCCACCTCCACCCCTTCCTCTCCGGCCGGGGAAAGGGGCAGCCGATCTTCCATCCGATACCAGCGCGCCCAGGGGTTGCCGGGCCAATGCCATTCCAGGGGCGTGCTCTCGAACAGCGCCGAGCACAAGGTGGGGAACCGTCGGCACGAAGATTGCGGCCGGCCATCGCCATAGCGCAACTGCGGCCCCACCGCGGCCACGTCCGCGTGCGCCGCCAGATAGGCAACCATCATCTGCAGGGCGTCGCCGCCGACGACGGTATCGGGGTTGAGGAAGCAGACGTAGCGGCCCCGCGCCAGCACGATCCCCTGATTATTGGCGGCCGTGAAGCCGCGGTTTGCGGTGTTGACGATCAGCCGTACCGCGGGAAACTCCTGTGCGACCATCGCCGCGCTGCCGTCGGTCGAAGCGTTGTCCACCACGATGACTTCAACCGACAATGGGCAAGCGAGAACCGACTGCAGGCACGCGCGGAGCAGCTCACGCACGTTCCAACTGACGATGATCACCGACAGATCGGGCGTGCGCCGCGGGGCAGCCGGCTCCGGAAAAAGCTCTGGCATGAATCGAAACGGCGGGTAACTCAGAATGAACCGCGTTTACACATGGCGCGCGACGCCATAATCCGCCAGTTCGCATAAGGCCTGACGGTAGGGCCCGGCCGGAAAGACAGCCAGCGCGGCCTTGGCCCGTTCGGTGAAATCGCGCGCTTCGGCCAGCGACGCCTGGATGGCGCCCGAGCCGCGCACCTGCGCCACGATCTCGGCGACGACGGCCTCGCGTTCGGCCTTGGTGCTGTGGGCGTGGCCTTCCAGCCGGTCGAAGACGATTTCGGGATCGGGCAATGATTGCAGATAATAATAGAAGGGGAGCGTCACGATGCCCTGGCGCAGGTCGCCTCCCACCGGCTTGCCGAGGGTTGCTTCGTCGCCGGCATAGTCCAGCACATCGTCCACGATCTGGAAGGCCATGCCGAGGTTGTAGCCGAAATCGTAGAGCGCCTGTTCCTGCGCGGCCGGGGCGCCGGCCAGGATGGCGCCGGAGCGCGCGGCCGCGGCGAAGAGGGAAGCGGTCTTGGCGAAGATGCGCGGGTAGTAGTCTTCTTTCGGCTGACGCCATTGCCGGCTCGAGAACAGTTGGCGCAGCTCTCCCTCGCAGATCACGCGCAGGGTGTCGGCAAAGAGCTGCACCACCTGGATGTTCTCGGTTTCGGCCGCAAAGCCGGCCGCCCGCGCGAACAGGTAATCGCCGGCCAGCACGGTGGCCCCCTTGCTCCACATGGCGTTCAGGGTCGTGATCCCGCGCCGCACCAACGCCTCGTCTATCAGGTCATCGTGGACGAGGGTGGCGTTGTGGAGCATCTCGACGGCTGCCGCCATGGCCACCACCTTTTCGGTGGCCCGGCTGTGGAAGAGACCATAGGCGGCTAACGCCACGGCCGGCCGCAGGCGTTTGCCCCCGCTGCGCAACAGCTCCAGGAAGGCCTGAGCCAGAGGCTCGTAGGCGTCGGCGCTGATCGAGCGCATCTTTTGCTCGACCCGCTGCAGGTCGTCCTGGACGAGAGAGAGAATCGTCAAGCCTGTGATCATTGGCGTCTTACATCTCGAAAACGAACGTATCAGAAAAGCGCGAAACAACGGCCCGCGGTCGCCGTAGTGGCCTCTGCCACCGCGGCCACCGAGAGCTGCCACAGCTCTGCCAGGCGATCGGCGACCAACGGCACATAGGCCGGTTCGTTGCGCCGGCCGCGGTGGGGGTGCGGCGCCAGGTAAGGCGCATCGGTCTCCAACACCACCCGATCGTGCGGCAACTGCGGCACCAGGGCATGAAGCCGCCGCGCGTTCTGAAACGTCAGCGGCCCGCCCAATCCCAGCACCAACCCCAGTTCCAACGCCTGTTGCGCCTCGGCCAGGCCGCCCGAGAATGCATGCCAGATGCCGATGATAGCATCTTTCCCGCGCGCCTTCCGTATTTCAGGCCCCATTTGCGCCATAACGCACAACAAATCGGCGTTGCAGGTGGCGGCGCCGTCGGCCGGATTGCGGCTATGCAAGATCACCGGCAGGCCCAACTCGGCCGCCAGCTCAAGCTGCAGCCGCAACACGGCGGCCTGCTGAGCGACCGGCGTCCTGTGCCAGTAGTAGTCCAGGCCGATCTCGCCGATGGCGACCACCTTCGGATGACGGGCCAGCTCGCGCAGCCCGGCCAGATGTTGCGCCTCGAAGCCGGCGCAGTCGTTCGGATGCACCCCGACGGCCGCGTAGATGTGCGCATATCGCTCGGCCAGAGCCAACGCCCGCCGACACGACGCCAGGTCAATGGCCGGCACGATGATCGTTTGCACCCCGGCCGCCCAGGCGCGTTCGATCACCGCTGCGCGATCGGCGTCAAACTGAGACAGGTCAAGATGACAATGGGTATCGCAGTACACGCGCTCCTGCGCGTGTTCGCGCGGCCGCTGATTCATCCGATCCCCGCCAGCTTCAAGCCATCTTGCAAGATGGCCCGCACCTTATCTTCGTGGGTCGTCTCGCAATAGACGCGGATCAGCGGTTCGGTGCCCGAGAAGCGCACCAGCAACCAGCCGCCGTCTTCCAACACGAACTTGTAGCCGTCTATCGTCACCTTGTCGGTCACACGCAGGCCACCGATGGCGGTCGGAGACACGGCGTCGAGCCGGCTGCGCGCGGCCTGTTTGATGCTTTGGTCCTTGACCCGCGTGTCAATGCGGTCGTAGTAGTGCGGCCCGCCGACCAGGTCGAACAGCATCGCGAGCAAAGCGGTTGGCTTTTTGCCGGTGCGTCGCATCAGGTCGAGCAGGTAGAGATTGGCCAAGATGCCGTCTCGTTCGGGCACATGGCCGCGGAACGCGTAGCCGCCGCTCTCCTCGCCGCCGATCAGGCCGTTATGTTCCAACATGGCGGGCGCCACATACTTGAAGCCGACGCCGGTATTGACGACCTTCACGCCGTAGCGCGCGCCGAGCTTGTCGAGCATCGAGGTCGTGCTAATGGTCTTGATGATCGGCCCGCGTTCGCCGCGCACTTCCAGCAGGTACATCGCCAGCAGCGCATAGACGCGCAGTTGGTCCACGAACCGGCCGTGCTCATCGCCCAGGCCGCAGCGGTCGGCGTCGCCGTCCATGATGCACACCACGTCCGCGCCGATCTCGCGCGCCTTCGCCAGGCCGGCGTCCACGTTGGGCGGGATCGGTTCCGGCCGTTTCATTTCGGGGAAGATGGGGTTGCGATCGGCATGGAATTCGATCACGCGGGTCGAGCCGCCGGCAATGAAGCGGGAGAGGAAGCCGGCGCCGTTGCCCCACATGTTATCTACCAGGACCGTGAAGCCGGCGGCCTTGATCGCGTCCACGTCCACCAGGCTGCGGATGCGTTCGTCGTAGGCCGGCACCGGATCGTAGGGGCGGATCAGGCCCGCCCGGGTGGCGGCGTCGAAGTCCATGCGCTGCGCGGCGGCGGCCGACGCCGGGATGCGCGCCTCGATCGCCTTCAGCCCGGCCGGATCAATGGCGCCGCCGTGCGGATCGCGCACCTTGAAGCCGTTATCGGTGGGCGGGTTGTGGCTGGCGGTGATGTTGATCGCGCCGAGCGCCCGGCGCTCGGTGACGCCGAAGGCGATCACCGGGGTGGGCACCCCGCCGCCGCAGAAGTACACCGGGATCCCGTTGCCGGCCAACACCTCGGCCGCGGCCGCGGCGAAATCCTCCGAACGGAAGCGCTTGTCGCCGCCGATCACCACGCCGGCCGCCAGCCGGTCGGGATAGGTTGCTTTCAAATAATCCGCGAAGCCTTGCGCGCACCGGCGGACGTTGTCGAACGTGTAGTCCTCCGCGATGCTCGCCCGCCAGCCATCGGTACCGAAGCGAATGTCGGACATGCAATCTCCCCGAACTCAATTTGAGAATGAAAAGCCCAGCACATCAGCCACTAACTTCAGCACCTGCTGAGCCAGATCCAGCGCTAACGTTGCCTCTGCTGCGGTATAAACTTCGGCAGGAATACTGTCGGGAAGCCCGTTGGGATAGCGCGTCGGGATGTAGAACATGTCAAGCCGGCCGCAATCGCGCGCGAGTGCATCAAAGCGAACATCCGTCGAGCGACATTCTTGCGCTAACCGGTAAACGGAATGCCCCACGACCACTTGTGCACCTTGGGCATATCGGCAAGCCTTCAGCGCTTTTTCGGCGGCCTGTTGCGCATGAAAACAGGCCGCGAAGTAGAACTCGCCGCGGGCCGCGTGTCGTCCGGCCTTAAGATCGAATTCGGCCTGGCGAAACCAGCGTTCTGCTTCGGCCAACGGGTTTCTCATAGAGCACCTTTCCTTCACGCTGGGCACGTGTCACCAGCGGGTTCCCCTCATCCAACATGCGCTGATATTCCTCCGGCGTGTAGACCAGCACGTCCACATCAACTCCCAGATGCACGGCCGCGTTGGCCAGGCATTGATATGCTGCTCCAATGCGCGCCAGGAAGCGTTCCCCGGTGCGCCGGACGATCAATAGGTCGAGATCGCTATGCGGGCCGGCATCTCCCCGCGCACGCGAACCGAACAGCAAGATGCGTTCCACCTCCGGTTCGACCAGGGCAGACACCAAACACTTCTTCCAGTCTCTCGGCAGTCCCCGCTGATACATGGCCCCTTTTAGCCCACCTGCGGCGTATGATTCCCGACCTGCTGCAGCGTAGCCAGGTCGGCATCCACCATGATGCGCACGAGCTGTTGGAAGGTGACGGTCGGCTCCCAACGGAGGATGCGTTTGGCTTTGCTGGGGTCGCCCACCAGCAAGTCCACCTCGGCCGGCCGATAGAACTTCGGGTCCACGACCACGTACTTTTCCCAATCCAATCCGACATAGTCAAAGGCCGCCTGGCAGAACTCGCGCACGGAATGGGTCTCGCCGGTAGCCACCACGTAGTCGTCGGGGTGATCCTGCTGGAGCATCAGCCACATGGCGCGCACGTAGTCGGGCGCATAGCCCCAATCCCGTCGGGCCTCCAGGTTGCCCAGGCGCAGCTCGTGCGCCAGCCCCAGCTTGATGCGCGCCACGCCGTGGCTGATCTTGCGCGTGACGAACTCGAGGCCACGACGAGGACTCTCGTGGTTGAACAGGATGCCGGAACAGGCGAACAGGTTGTAGCTCTCGCGGTAGTTGACCGTGATCCAATGGCCGTAGACTTTGGCGGCGCCGTAGGGGCTGCGCGGGTAGAACGGCGTGGTCTCGCGCTGCGGCACCTCTTGTACCTTGCCGAACATCTCGCTGGAGCTGGCCTGGTAGAAGCGGATCGAGCGGTCCACGATGCGGATCGCGTCCAGCAGGCGCGTCACGCCGAGCGCGGTGAACTCGCCGGTGAGCACCGGTTGTTGGAAGCTGGTGGGCACGAAGCTCTGCGCGGCCAGGTTGTACACCTCGTCCGGCCGATGTTCGCTCAGGATGTTGATCAGGCTGACCTGGTCGAGCAGGTCGCCCTGCACGATCGTGATGCGATCCTGGAAGTCGCGGATGCGGTCGAAGTTGGTCGTGCTGGTGCGGCGCACCATGCCGATCACTTCGTAGCCGCGCGCCAACAAAAACTCGGCCAGATACGAACCGTCTTGTCCCGTGATGCCGGTAATCAGCGCCTTAGGCATTTTTCCTGTGTCTCCGATCTTGCAACGAATGTCCTGTTCTTACGCGGCCCGGCCGACGATGCGCATTTCCAGCGGCGTCGGATCGTCGGCCCCGATGCGCACCTGCTCGCGCCAGTATGCCAACACATCGCGCATGCTCTGCTCGAAGGGGATGAGCGGCTCCCAGCCGGTGCACGCCTTGAACTTGCGGATGTCGGCCATCACCGCCGGCACCTCGACCGGCCGCAGGCGGGCCGGATCCTGTACGATGGCCACCTCGCGGCCCGAAAGGCGGATCAGGGTCTCCAGGAGCTCGCGCACCGTGTGGGATGTGCCGGAGCCGATGTTGTACACCTCGCCGGGCGCCCCGCGCGTCAGCGCGAGATAATACGCCCTGGCCACGTCGCGCACATCGCTGAAATCGCGGCCCGCGCTGAGGTCGCCCACGACGACCTGGGGCGGCCGCTTGCCGGCTTCGATCTCGGCGATCTGTTTGGCGAAATCGGCCGCCACGAATCCTTCGCGCTGGCGTGGGCCGACATGATTGAACGAGCGCACGCGCACGGCTGCCACGCCGTAGCTCAAATAGTACTGAAGGCCGAGAAAGTCCTGGGCGATCTTGCTCACGCCATACGGCGTGACCGGCCGCAAGGGCGTCTCCTCGTCCACCGGCAAGTCTTCGGGGCCGATCTTGCCGTACTCTTCGGCCGAACCGACGACCAACACCCGGCCGGGCAACTTGAGCTGCACCATCGCCTCGAGCACGTTGAGCTGCGCCCGGATATTGTTCTCCAGGGTGAACCAGGGATCAAGGCGCGAGAGGCTCGAGATCGGCTGGGCCGCCAGGTGAAAGATGTAATCCGGCCGCGTCTCTTCAAGGATGAAGCGCACGACTTCGAGGCGGGACAGTTCGGCCGGATAGATCGTGATGCGATCGCGCAGATGCGCAATGTTGTCCAGCCGTCCATAGACCGTACCGAAGATCTGCCAGTCGGTATGGGCGATCAGATATTCGGCCAGATGGCTGCCGACGAAGCCGGAAATGCCGGTGATGAGTGCACGCAAGGATGCCTCTGTTGAGATTGGGTGTTAGATATTGAATTGTGGCAAGATTATACCGCAGAATGGCGGCGGGGGCAAAGCCTGGGCTGTTGTATATCGCCATTGTCCGAGGAGCCGGCAAAACGTGCCAGGCACCTCGCCGGGAGCCTGGCACGTGATCAGGGGGGAGTTCCTTACCCCAGCCCCGCCGCTTTCTTCAAGAGGGGCACCTTGTCCAGGTTCTCCCACGGCGCATCAATGTCCGTGCGGCCGAAGTGGCCATAGGCGGCGGTAGGCCGGTAAATGGGCCGGCGGAGATTCAGGTCGCGAATGATCGCGGCCGGCCGCAAGTCGAAATGATCGCGGACGAGCTGCACGATCCGCTCGTCGCTGATCTTGCCGGTGCCGAAGGTTTCGACCGCGATGCTGAGGGGCCGCGCCACGCCGATCGCGTAGCTGACCTGGATCTCCAGTCGGTCGGCCACGCCCGCGGCAACCAGGTTTTTGGCGACATACCGCATCATGTAGGATGCCGAGCGATCCACCTTGGTCGGATCCTTGCCCGAGAACGCGCCGCCGCCGTGGCGTGCCACCCCGCCGTAAGTGTCCACGATGATCTTGCGGCCGGTGAGGCCGGAATCGCCCATCGGTCCGCCGACGACAAAGCGTCCGGTCGGGTTGACGAAGATCTTGGTGTCTTTGTCGAGGTAGCCGTTGGGCACCACATATTTGATGACGCGCTCATACATGTCGGCCTGGATCTTGCTCTGTTCGACGTCGGGGCTGTGTTGCACGGAAAGGACGATCGTGTCTACCCGCACCGGTTTGCCGTAACGATATTCGACCGTCACCTGGCTCTTGCCGTCGGGCCGCAGGTAGGGCAATGTGCCGTCTTTGCGCACGTTCGCCACCCGCTTGCACAGCTTGTGCGCCAGATCAATCGAGAGCGGCATGTAGTTTTCGGTTTCGTTGCAGGCGAAGCCGATCATCATGCCCTGGTCGCCGGCGCCGATCGCCTCGATCTGCTCGTCGGTCATCTCGCCCCGCTTGGCTTCCAGTGCCTTGTCTACGCCGAGCGCGATATCCGGGCTTTGCTCCTTGATGCTGACGATCACACCGCAGGTGTCGGCGTCGAAGCCGTACTTAGCGCGGGTATAGCCGATGTCGCGCACGACGTTGCGCACGAGGGTCGGGATGTCCACATAGGTGCTGGTGGTGATCTCGCCCATGACCAGGATCAGGCCGGTCGTGGTCGAAACCTCGCACGCCACGCGCGCATCGGGGTCATCCGCAATGATGGCGTCCAACACGGCATCCGAGATCTGGTCGCACATTTTATCGGGATGCCCCTCGGTGACCGATTCCGAAGTGAAGTAGAACTTCGGCGAAGAAGCGAAAGTTGTGGTCATGATATTTGTAACTCCTGTCTGTTGGTAGGTTGGTACATTGGTGGATTGGTACACTGGTGACTGGTAGATTGGTAATTTGGGGGCAGATACGGCTCCCAAATTACCAATCTACCAATCTACCAGTCTCACGTCCCCATCCGCCACTCGTTCAGGTAGGCCTCTTGTTCCGGCGTCAGGACATCTATCTTCACGCCCATAGCCGCGAGCTTGAGGCGGGCGATCTCCTTATCTATTTCCTCCGGCACGCTGTAGACGGTGCGTTGTAAGCTGGCATGGTGTTTGATCATGTATTCGGCGGCGAGGGCCTGGTTGGCGAAGCTCATGTCCATCACCGCGCTGGGGTGGCCTTCGGCCGCGGCCAGGTTGACCAGGCGGCCTTCGCCGGCCAGGTAGAGGCGTCGGCCGTCGGCCAGGATGTATTCGTCCAGGAAGTCGCGCACGCGGCGCACTTCCACGGCCAGCTTCTCCAGCGCGGGGATGTTGATTTCGACGTTGAAGTGGCCGGAGTTGGCCATGATCGCGCCGCTCTTCATCACTTCGAAGTGCTGGCGATCGAGCACGTTGATGTCGCCGGTGGAGGTGATGAAGATGTCGCCTTGCGGCGCGGCCTCGTTCATCGGCATGACGCGGAAACCGTCCATGACGGCCTCGAGGGCCTTGAGCGGATCTACCTCGGTGACGATGACGTTGCCGCCCAAGCCCTTGGCGCGCATGGCGATGCCGCGGCTGCACCAGCCGTAGCCGGCTACCACCACCGTCTTGCCGGCAATCAGGACGTTGGTGGCGCGGATGATGCCGTCCATGGTGCTTTGGCCGGTGCCGTAACGGTTGTCGAACAGATGCTTGGTCAGCGCGTCGTTGACCGCGATGACCGGGAACATGAGCGCGCCGTCGTGGGCCATGGCGCGCAGACGGATGACGCCCGTCGTCGTCTCTTCGGTGCCGCCGATCACGCCATCGAGCAGTTCGCGGCGCTCCTTGTGCAAGGTGCTCACCAGATCGGCGCCATCGTCCATGGTGATGTGGGGCCGGTGATCCAGCGCGGCCTTGATGTGCCGGTAGTAGGTGGCGTTGTCCTCGCCCTTGATGGCGTAGACCGGCATCTCGTAGTGCGCCACCAGCGTGGCGGCGATGTCGTCCTGCGTCGAGAGCGGGTTGGACGCGGTCAGCACCACGTCGGCGCCGCCGGCCTGCAACACGCGCATCAGGTTGGCGGTCTCGCTCGTCACGTGCAGACACGCGCTGATGCGGATGCCCTTCAGCGGTTGCTCCTTCTGGAAGCGCGCCTCGATCAGATCCAGCACGGGCATCTCCCGCGCGGCCCACTGCATCCTGAACCGACCCTTGTCGGCCAGATGGATGTCTTTGATGTCGTAGTTTGTACTCACTCGGTTGTTGCTCCTTGTAGGTTGGTGACTTGGTAGATTGGGAAACGGGGAGACAAGTAGACAAGGAGACAAGGTTTCCCATGCGGGCCTTGTTTCCTTGTCTACTTGTTTCCCGTAAGGTCTCCTAACTCCGGCGTATCCCCAAAGTTCTCTCGATAACGCTTCACGAACTCAGCCACCGTGTACCGATGGTTCATCGTCCCCGTCTGTTCCAGGCAATAGACCGCGGCCAGGCTGCCCATGCGGCCGGCCACTTCCCACAGGTAGCCGCGCACCAGGCCGGTGAGCAGGCCGCCGCGGAACGCATCGCCGACGCCGGTCGGATCCACGATGGCCCTGGGCCGGGCGACGGGTACATCCACGCGGCGCTCCTTCGACATGAGCGTGGCTCCGGCGGCCCCGCGGGTGACGACCAGCATGCCGACGCGGTCGAGGATGCCGGCCTCGTCCAAGCCGGTCTTGGCTTTGATCAGTTCCAGCTCGTAGTCGTTGACGGTGAGGGCGTACGCGCCGGCCATGCCGGCGAGCACCTGCGCGGCATCGAAACGGGCGAGCTGCTGGCTGGGATCGAAGATGAAACGGATGCCCAGCTCCCGGCACTCGGCGGCGTACTTCAGCATGGCCACCGGATCGTTGGGCGAGATGATGACCATGTCAACCGTGGCCGGGTCCACCCCGCGCAGCGAGAGCTCGCGCGCCCGGCTCATGGCGCCGGCGTGAAAGCCGGCTACCTGATTCTGTTCCAGGTCGGTGATGACGGTGAAGGTGGCGGTGAACTCGTCGGGAAAGGCCACGGTCAGGGAGGTGTCCACCCCCTGCGCCTCCAACCAGGCCCGGTAATCGCCGAAATCCTGGCCGGCCGCGGCCATCAGCCGGGGCCGCTGGCCCAACAGCGCCAGGTTATAGGCGATGTTCGGGCCGCACCCCCCGCGGCTCATCCGCTTCTCTTCGACGAGAAAGCTCACGCTGATCTTGCCTTGCTCCGGCCGGATGTGCTCCAGGAAGCGGCCGGGGTATTTCATGATGTAGTCGGTTGCCACGGAACCGGTGACAATAATGGACATAACACCTCGTTTTTCAGACGTGCCAGGCACTTGCGAAGTGCCTGGTACGTGGGCTCTAGCACGTGGGCGTGCCCAGTCGGAGGCCGGTAGCCGGCTTCTAGTGCTTTGTTAGCCAAGAATTTACTTTTTCAGCCGCCTTACCTCTCTCACCCCCGACCCCCGCTCTCCCCTGAAAGGGGAGAGCGGGGGTGCTGAGGAGGGGGTTTGCGGGCGGCTTCGCCGCCCGCAAACCCCATTCCGCCTTCTCCCCGCCCCCGTTTCGCGAAATTTCGC
>JBBIKA010000040.1:0-22314 GCA_037445695.1 Chloroflexota bacterium
CAGCCGCGCCGGCGTGGCGGCCGCCCCATCGGCCGCGGCGAGCAGCATCCTGGCCCAATAGCGGCCTTCCTTGAAGTGCCCGCGCGTGGCCCAAAAACGCGCCAGCCCACCGACCACCTGCAGGCCGAGCTCTGCGCCGGCCGCGGCCGTCTGGCTATACGCCAACGCCGCACGCAGATTGTCGTGCTCGGCCTCCAGGAGCTCCAGCCACGCGGCCTGGCCTGCGCCGGCCAGGTGGGGCGCCGCGGCCAGCGCCAGCCGGCCGAAATAATCGAGGTGCCCGGCCCGCAGGCGGGCGGTCTCGCCGGCCTCCGCCAGCCTGGCTGCCGCATATTGTCGCAGCGTCTCGTGCAGCCGGAAACGCCGTTGGCCCTGGCCCGCTTCGGCCTCCACCAGCGACCGATCCTCCAGGCCGGCCAGCAGCCCCATGATCTGCCCGGCCAGCAGGCTCTCATCGGCGCACACGGCCTCGGCCGCTTCCAGAGTGAAGCTACCGGCAAAGACGGCCAGCCGACGGAAGAGCCGGCGCTCCGGCGGCGCGAGCAGGCTGTGGCTCCACTCCAACGCGGCCCACAGCGTCTGCTGCCGCGACGGTTCCATCATCGCGTCCGGCGACGACTGGCGGCCGAGCAACGCGAAGGCGTGATCCAGCCGCGCCAGGATCTGGTCCGGTGAAAGGGCGGGGATGCGCGCTGCGGCCAGTTCGATCGCCAGCGGAATGCCGTTCAACCGGCGGCAGATCTGGGCCACGGCTGCGGCGTTGCCCGCGGTGAGGGTGAAGCTCGGCAGGACGGCCTGGGCGCACGCCACGAAGAGGCCGACGCTGCCCCAGGCGAGCCAGGCCGGGCCGGCCGCCGCGGCATCGGCCGGCGGGACGGCGAGCGAGGGGACGCGCCAGACCGCCTCGCCTGCAACGCCCAGCGAACGCTGGCCGGTCACGAGGATGTGCAACTGCGGCGCGGCCCGCAGCATCGCCTGCGCCAGCGCTCCCACCCGATCGGCCACCTGTTCGCAGTTGTCCAGCACGAGCAGCAGACGCCGGGGCGCCAGCCAGTCGGCCAGCGTCTGCGTGGTGGAGCTGCCGGCGCGTTCGCGCACGCCCAACGCCGTCGCAATCGTCGGCGTGACGAGTTCGGCATCGGCGACGGACGCCAGGTCGGCCCACCACGCGCCGTCGGGGAATGCGGCCTGCGCCTCGGCCGCGACGCGCAGCGCCAGGCGGCTCTTGCCCACGCCCCCGGCGCCGGTCAGCGTGACCAGACGCCGGGTTGCGATCAGCCGGCGCACTTCCTCCAGCTCGCGCTCCCGGCCGATCAGGTCGGCCAGCTCCGGCGGCAGGTTGCCGCCGCGGGTCGGGCGGGCCGTGAGGGCGGGCCTGGCGGCGGCTGCCGCCGCTACCAGATCGAGCGCGGCGCGATAGGCCGCCTGCGTCTCGGCGTCGGGCGCCGCGGCCAGTTCCCGGCGCAAAACCTCGCTGCAGGCATTGAAGGCCCGCGTCACGCCGGTGCGATTGCCGGCCAGGGCGTGCAGGCGCATCAGGCGCCGGTAGGCGGCCTCGTCCAACGGGTCGGCGCGGAGCAGGTGTTGTACGCACGTGAGGGCGGCCGCGAAGTCCCGCGCTTCTTCCAGGCGCTGCGCCAGCCGTTCGGCGGCCGCCAGGGCCGCCTGACGCAGCCGTTCGCGGATGGGGCCGATCCAGTCATCATAGCAGTCGGGGAGCAGGTCGCCGACATAAGCGGCGAGGGCCGCCTGCAAGGCCACGCGCTCGGCCGTCGCATCGCCGGATCGCGCGGCGGCCGCGGCGCGCGCCAGCGCGGCTTCGAATTCCGCAACGTCCAGCACGACCGCGGGGTCGGGCCGCCAGCAGATCGTGTGGCGGTCGAATTCCAGCCAACGCGCGCCCGCGGGCAAGATGTCGCGCAGCCGATGCAGCAGGTTGCGCAGGTTGCTGCGGGCCTGTTCATCGCTCGTATCGGGCCAAAACGCGAAGGCAAGCTGTTGGCGGGAGATGGCACGGCCTGGATGGAGGAGGAGATAGGCGAGGAGATGTTGCAGGCGCGTCTGAATCCGGGTCTCTATGGGCTGGTCATCTCTGCTCAGCCGGAAACCGCCCAGGAGCCGCACGTCGAGGGCCTGGCTGCCATCCATACGCACCGTCTCATGATGTGGGTGCGCGCCGCCTATGTATGATCTTTGAATTGCGCAAAAAGATTATACACGAGCAATCTTTTCTTGTCAAACCACAAGAGATGAGGGTCCATCCCCCAATTGAAGCCTGTCAACTTTCGTGCTATACTTTGCGCAGGCGTCCCAAAGGCTTGTATTGTGCGGCATGGATCCACATCGCACTCAGGAGGAAAGGCATGAAATTCATCGCATGTGTCAAACTAACCCCCGACACAGAACAACTGGCCGAAGTGCGGCCGGAAGATGTCGGCACCGGCGACCTGGGGGTCACCATGGTGCTCAACCCCTGGGATGAGTTCGCCGTCGAAGAGGTGCTGCAGCTTCAAGAGCGTTTCGATGGCGAAGGAGCCGTCGTGACGGTCGGCGGCGCGGAGTCGGTGGAGGCCCTCAAACGCGCCGTGGCGATGGGCATCGAGGAAGCGCTGTTGCTTTCCGATCCCTTGTTCGAGGGGAGCGATGCCTGGGGCATCGCACATATCCTGGCCCAGGCGATCAAACAGATGGACGACGTGACCCTGGTCTTGACCGGCCGTCAGTCGGTGGACGGCAACAGCGGCCTGGTCGGTCCGGGCCTGGCCGCCCGGCTGGGCGTGCCGTTCGTCTCGCAAGTGGCCAAAGTGTTGGATGTAGCCGAAGGAAGCGCCACGGTGCTGCGGGCGCTGGACGAAGGCGTGCAGACCGTGCGCGTCAAGACGCCCGCGGTGCTGGCGGTCAGCAAGGAGATCAACGAGCCGCGCTATCCGAACTTCATGGGCATCCGCAAGGCCTCGCGCTTGCAATGCCCCCCGACGAAGGCCGCGCAGATCGCCGGGCTCGACCCGCGCCAGGTCGGCGCCGACGCCGCGCTGATCCGCTGGACCAATCTGCGCAAGCCGCCGGCGCGCGGCGGCAAATGCGAGTTCATCCAGGGCGCCACCGTTGCCGAGACGGCCAGCATCCTGGCCGACAAGCTGATCGCCGAGAAGGTGATTTGAAAGGAGCGAGACCATGAGCGTACTGGTTTACATCGCCCAACATCAGGGCCAGGCGAAGCCGGTAGCGTGGGAAATCATGGGCAAGGCGCGCGACCTGGCCGATCGCCTGCACGTGCCCCTGATCGGCCTGGTGATCGGCCAGGGAGTCGGCCAGGTGGCGGCCGAAGCCGTCGCCTATGGCGCGGACAAGGTGCTGGTGGCCGACGACTCGGCCTTCGCGCAGTTCCGGGCTTACGCCTATGCCGACGCGCTGAAGGCGGCCATCGCCGCGGCGCAGCCGACCATCATCCTGGCGCCGGCCAGCGCGGGCGCGCGCGATGCGGCCGCCCTGGCCGCTTGTCAACTCAGCATCGGGCTGGCCGCCGAGTGCCAGGACCTCGACCTGGACGCCGACGGCAACCTGGTGGCCGAACGGCCGATCTTTGCCGGCAACATCCTGACCACGGTCACTTTCAAGGCCAAGCCGCAGATGGCGACCGTGCGCAGCCGCAGCTTCCCGTTGCCGGCCAAAACGACAGGCCGATCAGGCGAGATTGTGCCGCTGGCCGTGCACCTGAGCGCGCTGGCGGAGCAAGAGACGGTGATAGACTTTGCGCCCGCGGAGATCGGCGAGCTCGGCGTGGAGAACGCCGGCATCATCGTCTCGGGCGGCCGGGGCGTCAAAGGTCCCGACGGCTTTGCGCCGCTGCGCGAGCTGGCGCGCGTCCTGGGCGCGGCGGTCGGCGCCTCGCGCGCGGCCGTGGACGCCGGCTGGATTCCCTATGCGCACCAGGTGGGACAAACGGGCAAGACCGTGCGTCCCGATCTGTACATCGCGTGCGGCATTTCGGGCGCCATCCAGCATCTGGCCGGCATGAGCAACGCCAAGGTAATCGTGGCCATCAACAAGGACAAGGACGCGCCCATCTTCGGCGTGGCGCGCTACGGCGTGGTTGGCGACCTGTTCGAGGTGGTGCCGGCACTCACGGAGGCGTTCAAGGCCAAGCTGGGACGACAATAGGAAGACGCGCCGTGAGAGGCCACCGGGCCCTCAAAAATCGCCCTCGTAGCGCGTTGACAAGTCTTGCACTCTACGGTATAATGCACATGTCACTGTGTGGCTATACGTTCGTCTGCAATACATGCTTGTTGGCGCTGCGCACACGTAACAGGCCTTGGTCCAGGTCCATCGTTCCGTCCATCGAGCTCTTCCTGGCGCCACGCTACTCAGCGGCCTGCTGAAGAGCAGGCTGCTGGATGATCTTTTTGCGGTCGAAGGCCCGGCTGCTACGCCAGATGGATACGGTGCAACAGCCGGCCTTTTTTCGTTTCAGGGGTAGGCCCTGAAAAACGTTATTCTTATCGTGCGGAGGTTCTTTTCCCATGAGTACGATTTTGCCGCCGACCAAGCCCCCGGCTGAGGTCCATCCGATGCAGGCCCTGTTGGATCAGGGCGGGTACGACATGCCCCAACGCGGGGACATTCGCGAAGGCACGGTCCTTTCCGTCTCACCCCAGGAGATCGTCATAGACCTGGGCCTGAAGCGAGAGGCGATCATCCCGGCCAATGACCTGGCTCGGGTAGACAAAAATGTCCTTGCGGAGGTTGTCGTAGGTTCCACCTGGCCCGTCTACATCCTGCAACCATCGGATCGGGAAGGGAACCTGATCGTTTCGCTCTCGCGGGCGCTCCAGGAGAAAGACTGGCTGGTGGCCCAACAGATGATGGAGAAAAACGAGATGTTCGAGGCGCAGGTCAGCAGCTACAACGCCGGCGGCCTGGAAGTCATCTTCGGCAAGCTGCGCGGCTTTGTGCCGGCCTCGCACATCTCCACCCTGCCGCGCGCGGCCACGGCCGAGGAGCGCAAAGTGCAACTGGCGGCCTATGTCGGCCAGAAGATTCCCGTCAAGATCGTCGAGGTGGATCGCCGCAAGCGCCGCCTGATCATGTCGGAGCGGGCCGTACATCGGCGCTGGCAGCGCGAGCACCGCAAGCAACTGCTCGAAGAGATCCAGCCGGGCGAGATCCGCACCGGCATCGTCCGCAGCCTCTCCAACTTCGGGGTGTTCGTAGACATCGGCGGGGCCGACGGCCTGATCCATATTTCCGAGCTGGCCTGGTTCCCCGTCGCCCATCCGAGCGAGGTGGTCAAGGTCGGGCAACAGGTGCAGGTCAAAGTCTTGCGCGTCGACAAACAGCGCGAGCGCATCGGCCTGAGCATGAAGCGCGTGCAACCCGATCCCTGGACCACTGCCCAGGAGGACTACAAGGTCGGGGAGTTGGTCGAAGCTGTGGTCACGCGGGTCAGCGATTTCGGCGCGTTCGTGCGCCTGCGCACCGGCGTCGAAGGCCTGTTGCACGTCACCGAGATGGCCGACATCCGACCCGATCACCCGCAGAGCCTGGTCTCGCCGGGCGACCTGCTGTTGCTGCGCGTGTTGCGCGTGGAACCCGAGCGCCGGCGCATTGGCTTGAGCCTGCGCCAGGTGTCGGAGGCCGAATGGGCCGAATGGGCCGCGAGCTACCGCGAAAAGCATGCCGCGGCGCAAGCTGCCGCCGAACAAGCCGCGGCCGAACAAGCCGCGGCGGAACAGGCCGCGGCCGAACAAGCCGCGGCGGAACAGGCCGCGGCGGAACAGGCCGCAGAAGAGGAAGAAATCCCGGCCATCCCGGCCGAAGAGATGGCCATGGCGTTCGAGGCAGAACCGGCCTCTGCGAACGACGCGGCCAACGAGGGAAGCGACGACTAAAAGCCTATCCGAAAACTCGCCGATGAGACGTTTATGGGCAGGCGGAGGCAATGCCTTCGCCTACCCGTACCCGGTGAGGTTTGCGGACAGGTTCTGAGAGTCTGTCTGCAAGCTCTCGGTGGGGAAAGAACAAAGCCAGCTCAAAATGACAGTCCAGGAAGATGCTCTCGCGGAAGCACGGGCGCGCCTGCTGGCCGAGCGTGCCGAAGTGCTCAACGAAGTTGAAACGCTGCGTTCCCGGCTAGAAGCCAAAGGGGACTATAGTCTGGGGGCCGGGGATCCCATGATCTACCAGTGGGAACTGAACTTGGCCTTGCTTGAACGCGCGCAGCAACACCTGGCCGAAATCGAAGCTGCGCTGGAACAACTAGAGCTGGGCATCTACGGCCGCTGCGAACGTTGTGGCAAGCCGATCGAGCCGGAACGGCTGGCCGTGCTCGGGCACACGACCCTGTGCAGCCAGTGTGCCCAGCGCCGCCGCTGACGTCCCCTGGTCGTGGATTCGGATACGCCCGGCCGATGCCGGGCGTTTTGTCTATATAATCGTTGTTGACGACCGTGACCGCACCCTACGCCATCATTCTGACGCACGAACACGCCGACTTCGACGCGCTGGCAAGCCTCCTGGCGGCCGCCCGCCTCTATCCGCACGCGATCCCCGTCCTGCCGCACCAGTGTAACCGCAACCTGGACGCGTTTCTGGCCGTCTATCGGGACGTGTTGCCGTTTCAGCGCAGCGAAGACCTGCCGCGCCGCCGCGTCGAACATGTGATCCTGGTGGATACCCAGACGGTGCAACACGTGCGCGGCATGGGCCCTGCCCCTACCGCCACCGGCCTGATCATTGACCATCATCCGCTGATGCGCGACCTGCCCCTCGGCTGGAGCTTCATCGGCGAAGAGGTCGGCGCGACGACCACCCTCCTGGTGGAACAACTGGCCGCTCAACACATTGCCCTCAACGTGACCGAGGCCACCCTACTCCTGTTGGGCATCTACGAAGACACCGGCGGTCTTTATTATGAGACCACCACCGCGCGCGACCTGCGTGCCGCTGCGTGGCTGTTGGAGCAGGGCGCCAATCAGCGGATCGTCCACCGCTTCCTCCATCATCCGCTCACCGAAGAACAGCGCAATCTCTACCAACAATTGGCCGACAACATCCTGGCCTATCAGTTCCAGGGCCATTCGGTGATCATCGCCCACGCGCGCGTGGACGAAACGATCGAAGAGATCTCGACCCTGGCGCACAAACTGCATGACCTTTACGAGCCGGACGCCATCTTCATGCTCGTCCAGATGGGCGACAACATCCAGCTCGTCGCGCGCAGCACCAGCGACGCCGTAGACGTGGGCAAGATCGCCGCGGCGCTGGGCGGCGGCGGCCACGGCCGGGCCGCCGCCGCGCTGATCCGCAGCGGCTCGCTGGCCAGCATCCTGGAGACCTTGGTTTACCTCCTGCAAACGCACGTCCGGCCGCTGGTCACCGTCGGCCAGATCATGTCCTACGGGGTGCCGCAAACCCTGGCGCCCGACGACACCATCGCCGTCGCCGCCGAACGAATGCGCAAGTACGGCTTCGAAGGATTCCCGGTGGTCGAAAACGGCCGCATCGTCGGCATGTTGACCCGCCGCGAGATAGACCGCGCCATGCATCATGGCCTCCAGCGCCACCCCGTGAGCCGCTACATGCGCCGCGGGGAAGTGTACGTAACGCCCGAAGACTCCATCGAGACGCTGCGGCAGATCATGACCGAACAGGATTGGGGCCAGGTGCCCGTGCTCGACGGCCGGACCGGCGCGCTGCTCGGCATCGTCACCCGCACCGACCTGCTGAAGCAGTGGGCCGGCGCCATGCCCGGCCGGGCCGAATCGCTGGAGCGCCAGATGGCCGCCGCGCTGCCCGCCGGCCTCCTCGACCTGATGCGGCGGGCCGGCGCGCTGGCGGCCGAGATGGGCTATCCGCTCTACGCGGTCGGCGGCTTCGTGCGCGACCTCTTGATGGGCCACCCCAATCTGGACGTGGATTTGGTCGTCGAGGGCGATGCGATCGCCCTGGCCCAAGAGCTGGCTCGCCGTTTCGGCGGCCGCGTGCGCAGCCATCGGCGCTTTGGCACGGCCAAATGGATCCTGCCGGAAGAACGCAGCGGCTTCGCCGATGGGCACGGCCTGCCCGAAACGCTCGACTTCGCCACCGCCCGCACCGAGTTCTACGAGCGGCCGACCGCCCTGCCCACGGTCGAACAGAGCAGCATCAAGCTCGACCTGCATCGCCGCGACTTCACGATCAACACCCTCGCGATCTGCCTCACGCCGGCCCGCTGGGGCGAGCTGCTCGACTTCTACGGCGGCCGCAAAGACCTGGAAGAAGGCATCATCCGCGTGCTCCATAGCCTGAGCTTCGTGGAAGACCCCACGCGCATCTTGCGCGCAGTGCGTTTCGAGCAGCGCTTCGGCTTTCGCATCGAACCGCGCACCGAAGAGCTGATCGCCAACGCGCTCGATTTGCTGGGCCGCGTGAGCGCCGAGCGCATCCGCCACGAGATCGAGCTGCTCCTGGCCGAAACGGAGCCGGAACGGGCCTTCTGTCGGCTGGCCGAGATGGGCGTCCTGACGGCCCTTCATCCCGACCTGCGCTGCAACGGCTGGTTCCAGGCCCGCGCGGCCGAGCTGCGCCGGCAGTTCGCCCACATGACCGCGGCCGCCGACGACGCGGTACCGGCCATGGCCATCCCGGCCGACCGGCTGCCGCTCCTCTATTTCGCCCTGCTCACCTATCCGCTGTCCCCGGCCACCGTGCAAAGCCTGCTCGCCAAGTACCACATCCGCAAGGCCTACCGCGACCTGGTCGAAGAAGTCGGCCGGTTGCGCGAACGCCTGCCCGAACTGAACCGCAACGGCTTGCGGCCGAGCGAGGTCGTCGCGATCCTGGATGAGACCAGCGACGAGGCCCGGCTGGTGCTGCGCGTGGCCAGCGATTCATGGCTGGCCCAGCGCTACCTCGACCAGTACCAGCGCCGCTGGCGCCACGTCCGGCCGGAGCTCACCGGCGACGACCTGCGTCGCCTGGGACTGCCGCCCGGCCGCATCTACAGCCAGATCCTCAACCGCCTGCGCGCCGGCCGGCTGGACGGCACGATCGGCAGCCGCGCGGAGGAAGAGCGGCTGGTGCAGGAGATGCTAGAGACCGGCCACGCCTGAGCACCCAAGCCCACGGATCAAGCGGGCTTGCGTCGAGTTCCCCATCTTCGCCGCCTGACCGGCCGGCCACCCCGTATCTTCCGCGGCCGTTTTCCGTTTATCTGTATGGTATGGCCGTACCGACATCGGTGACCGATGAAGCGGTCACATCGCTGGTCTTGCGTTGTCAGCGCGGGGATCAGAGCGCCCTGGAGCAGTTGTATGAGCTCTATGCGGATCGCCTCTACCGCTATCTGCTGGCGCGCCTGGGCGATGAGGAGCTGGCGGCCGACCTCACCACCGAAGTCTTCGTGCGCATGATCGGCCGGCTGGCGGAATTTCGGCTCAACCGTCAGCGGCCGGCCGCCTCCTTCAGCGCCTGGCTATACCGGATTGCGGCCAACCTGGCGTGCGATCATCGCCGCGCACGACCCATCGCCCAGGTGAGTCTCGACCCGGAGCTGCCCCTGCCCGGCCACGACCCCGCGCCCGAGGCCGTCGTCGAACAACGCGAGACGCTGGCCTGGTTGGCACAGGCCATCCAGGCCCTGAACGAAGACCAACGGCTGGTGATCATCGGAAAATTCGTGGAAGAGATGAGCAACGCGCAAATAGCCGCCTGGTTGGGCAAAACCGAAGGCGCAGTCAAGTCGTTACAACATCGCGCGCTGCGCACGTTAGGCCGCCTGTTGAACGCCGCGGAGAAGCCGACATGAACCTGGAAACCATCCTGGACGATTGCTTGCTCCGAGTGCAACAGGGCGAAGCCATCGGCGCTTGCCTGGAGCGCTACCCCCAGCAGGCCGCCGAGCTGAAGCCCATGTTGGTCGCCGCGGCCCGACTGCGCACCCTCTCAGCGCACCAGCTCTCGGCCGGACAACGCCTGAAGGGCCAACAGGCCTTGCGCCGGGCATGGGCCGCCCACCGTGCGCGCATCCGGCCCGTGCCACCGGCAGGGTGGTTCGCCTGGCTCAGAGCACCGGTCGCACTTGGCCTGGCCGCGCTGCTCCTGTTCGTGGCAGCGGCGGCCTCCACGGTGGCCGCCAGCCGGCCAGGCGACCCGGCCTACCCGGCGCGGGTGACCATCGAACGCGCCGCGACGTGGCCGCTCCGTGGCGGCGGCCGCGCCGCGGCCGAGCTGACCATTGCGGAGCGGCGCCTGGCCGACGTGCAGCACACCGGCCGGGCCGATCCCATCGCTTTAGGCGCTTTGGTGAGCGGCGATGAGGCCGCCGCTTTGCTCGCAGAGGCGTTGCCTGCGGTCGAACGCGCGGCCGTGGCCGAACGCATCGAAACGCACGCCACAGGTCTTGCGGTCCTGGCCGATGCCGCCGCAGACGACGCAGCCCGCCAACGCCTGGCCACAGCCGCCGCGCAACTTCAGCGCCTCGCCGATCGCCTGCGCATCCGACTGGAACGCGAAAGAGGACCGGAAGAGCTGAACCCAATAGCGCCATCGTCGGGCCACGGCGCCCCTGCCACCCCACGGCCCACCAGACAAGCCCGGCCGACGACGGCCGAACATACCCCGCGTGCCGACATGCCGTCGCCAGGCCCCGCGGCGACCCCGGAGGGCATGCCCACGCGTCGCTCCGCCGGATCCACGCCCGGGCCCACCACTGTGCCCCCGGCCGCGACGACGGAAGAGCGGCCCACCTCGCCGGCCACGACGGCGGTCGGGCCGGCATCGCCCGCGGCGACGATGACGGCCACGCGGCAGACCGATCGGACGCCGAAACCATCGCGGCGCGCTACGGCCGGCCCGCCCACGCCGCTGCCCGATACGCCGCCGGCCGGCCCGACCCGAGAGCCCGCCATGACTTCGGTCGCGGCCACCCCGCCGTCGGCTCCGCCATCGCAGCCGCCCGGCAGTGGCGAGCCGCCGACAAGTCCTCCGGCGCCGCCGCCTCAGCCCACCCGGCACAGGAGGCCGTAGGAGATGATGAAACCCGCAAAGAACAGCCATCGAATCACCGGGTTGCTTTCTGTGCTCGCCGCGGCCGCGCTGTTGATCGTCCGGCCGGCCCTGCACCCTGTGCACGCCGCGGCCGCGCAGACGCCGACCTGCCGCGAGCTCCTCGTCAACGGCGGCTTCGAGGAGGGCGGCACGGGCTGGTCGCAGGTCAGCGCCGGCGGCTATAACCTGATCAGCGGCTTCCATCCCCACACCGGAAGCCTGGGCGCCTACCTGGGGGGTGCCAACCAGGCCGATGACCGGCTGAGCCAGCCGATCGCGCTGCCGGCCGGCGTCGTCAGCGCCACCCTGAGCTTCTGGTGGGCCATCGCCACCGAGGAGCCGCCGGGCACCGCCTTCGATCGCCTGACGGTTTCCCTGCGCAGCACGGACGGCGCCCCCTTGGCCGACCTGACCACCATAGATAACAACGCCGTCGAGAACCAGTGGGATCAGGCCGAATTCGACCTGACGGGCTATGGCGGGCAATCGCTGATCCTGGAGTTTCACGCAACCACCGATGCCAACAACATAACCGATTTCTACGTGGACGACGTGAGCCTGGTCGTCTGTCCGGCACCCAAAACATACCTGCCGGTGCTGTTTCGCTAACAAACCACCGATCACACGAAGACAAGGAGGGTAATTGCCATGAATGCTCGGAATCTTCGCCGCTTGAGCCGTATCCTGAGTGCTCTGTTGCTGGCCGTGCTCCTGTGCCTGCCGGTGCCGCTCGCGCAGGCCGAGCCGACGACGCCTCACCCCGTCGTCAAATTCGCCGGGGTGATCAACGCCGTGCCCCCCGCGGCCGACTATCCGCTGGGCGTCTGGCAGGTGGCCGGCCGCGCAGTGACCGTCACCGCCGCTACCCGCGTGTTGCCCGCGCGGCCTGTCGCCGTCCCGGGCATGTGGGCCGACGTGACGGCCCGGCCGGCGGCCGATGGCACGCTGGTGGCGCAGCGGATCGCCGTCATGCCGGCCGAAGTGCGGATCAAAGGCCCCATCGGTGAGAAGCCGGCCGACCCGACCGGTGTCGGGACCTGGCTGATCGCCGGCGTCTCGATCACCGTCACCGCCGAAACTCGGCTCAGCGAGCGCGGCGCGGCGCTGGAGGTGGGCGGCTGGGCCGAGGTCTTTGCAACCGAGACCCCGACCGGGCTGGTGGCCGTCCGCCTGCGCGGCATCGAAGCGCAGGAAGACATCACCGTCTTCGGAGCCATTCAGTCGTTCGACGACACGCGCTGGGTGCTCAGCAGCATCCCGATCACGGTCATCACCGATACGCTGATCATCGGCACGCCGGCCGTCGGCCTGCTGGCCATGGCCGATGCTACCCTGCAGGCAGACGGATCGCTCCAGGCCTGGCGCCTGAAAGTGTCGGTGTTGGAGCCGGGAAGCTACCACCAGCCGATCTCGTTCACCGGCACGGTCGAGGCGTTGCCCCCGCGCGGCCTGCTCGGCGTGTGGACCGTGGCCGGCCGCCAGGTGGTGGTGTCGGCCGGCACCGCGATCAACCAGACCAAGGGGCCGGTCGCCGTCGGCGCGCAAGTCTACGTGGCCGGCTGGCAGGCCAACGACCGCGTTATAGCCACGCTGATCGTGGTGCTCTCCAGCCCCCAGGCGTCCGGCCAGTTCGTCCGCTTCAGCGGGCTGGTCCAGCAAATGCCGGCGAACGGCCTGATCGGCGAGTGGCGCATCGCCGATCGCACCGTGCTGGTGACCGAGCGAACCCGCCTGGCCGGCACGCGCTATGCGCGGGTCGGCGCGCGCGCCGAGGTCGGCGGCATGCAGGCGGCCGACGGGACGGTCACGGCCACCTGGCTGATCATCTGGCCCAGCGCCGGCGGCCCACGTTAAAACCCGTCAAGCGATCGGACGCGCCAGGCGCCCGGCCGGGTGCCTGGCGCGTCAAACAAGCCCCGCTCCTCCCAGTTGCACCGCCCCGCCCCAGTATGCTATACTCTCTCCACTGCAGCGCTTGCTCGTAAGGCGCTGCGCTGTGCCCTGCGAACGACTCCAGGAGGTTGACATGGGACAGCGGACCCTGTCGTTCGAACTCGTCTTTCGGGCCCTGGGCCTGGATAGCGAGGCTTATGATCGGCTGCGCGACGACGACAACCCGTTCGTCGAGGGCCTGTTCTTGATCGTGCTCATCGGCGTGGCAACGGCCGTGCTCAACCTGATCGGCCAGACACTAGCCTGGGCCGGCACTCCTTCCATGAGCGCCATCAAGGATCTGCTCTGGCAGGCATTTGCGACCATGCCGTGGTGGTCGCAAATGGCCGGCGATGCCGAAGCCATGGCGCAGTTCAAACAGCTTTACGATCTGGGATGGCAGGTCCTCCCCCGGCTGTTCGGCGCGGCCGATCCGCTGGCGGCGAGCCTCAACATCCTGTTCTGGCCGTTGGCCGCGCTGCTGAGCTGGCTGATCTACGGCACGCTGGCGCATCTGTTCGCCCGGCTGTTGGGCGGGGTTGGCCGGTATGATCAAACGTTGGGCACGCTCGCGCTTTCCTATGCGCCGCTTCTGGTGCACGGGCTCGGCTTCGTGCCTTACTTCACGGCGGGCGCAGCACTCCATACGTGGCAGCTCATTTGCCGCTACCAGGCGATCCGCTCGGCCGGCCAGCTTTCGTGGGGCCGGGCCTTCTGGGCCACCGTGTTGCCTTTCGCCGTCTACCTGATCTTTTGGGCCATGATCGGCGCCATCGCGGTCCTGGGCCTTGCGGCGGCCGTGATCGCGCAATGGGGGAGGTGAGCCATGTCCGCCTGGTTGCGTACGCTCTGGAACGGCATCTTATTGCGCGAGCCGGCGTTGGCCGACCTGCGCGACCGCCGGGATGCCTTCTGGCTGGGACTGACGATCGTCGCAGTCGTCGCGTTGCTGATCCATATCCCGGCGTTGATCGGCGACATCTACGCCGGCCTCCAGGCCCAACCGACCGCGGTCGAGATGGATCAGGCGATGTCGGAGATCGAGCAGGCCGTTCAGCAGCTTCGGCCGCTCTTCAGCGAGCTGCCCGCCGAAGTGGTAGATAGCCTGGTGACATCGTTCAAGGAGGGCCTGCGCCTCGGCTTCGAGATTGCGGGCAAGATCGAGACATTGCCCACTTATCTGCCGAGGCCGGTGGATCGGACGTTGCAGGCCGTCGGCCGCTGGGTGTCGCGGCCGTTCGCCGGCGGCGGCTTCCCACTGGCCAACGTGTCGCTGGGCGCCTGGCTGGGCTATGGCATCTGGGTGATGCTCTTTGCGAAGCTGCTCGGCGGCCGGGGCACGCTGGCCGGCTTCTTCGGCGCGACCGCGCTCTACGCCGCGCCCCACGCGCTGCGCGTCTTCGCGTTTGCGCCGGCGATCGGCCCGCTGCTGAGCACGATCGCGTACCTATGGGGGTTGGTGATCTATGTCAAGGCCACGGCCGTCGGCCACCGGATGAGCATCGAGCGGGCACTGCTGGCCGTGCTCTTGCCGGCGTTGAGTGTGCTCCTGCTGGCAATCATGGTGGCCACGGCCCTGGCGACGATGCTCGCCATCGGGTTGGCCGGCATGCTGGATTGAGCGAGGTTGGGCGGACGAACTATGACCGAATTTCTCAAATTACATACTGCGGAAGAAGCCTGGGCGATCTTCCAGGCGCATTTCACCCCGGCTGTCGTTCCCGAGCGCTGTCGGGTGGCCGATGCGCTGGAGCGCGTATTGGCACGGCCCGTGACCGCGCCGCACGACCTGCCGACCTTCGTGCGCAGCACCGTGGACGGCTACGCGGTGCAGGCGGCCGACACGCATGGCGCGTCGGCCGGCATGCCGGCGTATCTGGATGTGGTGGCCGAGGTGCCGATGGGCGCGCGCGCCGACTTTACCCTGGAGTCGGGCCAGGCGGCGCTGGTGCATACCGGCGGCCATGTGCCGCCGGGCGCCGACGCCGTGGTGATGCTGGAGCATACGCACGTGGCCGGGCAGCCGCTCTATGCCTCGGCGGCCGACGGCCCTGCGGCAGATTCCTGGACGCCGTTCGCCATCGAGGTCTATCGCGGGGTAGCAAGCGGCGAAAACTGCATCCAGATCGGCGAGGACGTACAGGCCGGTGAACTGATCTTGCCGGCCGGCCACCAGCTCCGGCCGCAAGACCTCGGCGGCCTGCTTGCCCTGGGCATCACCGAGGCGTGGGTGGCCCGTCAACCCCGCGTGGGGATCATCAGCCAGGGCGACGAGGTGGTGCCGCCCGAGCAGGAGCCGGGGCCCGGCCAGGTGCGCGACATCAACAGCTACACCCTGGCGGGATTCGTGCGCCAGGCGGGCGGCATCCCGCTCAATTACCCGATCGTGCCCGACCAGCAAGAGGCGCTCGATGCGGCCGTCCGCCGCGCTTACGACGAGGCCGACATGGTGGTCATCACCGCGGGCAGTTCGATCAGCTATCGCGATCTGACGGCGAACGCCATTAACAAGCTGGGCGCGCCGGGCGTGTTGGTGCACGGCGTGGCGATCCGGCCGGGCAAGCCGACGATCCTGGCGGTGTGCGACGGCAAGGCGGTCTTCGGGTTGCCGGGCAATCCGGTTTCATGCATCAACATCTTTCGCCGCTTTGTAGCGCCGACCATCCGGCTGCTGCTCGGTGCGGCCTCCGCGCCGGCCTGCACGGTGCAAGCCCGGCTCGAGCGCAACATTCCGGCCGCCAGTGGCCGCGCCGACTTCGTGCGGGTGCGCCTGACCCAACGCGACGGCGAGACGTGGGCCGTGCCGGTCTTCGGCAAGTCGAACCTGATCTTTACGCTGGTGCGTTCAGATGGCGTGGTCGAGGTGCCGCTGAACAGCAGCGGCCTGGCGGCCGGCACGCTCGTCACGGTATGGCTCGATCCACGTTGACCGGCCGCGAGGCGCGAAAAACGGTGTGGGCCGACCGGCTCACACCGTTTTTTGTATGAGCTGAGACATCCCCCGCTCCAGGCGCAGCGCCTGCCGCGCCGGGCACCCGCTTACTGGTTCTTGCGGTGGTGCGCCAGGGTGCGCTCGATGATGTCTTCTTCCTCGTCGAAGTACTCCCAGGAACGGGCCTTCTTGCGCCGCTCGCGGCGCTGATTGCGCCGGCCGCTGGTCGCTTCCTGGAAAGCAAGTTCGAACGGGGAGATGAAGTCCTCCTCCGAGGCGGGGAGGAATTCCTCGTGCGAGGCAGCCGCGACATGCTCGGTCTCGGCGACCGGCTGTTGTGCCTCGGGCTTAGGCAACAGCTCTTTGATGCTCAGGTCAATACGCCCGCGGCGGCGGTCCACGCCGATCACCTGGACCTGCAGGTCCTGACCCACCTGAACCACGTCTTCCGGCCGCTGGACGTAGCCGTGACCCATTTCTTTGACGTGCAGCATCCCCTCACGTCCCACGCCGATATCTACGAAAGCACCGTAACGTTCCAGCCGGGTGACCTTGCCGGTAACGATCATGCCTTCTTCGAGATCGCGCATGGTCAGCGTGCCCGGTGCGATCATGCTGAGGCTGATGCGGTTTTTCTCCCGATCCAGCTCTTTGATCCACACCCTGACCTTGTCGCCTTCGCGCACGACATCGGAGGGTTTCGTGACGCGGCCGGTGCCCATCTCGGAAACGTGCACCAGGCCATCGCGGCCCACGCCGATGTCCACGAACGCGCCAAAATCAGTCACGCGCTTCACAACCCCTTCCACCTCCTGGCCCACCGCCAGGGTCTTGACGACTTTGCGAGGTGGAATGTTCAGAGGACTTTCTTCCTGCCCCACGACTTTCCTGCTCCTCCAAGAATAAGCACTGGGCGACATTCATCCGCCGAGTGCACATTATATCCACAAACAGGCCGATGTCAAAATTGGCATTCCCTCCTTCCTCACTCCTCCCCGCCTCTGACCCACAGCTTTCGACAATTTGACACGACTCCTTTTCCCCAGTATGATGATGAGACAACGATCCGCTCCCGATCCTGTATTTCGGAAGACGCGCCATGGGCGAACAGGTCAAACTGCTGGTTGCCTACGATATTCGACCCGGCTACGAAAGCGCCTACCGTCGCTTCATTCAGGAGGAATTTCTGCCCCAGGCCCAGGAGCTGGGATTGATCCCTTCCGACGCCTGGCACACCGCCTACGGCAATTACCCCTTGCGGCTATTGGGCTTCATCGCCGATGATCTGGCAACGGTGCAGGCGGCCCGTCAGACGCCGCAATGGCAACATCTGATCCAGCGCCTCGAAAGCCTGACCGTCAACCTGCAACAGAAAGTGGTGCCGTTGCGCGGGGGCTTTCAGTGGTGACGCCTACTTGAAACGCCGTGCCAGCTCGGCTTCCACCTGCTGCCACCTCATCTCCCGCGCGGCCAACAGGACCAGACAGTGATAGACCAGGTCGGCCATTTCGGCCGCCAGCCGTGCGTCGTCCTGGCTGAGCGCCGCGACCACCGTCTCGACCCCTTCCTCGCCCACCTTTTGGGCGATGCGCGACAGGCCCGCGGCAAACAGGCTGGCCGTATAAGAGCCGGCCGGCGCGTTCTGCTTCCGGTCGGCGATGATGGCTTCCAGTTTTTCGATGACGTCGGACATAATCCTCCTGCTGCATTACCCCAATGCCACATCGAGCAGCATCATCAGCGCGAAGCCGAGCATGGCGCCGATGGTGGCCGCGTGGGTGTCTTCCTCTTGTTGCGCTTCGGGGATCAGCTCCTCGACGACGACGTAGATCATGGCGCCGGCTGCGAACGCCAACGCGTAGGGCAGAAGCGGCCGCATGAGCAGCACGGCCGCCGCGCCGAGCACCCCGGCGATCGGCTCGACTATGCCTGACGCCTGGCCGTAAAGGAACGCCCTGAAGCGGTTCATCCTCTCGCGACGCAGCGGCACCGAGACGGCCATCCCCTCCGGCAGGTTCTGCAGGCCGATGCCGACGGCCAGCGCCACCGCGCCGGCCAGCGAAGCCGAGGGCAACCCTGCGGCCAGCGCGCCGAACGCCACCCCGACGGCCAGGCCCTCCGGGAAGTTGTGCAGCGTGATCGCCAGCACCAGCAGCACGCTGCGCTGCCACTGCGTCTTCACGCCTTCAGCCTGCTCGGTGCGCAGCCCCATATGCAGATGCGGCAACACACGATCTACCGCCCACAGAAACGCGCCGCCGGCCAGAAAGCCGACGACCGCCGGCAGCCAGGCCGGCAACGGCCCCCCTTCGGCCATCTCGATGGCCGGCGCCAACAGCGACCAGAAGCTGGCCGCAATCATCACGCCGGCCGCGAAGCCGAGCATCGCATTCAGCACGCGGCGATTGACGCTCCTGAAGAAGAAGACGCCGGCCGCGCCGACCGCGGTCATCAGCCAGGTAAAAAGGGTGGCGAGCAACGCCTGCAGAACCGGGCTGAACCCACTCATACCGACGAACGACATAATGACCCTCCAACAATGCAGTCTATGATGTGATGACGGCCATCATAACCCGGCCGTTTGCCTCGCGCCAAAAAGCGAATAGCTCAGCGGTTGCCGGCGCTTCGGATCACCAGCGGCAGATAGAGCAGATAGGGCCGGACGATCACCGGCGTCGTCGCAGCCAGGCTGCCCAGATCGCTTGTCGCAGTCACGGTCGCCGTGAAACGGCCGTGGCGCGCGTAGCGATGCGTGGCGGTCGGCGCAGCGGTCGGCGTTGACACAACGCCATCGCCGAAGTCCCACCGATAAGTCATCGGCGTCGGGCTGCTGAGCGTCGCCGTGAAGTGCGTGGGTTCGCCGACGCGCGCCGGGCTGCTGTTGGCCGCAGCCAGGCCGATGACCGTGGTCGTCACTGCCGCGCCGGCGGCCGAAACCCCTTCGCGCGCGATCACGCCATAGCGGCTGTTGCTGATCGTCCCGGTGGCCGTGACCGCGAAGCTGACCTGCGCTTCGACGTTCACGTCTACTTTTACCAACTCCCATGTGATGATGCCGCCCGCGGCGATCCCGTGGTTGATGCTCAGCAGGTGTGCGCCGACCGGGATCGCGTCGGTGATCACCAGGCCGGTCGCCGCCGCATCGCCGCCATTGCTGATCGTCAGGGTGTAGGTAATGGGTTGGCCGTGGAGCGCCCTGGATGGCGCGATCTTGCGAATCGCCAGCCGCGGCTCGCCGACGACCGTCACGGCTGCCAGGCTCTCGTTATCGGTCAGGTCTGTTTCGAGCGCCGCCGCGCTGATGCGCGCCGTGTTGGTGAGGATCGTCCCGGCCGTCGCGGTCATTGGGACATCCACCGTCACCCAAAAGCTGCCGTAGCCGTTGACCGCGATCTCGCCCAGATTCCAGACCAGGAGATTGCCCTGAACATCGGCCGCAAACGCATCGTTCACGCAATCCGGCGGCGCGAAGCAAGTCGTGTTGGTCGTCTCGCGCAGCACGGTTGCAACGGGCAGCGTGTCGGTCAAGATCACGGCCGGCAGGGCGAACGCGCCCTGATTGATCACGCGCAGCCGATAGATGATCGGCTCGCCCGGCCGCGGCGGCGGCGACTCCAGCGACTTGAACACCGCGATGTCGGGATCGGACGATTCGACTACGGGCAGGGCCGAGATGTAGGTGTTATCGTTGGGGTTGCTGTCGGCCTCATGCCCGGCGATGGTGACGACGTTGGTGATGATCGCGCCCGGCACAAGGGTCGGGGAAACCTCGACGGTCGCCAGGATGTAGGTCTCGCCGATGCCCGGCGGCACGCGGCCGATCTCCCAAATAATCTGCTGGCCGTCCAGGGTCATCGTGAAGGGATCGGCCTGGCAATCGTCCGGGTTGAGCGGGTCGAGGCAGCTCTGGCTCGTCGCGGTGATGAAACGCAGCTCGGCCGGCAGGGTATCGGTGACGCGCACGGCGGTCGCGCTGCCGCCGCCGTTGTTCGTCAGCCGGATGCGATAGTCGAAGCGGTTGCCCGGCGCACGCGGACCTTCGGAGAACTTGTCCACCCACAGGTCCGGAGCCGCGGCGACGATGACATCCTCGCGCACGAACTCATCGGCAAAGCGTCCCAGTTGCGGGCTGCTCGTGGAGACGGTCGCCTCATTGACCAGGATCGCGCCCGCGGCTACGGCGTCGCTCACCCGCACATCCACCGTCAGATAGCCCCAGCCATGCGGCGGCACACGGCCCAGATTCCAGGCCACCTGCCGGCCGTTCACGGTCGCCGTTACGGGCATGGGTGCGCCGATCGGGTAGTCGCTGCCGTGCGCCAGGTAGGTCACAGAGATGGGCAGGGTGTCCGTGACGATGACATCTTCGGCTGCGGCCAGGCCCTGGTTCACCAGCAGGATGCGATAGCGCAGGCTTTCGCCGGCGGCCACCACGCCGGCCGCGACATCTTTGTATATCTCCAGATCCGGAACTGCGGCAACGACCTCGAACTCGCGGACGCCCCGGTTGTTGGCATAGGGATCGGCGATTTCGTCGCCGGGATCGCTGTCAATTTCGGCGTTGGCGCCGCGAATCTCCACCGTGTTGGTCAGGATCGCGCCCACCGTCGCTGTGGCGCTGACGCGCGCCCACATTTCCATCCATTGCCACCGGGTATCGGGAGCCAGAGCGCCCATCTGCCAGATCACCTGTTGGCCGTTGACCTCCAGCGGACAAGGCCCGCCGCACAGGTTGTTGTTGGCGCCGACGAAAGTCACGCCCTCGGGCAGCGTGTCGGTGAGCACCACGTTCTGCGCCTGGCCGATGCCGAGATTTTCGACCAGGATGGCGAACGTGATGACGCCGCCCGGCTCGACAAACGCTGCAAACGGCCAGATCGAATGCTTCGCCACCGAGAGATCCGGCCCCACATCGGCCGCCGACCGCGCTCGTGTTTCGGCGTTCACCATCAGGAATGTCAGCGCGCTCAGCCCAAAACACACCACAGCACACACGAAGAGGCGGATCGCCACAGTTCTCATCGCCTTGCTCCTGGTTGGTCGTCAGTGGTCAGTCGTCAGTCGCCGGTCATCCGTCATCCCTCGTTCGTCCTTCGTCGCCAAGCAGCGCCAGCACCTCCGGGAGCAGCGCCTGCGTCGTTGCCAACCCCTCGTTGCCGTAGATCGTCTCGTGGCCGCGCCAGTCGCCGAAGTAGCCGCCGGCCTCGCGCAGGATGACGGGGAAGGGGCCGGCGTCCCACGGATGCATGGCCGGATCGAGCATGATTTCGAGCCGGCCCGTAGCCACCAGCAGATAGCCGTAGGCATCGCCCCAGCCGACCCGATAGTAGACGCGGCGGGCCAACCGTTCCCAGGCGGCCGCCCGGCCCAGCGCGAACACGCCGCCCAGGTCGGTCGTGGACATATACGCCCGGCTCAGGTCGACCGTGGCGGCCACGCGGGCGCGGCGGCCGTTCCACCAGCACCCCTCGCCGGTCGCCGCGCAGATCAGCTCATCGGTGGCCGGGAAATAGGCCGCGCCCACCTCGATCCGGCCCGCGATCTCCAGCCCCAGCAGCACGCCGTAGAGCGGCACCCCGCGCATGAACGACTTGGTGCCGTCTATCGGGTCTACGAACCAGCGGTGGCTGGCGTCGGCGCTCTCCGAGACGCCCAGCTCCTCGCCGATGATCGCATGGCCGGGATACGCCTGCTCGATGCGTCCCCGGATGAGCTCCTCGGACAGGCGATCGGCCACGGTGACGGGCGTATCATCCACCTTGAAATCGGGGCGGACGCCGGTCTGATAATACCCCAGGGTAAGCCGGCCGGCCAGATACACGGTCTCGGCCGCGAAATCCATGTAGGCGCGCAGCGAGCGCGCGGCGGCAGCGGCCATGGTCACCACCGCTCGTAGCGCACCAGCTCGGCCAGCGGCTTGCGCTCCTTGGGCCGCGGCGCGTCGGCCGGATAGCCGAGCGGCGTGAATGCGACCGGTTCGACGCCGTCCGGCAGATGCAAGATCTCGCGCGCGGCAAGGGGATCGAACGCGGCGACCCAGCACGTCCCCAGGCCGGCGTCGGCGGCCGCCAGCACGATGTGATCCATGACGATGGCCGCATCCACGAACGCGTAGTTCACGCCGTCGCGGCGCACCCAGGCCTCCGCCATCACCGCGCAGACGCCGATCACCAGCGGCGCCTGGCCGAACCACTCGCGATGATAGAGCCGGCGCAGCTCCTCCTGTCGGCCGGCCGTGTGCATCACGATGAGCCGGAACGGCTGGCGATTCGCCGCGGTCGGCGCCAGCCGGCCGGCCTCCAACACGCGCGTCAACAGCGCATCCGGCACCGGATCGGGCCGGTACGCGCGCACACTGTAACGAGATCGGATCAACTCTGTGAATTCCATGAGCACACCCCTTTCGGCTTGCGGCGGCACGA
>JBBIKA010000041.1:0-7669 GCA_037445695.1 Chloroflexota bacterium
CCCGCCCCGCGGGTTGGGTGGGGGGCGGGGGTGTTGTCTTCTAGGGCGGGGGGGCAGGTGTTTCTGTGGGGTTTGGGGCGGGCTGCGCGGGCCGCAAACCCCTCCTTAAACACCCCAATTCGCGGCGGGCCGTAATGCGCATCGTAAGCTACTCCGGCCATAATAGTTCCTGGTGGGCAAGCGCGGAGGCCCGCCGCGTCAAATTGTTATTAGGAAATTTGGACAAGGGTCGTATCCTTTGAAGACATTCTGCGTCTTCGTTGGTGATAAGCATGCATGGTTCTTGCACCATCAGGCAACGACCCATATTACGGTTCCTGTATATTTTCCTTTGTTGCGGACGGAGTGAAAAATGTTTACCTTACGAGACCGCCGGGCCTTAGTTCTTGTTGTCCTCGGCATGGCCATCTCGTTGATCGCGTTTCTCGTCATCGGACTGAACGCGACCAGCCTGGCCGATCCTCTGGGTTTTGTGCTTGCAGGTGGGACGCGACCCGCGGCCGATGCCCAGGCGTCGGCACCCGCGGAAATACCGACCGGAAAGTCCACCATCGGCGACTACGTATGGCACGACTACAATCTGGACGGCTTTCACGATGACCTGGGACCGATTGACGAAAGCGAGTATCTGACCGGTTTCAACGGGGTGAAGGTCAATTTGTATTTGAAAGATCCGGTTTCGGGCAACTGGAACCTGATCACCTCCACCTTAACCGGCGACAACCCGAATATGCCCGGCACGCAAACCGGCTGGTACGAGTTCAACGTGACCGCGGACGGCAGTCAGTATCGGATCGAGATTGATCCGAGCAACTTCGCCCCCGGCGGGCCGCTCTACGGCTACGTCAATACCAGCGCGCTGACCTATGGCCAGGGGATCGCCAACCGCATCGAAATGTACCTGCCCGGCCTGATCGAAGTCAACCTGGACGGCGACTTCGGCTACGCTCGCGCGAGCATCGCCCTGGTGAAGACGGCCGGCACGGCCGCTAACGGCGCCACCTATTACATCAACGCGCCGAGCGCGCCGGTCACCTACACCTATCGCTATACCAATACCGGCGAGACCTACCTGACGACGGTCGTCATCACCGACGACGCCGGCACGCCGGCCAACGCCGCCGACGACTTCACCGTCTGCACGATCCCGGGGCCGGTGGCCCCCGGCGCGTCGGGCACCTGCACGGCCACGAAGACGCTGACCGGCGACCGGACGAACATCGGCTATGCCAGCGGGACGCCGACCGACAGCACAGGCACCACGTTCCCCGGCTACACCGGGCCGAACCCGCGCGCCAGCGATGACGCGGTCGTGGATATGGTTAACCCCGGCATCAACATCGTCAAGACGGCCGGCACGGCCGCCGACGGCGCCACCTACTACCTGAACGCGCCGGGCGGCTCGGTGACCTACGTCTACACCGTCACCAACACCGGCGACGTGCCGCTCATCAACGTCAAGACCCGCGTCACCGACAACAAGTGCTCGCCCGTCGCCTACGCCTCCGGCGACACGAACAACAACAACATCCTGGAGACCACCGAGACCTGGCGCTTCACCTGCACGACCAACATCACGGTGGACACCACCAACACCGCCACGGCCATCGGCACGCCCGCCACGGCCGGCGGCACGGCCCTGCCCGGCATCCCCGACGTCTCCGACACCGACACCGCGGTCGTGGACATCGTCAACCCCGGCATCAACATCGTCAAGACGGCCGGCACGGCCGCCGACGGCGCCACCTACTACCTGAACGCGCCGGGCGGCTCGGTGACCTACGTCTACACCGTCACCAACACCGGCGACGTGCCGCTCATCAACGTCAAGACCCGCGTCACCGACAACAAGTGCTCGCCCGTCGCCTACGCCTCCGGCGACACGAACAACAACAACATCCTGGAGACCACCGAGACCTGGCGCTTCACCTGCACGACCAACATCACGGTGGACACCACCAACACCGCCACGGCCATCGGCACGCCCGCCACGGCCGGCGGCACGGCCCTGCCCGGCATCCCCGACGTCTCCGACACCGACACCGCGGTCGTGGACATCGTCAACCCGCAGATCGCCATCGCCAAGACCCCCGACCTGCAGTACGTGGGCGCCGGCACGGTCGTCACCTTCACGATCTACGTCACCAACACCGGCGACGTGCGGCTGAACAACGTCTCGGTCAGCGACGCGCAGGCGCCGAACTGCGCCAAGCCCAACCTCGGCTTCCTGTTGCCCGGCGCCAGCGTCAACTACACCTGCACCATGACGCCGACTGCGACCGTCACCAACATCGCCGTCGCCACCGGCACGCCGGCCGACAACAACGGGACACCGATGCCCGGCGTTCCGGCCCCGACCGCCCAGGATGACGCGGTGGTGCAGGTGCTCACCGCCGGCATTGACCTGGTCAAGACGGCCGGATCTGCGGCCGACGGCCAGACCCTGGTGATCGTCCAGCCCGCGCCGGTCAACGTGACCTACAGCTTCCGCATCACCAACACCGGCACGAGCTACCTGAAGAACATCGCCATCACCGACGACAAGATCGGCGCGATCTGCACCATCGCCGGGCCGCTGGCGCCGGGCGCCTCCACCACCTGCACGGCGGCCGTCCTGGTCTCGGCCGATGTGACCAACACCGGCACGGCTACCGGCACGCCCACCGACGCCAACGGCACGCCGATCCGCGGCCTGACGAATCCGACCGACACCGACCAGGCGAAGGTCGAATTCCGCGGCCGGCTGGGCGACTGGGTATGGTGGGATAAGAACGAAAACGGCCTGCAGGACACGGGCGAACCGGGCATCCCCGGCGTGATCGTCGTGTTGACCCCGACGGTCGGCTCGCCGATCAGCACCGTGACCGATGCGAACGGTTACTACACCTTCACCAACCTGCTGGCGGGCAACTACACCGTGGGCATCCCGCGCAACGTGGGCGACAACATTGACTTCTTCGCCGACGGCTGGTATCCGACCAACCCGGCGACCGGCGTGACCACCACGCCGCTGGGCTACGGTCAGGTGCTCACGACGGTGGACTTCGGCCTGAACATCCCGACCAGCTACACGCTGACGAAGACGCTGAACACGCCGATCCCGGTGCGCACGGGCAGCGCCATCACGTACACGATCCGCATCACGAACACCGGCAAGACGTGGCTCACCGTGCTGCCGATGCGCGACGTGTACAGCACGACCTATCTGAGCTACGGCTACAACGGCACTTTTGCCTCGCCGGCCTCGAACGACAACATTGACGACGGCCAGATTGACTGGTCGGACCTGACGCTGACGCTGGGCGATGTGCCGCCGAACGGCTCGATCTCGGTGATCGTCACCTTCACGGCCAAGGCCGACACGACCAAGCTGCCGGGCGGCAAGACCGACAACATCGCCGAGATTCACGATGCGGTCGCCCAATATGTGCGTGATGAGGTCGGCGGCGCCAGCGGATCGGATCCCGCCATCCCGTTGCCCGATGCCCAGGACGATGCGCCCGCGGCGATCATCCTGCCGACCGGGCTGCCCGTGACCGGGCTGCAAGCCACCGCCCAGGGCCGGGATGTGGTGGTGGTGTGGCAAACCAACAACGAGGCGCAGATCCTGGGCTTCAACGTTCTGCGCCGGTCGGCGGCCGGCGACATCCAGGCCAACGACGAGCTGATCCTGGCCGAAAACGCGGGTTCCAACCTGGGCACAAGCTATCGCTTCACCGAGGCGGGCCTGGCGCCGGGCACCTACACCTACGTCCTGCAGATCGTCAAGCTCGATGGGACCGCCGAACAGCTCGAGGCCAAAGCTGTAGCCGTCCGGTGATCTGATTCGGCCGTTTACGGAGCGTGTGTTCGGTCCCAGCCCACCGGACACACGCTTCGTTTGTCTAGCGAGGGTGTAAATTGAACCGTAAATACTTCCGCATGGCGCTCTTAGCAACGGGGATCGGCGTGGCGCTCCTGATGGGGTTGGTTTTGAGCATCGGCCTGGCGGCGGCCGCCGCGCCGGCCGACCAGGATGCCGCCATCGCCGGGTTGCGGCCTGCAACAGCGAATCGTCCCCAAGGGGAGTCGCCTGCCACGGCGATCCTGGCCGGCACCTACTACAGCATCAACTTGAACGCGCCGTGGACGCCCCCCAGCCCAAGCTATCGCATTTCGGTCACCGTGGATGGGATCCAGCGCCTGGACTATGCGACGTTGGCCGCGGCCGGCCTGCCGGTAGATACGCTCGATCCGCGCACCTTCCGGATGTTCTACATGGGGCAAGAGATCGCGATCCGGGTGATCGGCGAGGAAGACGGCCGTTTCGATCCGGCCGATCAGATCCTCTTCTATGCGCGCGGGGTGGATTCTTTGTTTTACGAGGGCTTGCTGCGGACCAACAAATACACCGGCACGAACATCTTCTGGCTCACGTATGGCGGGCCGGCCGGCCGGCGCATGGCGCAGCTCGACGGATCGGCCGGCGGCATGGCGCCGCCTCCTTTCCTGCACAGGGAGCATCTGGAACGCTACACCCGCTACGTGTACCTCAATAATTACCCCGACCTGCCGGACGCCGATCACTGGTTCGACAACAAGATCGTCGCGCCCAACAGCCGAACCTATACCTTCCAGGTGGCCAACCTGGCCCCGGCCGCGGGCCTGACCGGCACGTTGCAGTTCAACCTGCAGGGGTACATCAACACGCCGACGCCGCATCACATCCGGGTTACGCTGAACGGCAACCTCGTGTACGAAGACAACACGAGCTGGTACAGCGGCATGCCCCTGACCGTGCAGGTGGATGTGCCCCAGGCCTATTTCCAGGAGGGCACCAACAGCCTCACGTTCCAGCTCCTGTTGGACGCGCCGACCACCTACGACGAGATCTACTACAACTGGGCCGAGCCGACCTACTACGATACTTACGTCGCCGAGGGCGATAGCCTGCTGTTCGATAGCCCGGCCCCGGGCGGCTGGCGTTACACCGTGAGCGGCTTTTCCACGGCCGATGCGCAGGTCTACGACGTCACCGAGATGCTGGACGTGCGCCAGATCGTCAACACGGTCGTTGCCGCTGCCGGGCCCTTCACGCTCAGCTTCGGCGATCCAACCACCGGCACCCATCGCTATCTGGTGGCCACCCCCGCGACGTACAAGACGCCGGCGGGCATCCAGCGCGTCACGCGGCTGGCCTCGGCGTATACGCCGCTCGAGCCGATCAGCACGACGAACCGCGCCGACTACATCATCATCACGCACGGCGACTTCTATACCGAGGCGTTGCGGCTGGCGGCCTACCGCGCACAGCGCTACGCCGTCGCGCTGCTCGACGTCCAGGACATCTACGATCGCTTCAACGGCGGCATGATGTCGGCCGAGGCCATCCGCGACTTCCTGGCGTACGCGTATCGTTATTGGCGCTCCCCGGCCCCGCGCTTCGTCGTGTTGATCGGCGACGGCACGTCGGACATGCGCAACTATCTGCGCACCACCCCGCCGACCTACATCCCGCCCTTCCTGGCGAACGTGGATCCCGACCTGAAGGAGACGGCCGCCGATAACCTCTTCGTCACGCTCGTCGGCGACGACCCGGTGCCCGACATGGCCCTGGGCCGCATGTCGGTTAATACCGCCGCGGAAGCGGCCGCGATGATTGACAAGGTGATCGCCTACGAAACGCAATGTCAATGCGGCCAGGGCGGCGATGCCTGGAACAAAAACACGCTCTTCATTTCGGACAACCTGGTGCACGGCGGCGGCAACTTCTATTTTTACTCCGACGAGATCGCCGACGGCTACGTAGATCCGCCGACCAACTCGATCAAGCTCTTGCCGGCCACCTACACGGTCACCAAGGCCTATCTCGACCAGACCTGCTTCGGCCGCGACGACTGTCGCTACATGATCACGAACACGCTCAACATCACGGGCGCGCTCTTCGTCAACTACGTGGGCCATGCGGGCAAGGATTACTGGTCGTTCGATGCCATCTTCAGCCAGGAGCTGCTGCCGTCCCTGACGATGAGCGCCTGTCTGCCGGTCTACCTGCCGATGACCTGTTATGAGGGCTCGTTCCATGATCCGCGGCGCGGCTTCTCTGCGCTGGCCGAGGCGTACACGCGGCTGCCGCTTTACGGTGCGGTCGCCAGCCTCTCGCCGACCGGCTCGGGCCTGGTATCGGGCCACGATGTGCTGGAGCGCGGATTGTTCCTGGCGCTCTTCCACCAAGGATATGTGACGCTCGGCGAGGCCGTCGTGCAGGCCAAACAGTACCTCTACAACGCCACGACCAGCGATCGCGATCTGCTCGACACCTTCATGATCTTCGGCGATCCGGCGCTGCGCCTCAAGACGGAGACCGTGTGCGAGGTGCCTACCGGCCTGTCGGTGGTGCGCTTCGCAGGCCAGGCGCGGCCGGCCGCCGTGCAGTTGACCTGGGAGACGGCCAACGAAGCGAATATCCTGGGCTTCAATATTCTGCGCCGCGCAGCCGGCCGGCCGGCCGCGCTGCAAGCCATCAACACCGCGCCGCTGCCGGCCGACCGAGCGGGCAGCAATCAGGGCGAGGTTTATACCTACCTGGACGAAAACGTACAGATAGGACAAACATACGAATACATACTGGAGGTCATCGAGCTAAGCGGCGGCCGGGCGACCCATGGCCCGCTCAGCGTACGCGTGCCCGCGGCCGCGCTTTATCTGCCGTTGGTCCAGCAAACGGCGGCCGGCCGCTGAGGCCGCGCGGCCGACCGCGCCCGTAAGGCGAGAATAATTTCGCCTTACGGAACGTGCCAGGCACTTTGGCAGCGCCCGGCACGTAGACACTGCCGCGCACAGGATTGAGACGAGTGGAGGACATGTGGAGGACATGATGGAAGGCACGCACAGGAGACACATACCCGGCCTGTTCATGACCCTGGCCATAGCGATTGCGCTTTTGCCCGTTACTTTCGGGTACGCCTCAACGTCATTTATTGGTAGAAACGGCGAAAATGTGGTGAGCCTGCTGCAGGCCGATCTGGGGGGCGTTGTGGTACGCGTGGATGCGCCGGAGTATCAGGTGCGCGAGATGATGATCGAGGGGAACCGTTGCGGCGAGATTGCGATCTCCGGCTTTGCGTCCAGCGAGGAGCCCGGCCGGCCGCGGCTGCCGTATCGGACCGTGCTCCTCGGCGTGCCTCCCGATGCAGAATTGTCGCTGGAGATCGCAGTGCAGCGCGTTGCCCAAGAGCGACGCAGCGTTGCGATCTGTCCCGCGGCCGTGGTCACCACCGAAGTGCACGCGGACGGGAGCAGCGCGCGGGAAACGCGCGCCTGGGCGCCCAACGCGTCCGTCTACTCGGCCGACGCCTTCTATCCCGCCCAGATCGCCCGGCTGGTAGACCTGGGCTTCATGCGCAGCCAGCGCATCGTGCGCCTGGAGTATACGCCGGTACAGATCAACCCACAGCGCGGGGAACTCCGTTTCTATCCCCAGGTGCAGCTCCGCGTGAAGTTCAACGGCGCAACCGACACCGGTCGGCCTGTGAACGAGCCGGCCGACTTCGAGGCGATCTTCCGCAATGCGCTGCTGAACTACGACACGGCGCGCAACTGGCGCAGCGCCACGGGCGGCCCGGTAGCACGGGCTTCAGCCCGCGCCGATGGCCCGATGATGCAGGCTGAAGCCCGCGCCACGGGCCCG
>JBBIKA010000041.1:7769-22299 GCA_037445695.1 Chloroflexota bacterium
GCAGGCTGAAGCCCGCGCCACGGGCCCGGCCGGCGGCGTGCAGCCGCCCACGGTGGGCACCTGGATGCCGCCGACCCCCGGCTATCGCATCGCGGTGGACAGCGAAGGGATCTACCGGTTGACCTATCAGGACCTCATCACCGCCACGATCCCCGTAACGACGACCGATCCGCGCACCTTCAAACTGTACAACTTCGGCCAGGAGCTCGCGATCCAGGTGGTGGGCGAGGAGGATGGCAGGTTTGATCCGGGCGATGCCATCGTTTTCTATGGCCGGGGCGTCAACACCCGCTACACCGACCAGAACATCTACTGGCTGACCTACGGCGGAGCCAACGGCAAACGCATGGCCACTCAGGCCAGCGAGGCCGGCGGCACAGAGGCGGCTTCGTTCACCGAGACGATACACGTCGAGCGCAACGCGGCGTACATCTCGACGTTGCCGATGCTCGAAGGCTACGATCACTGGTACGACAGCCGGCTGTCGGTTCCGGCGGGGCAGACATCGGGCCGCAGCTATGGCTTCACGGTCGTCAACCCCGCCAGCGGCAGCTATTCGGCGACGCTGGAGGTGATGGTGGGCGCGCTGACGACCGGCCAGCATCGGCTGAAATTGTACGTGGGCCAGAGCGGCAACCTGCGCCAGGTGCTCGACACGGACGCCTGGTACGACAAGACGATGTTCCATACCACGGTCAGCTTTCCGCAGAGCTACCTCGTCGCCGGGGCCAACCTCGTGCGCATCGAGATCGTCGCACCGACCGGGAGAGCCGAGATCGTCGCGCCGGATTGGTTCGAGATCGGCTATCAGCGATCTTTCACCGTGACCGGCGATTATCTGGCGTTCGGCGGCGATCAGGCCGGCCTGTGGCGCTTCACCCTCGACGGCTTCAGCACGAGCGCCGTGGATGCTTACGACGTGACCGACCCGACGGCGGTCAAGCGCATCACGGCTGCGGCCGCGACAGGCCAGGCGCCGGCGGCGACCTTCAGCTTCGCCGCGGACCAGGCCGGCCCGCGACGCTACGTAGCCCTGACGGCCGACCAGCGCAAGACGCCGCGCGCCGTCCAGGCCGCGCAGACGCCGGACAACATGTTGAGCACATCCAACCGCGCCGATTACCTGCTGATCTCGCACCCCGACTTCCTGGCCGCGCTCGACCCGCTCGTGGCGCAGCGGACGGGCCAGGGCCTGGCGGTCAAGAAGATCAACGTCCAGGACGTGTACGATCAGTTCGGCTACGGCATGATGTCGGCCGAGGCGATCCAGGCGTTCCTGGCCTACGCCTACGGCCGATGGCAGACCCCGCGGCCGGCCTACGTGCTCCTGGTCGGCGACGGCACCTATGACCTGCGCGGCTACCTGTCCACCAGCCGGCCGACCTATCTGCCGCCCTACCTGGCGATGATCCCCGATGATCCCGACACGGGCGAGACGGTGGCCGACAATCGGTTCGTCACGCTCACCGGCGGCGATCTGTTGCCCGACATGCACATCGGTCGCTTCCCGGTCAACAGCGCGGTCGAAGCCGCCGTCATGGTGAGCAAGACGTTGGGCTACGAGAACTCTCCGGCGCCTGGAAGCTGGACGCGACAAGTCCTCTTCGTGGCCGACGATCCTACCCTCCAAGGCGGCGGCGACTTCTACGCTTACTCGAACGGCATTGCGGACGGCTACGCCGACCCGCCGACGAACACGATCAAGATCTTACCGGCGCCGTACACGGCGACCAAGGTCTACATGGGCAATACTGATCCGCGCGCCACCTGCCCGACCGAGAACCCGAGCGCCGTCTGTCGTCAGAACACGATCAACGCCATCAACAACGGCACGCTGATGGTGAGCTACATCGGCCACGGCACGAAAACCTATTGGTCGGCCAGCGAAATCATGAATCTCACCGCGCTGACCGAGCTGACCAATGCCGACAAGCTGACCATCATGTTGCCGATGACGTGCGACAACGGCTATTTTGCGCAAACGAACGCCGATTCGTTCGGCGAGGCCAGCGTGCGCATGGCCGGCGGCGGCGCAGTCGCGTCCTGGTCGCCCACCGGCTTCGGCCTGGCCTCCGGGCACGATTATATGGAGCGCGGCTTCTTCCTGGCGGTGTTCCACGATCGCACGGCCCGCATCGGCGCGGCAACCACCGCGGGCAAGGTCTATCTGGTTCAGAACGCGCCACCCGGCCAATATCTGGACCTGCTCGACACCTATCTGTTGTTGGGCGATCCGGCGGTCACCATCCCGCTGGCGCCGGAGCTGCCCACGCCGACTCCGACCGCGACGCCGACGGCGACCATCACGCCGACGGCGACCCCGACAGCGACCATCACCCCGACGGCGACGGTCACCGGTTCGACGCGCAAGGTCTACCTGCCGCTGGTGGTACGCAAGTAAAGGGATTTATCGTAAAGGTTCTCAGTGTAAAGTTGAATCAAGATGGCCAGGACGTTTCCGTAACGTTGAGGAGAGGATATCATGTTTCGCAAAGTTCACGTTCCAGGATCGAAAGGTCGGTTGATCGCCCTGAGTGTGGGGACGTTCGCCGTGCTGGCGTTGACGTTGGCACTGGTCGCCTCGTGGCTGGCGCCTACCACGGCCGCTCCCCTGGCGCTGCCCGATGACGCCAACGCGGCCAGCCTGCCTGCAGAGCGCAGCGCCGCGGCCCCGGCCGGCATCTCGCTGATCGGCGATTTCGTCTGGCATGACCTGAACGCCGACGGCTTTCAGGACCTGGGCGAGCCGGGAATTGACGGCGTCCTGGTGCGCCTCTACCGCGATCAAGGCGGCGGCGTCTACACGCTGATCACCGAGACGCTGACAGGCGACAACCCCTCGACGCCGCTCGTCGAACAGGGCTGGTACACCTTCCAGATCACCGACACCCCGGGGACGTATCAGGTGGCCATAGACCCGTCCAACTTTGGCCCCGGCGGCGCGCTGGCGGGCTATGCGCACACCAGCGAAAACACCTACGGCAGCAATCCCTCGATCGTCGTCATGCCGGCAGGCGTCTCGAACAACCTGGACGTGGATTTCGGCTTCGCCCAGACCAGCCTCGACCTCGTCAAGCTGGCGGGCGACGCGGCGGATGGCACGCCCCTGGTCTTGCCCTATGGCGGCGGACCGGTCACCTACACCTACCGCATCACCAACACGGGCGAGACGTGGCTGATCGGCATCGTCATCACCGACGACAACGGCACGCCGCTCAACCCGGCCGACGACCATGTGATCACCTCGGCGGGCTGCCCGGCCCTGGCCGGCCCGCTGGCGCCCGGCGCAGCCGTGCAGTGCACCTGGACGGGCGTGACGGTGACGGCCAGCCGCACGAACATCGCCCTCGCCACGGGCACGCCCTCCGATGAATTCGGCACACCGTTCCCCAACGGCGATCCGCGCGACAGCGATGACGCCGTCGTGATCGTCGGCGCGCCGCAGCCGGCCGCCATCGGCGACTACGTCTGGTACGACGCCAACGCCGACGGCCGCCAGGACGTGGACGAGCCGGGCATCGGCAACGTGACGGTCGCGCTGCGCAACAGTGTCGGCACGGTGATCTCGACCACCGTCACCGACGCCGACGGCGGCTACATCTTCACGGGCCTGCTCCCCGGCACTTATTCGGTGCTGGTGACCGACCTCAACGGCGTGCTGACCGGCTACAACCTGACGGTCGGCCCGCAAAGCAGCACGAATCCGACCGGGCCGATCACCCTCAGCCCCGGCCAGACCTACCGCGACGCCGACTTCGGCTATGTGCAGCCCACGCCGCCCGGCACGGCCGTGATCGGCGATCTCATCTGGTGGGACGTGAACAAGAACGGCGTGCAAGACCCGGGCGAGGCCGGCATTCCCGGCTGGCCCGTCACCCTGACCACGCCCTCCGGCGCGGTCATCGCCACAACGACCACCGACCAGAACGGCAACTACCTGTTCACCAATGTGCCGCCCGGCACGTACGTCGTCGTCACCGGCCAGCCGGCCAACAGCACCGAGTCGCCGGCCGCACCCAACCCGACCGCGCCCTTCACCGTCTCGGCCGGACAGCAATACCTCGACGCCGACATCGGCTTCGTGCCCGACACCATCGGCACGATCGGCGGCACGGTCTGGAACGACACGACTCCCAACGGCCTGCTCGAAGCGGGCGAGCCACGCCTGCCCGGCGTCTCGGTGGATCTGCTCGACGCCGGCGGCAACATCATCGCCACGACCACCACCGATCAAAACGGCACGTACACCTTCACCGTGCCGCTCGGCACATACCAGGTGCGCGTCTCCGACACGACCAACACCCTGGCCGATTACGCGCTCGGCCCGCTCGGCCCCACGCCCGGCGCCGACAACAACAGCCAGGCCCAGCCCTACACGGTGACCCTGACCAGCAGCACGCCGAATACGACCGGCGACTTCGGTTATGTCAAACCCGATGCGACGCTCGGCAAAATCGGCAACCAGATCTGGGTCGAGACCGACCGCGACGGCATCTATGAGCCGCTCAACGGCGAGAACGGCATCGAAGGCGTCACCGTAGATCTCTATCTGAATGGCGCGTTCTATGCCCGCACGACGACGAGCGCATCCGGCGATTACGTCTTCACCGGCCTGCCGGCCGGCGCCTATACCGTCACCGTTTCGGACATCTACAGCATCCTGGCCGGCTACAGCCCAACCCTGATCGTAGGCGGCGCGGCCGACAACACCAACAAGGCCCAGCCGTACGCGATCACCCTGGCGGCCGGCGGCGAGGATATGACCGCCGACTTCGGCTACATCCTGCCCGGCGCGGCCATCGGCGACTACGTCTGGTACGACACCGACGGCGACGCCCTGCAAGACGTGGACGAGCCCGGCCTCGGCAACGTCACCCTCGCCCTCTATCGCAACGGCCAGGTCGTCCAGACCACCACCACCGACGCCAACGGCGGCTACATCTTCACCGGCCTGCCTGCCGGCGCCTACACCGTCACGGTCACCGACCTCAACGGCGTGCTCACCGGCTACACCCACACCGTCGGCCCCGAGTCGGCCACCAACCCGACCCCCAACATCGTGCTCGGCCCGACCGACATCTACCGCGACGCCGACTTCGGCTATGTGCAGCCCACCACCCCCGGCGCCGCCATCGTCGGCGATACCGTCTGGTGGGACAACAACCAGAACGGCGTCCGCGACCCCGGCGAGCTCGGCATTCCGGGCGTCACCATACAGCTCAAGGACCCGGCCGGCACGGTCATCTCGACCACCGTCACCGACCAGAACGGCAACTACCTGTTCACCAACGTCGCGCCGGGCGCGTACTACGTCGAGGCGGTCACCCCGCCCGGCAACCCGGACCCGGCCGCGCCCAACCCGACCGCGACCTTCGTGGTCGTCGCCAATCAGCAATATCTCGATGCCGACATCGGCCGCGTCCCCGACAATCCGGCCACCATCGGCGGCACTGTCTGGAACGACCTGAACGATAACGGCATCCTGACGCCCGGCGAACCCGGCATCCCCGGCGTCACGGTGAATCTCATTGACCCGGCCACCGGCAACATCATCGCCACCACGACCACCGACACCAACGGCAACTACACCTTCACCGTGCCGGCCGGCTCCTACCTGGTCCAAGTCTCCGACACCCACAACGTGCTCGACGACTTCACCCTCGGCCCGCTTGGCCCGAACCCGGGCGCCGACAACAACAGCCAGGCCCAGCCCTACCCGGTCACCGTCAGCGCGGGCCAGGTCAATACCACCGCCGACTTCGGCTACGAGACGGGCGGCGGGGAGGAGCAGGGCGATCCGTTCGGCATCATCGGCAACCAGGTCTGGTTCGAGACCGATCGCGACGGCATCTACGAGCCGCTCAACGGCGAGGTCGGCGTGGCCGGCGTCACCGTCGAACTGCTCAACGCCCTCGGCCAGGTCATCTCGACCACCATGACCGGCGCCGACGGCGGCTACGTCTTCACCAGCCTTTACACGGGCACCTACGGCGTGCGCATCAGCGACATCTACGGGATCCTGACCGGCTACACGCCGACGACCTACCCGGCCGATCAGAGCAGCGACAACACGAACAAGCGCCAGACCTACACGGTCACGCTGCCCACCGCCAACAGCATCAACATGACGGCCGACTTCGGCTATGTCCTGCCGGCCGCGGCCATCGGCGACTACGTCTGGTACGACGCGAACGGCGACGGCCGCCAGGACGTGACGGAGCCGGGCATCGGCAACGTCACGCTGGCGCTGCGCGCGAACAACGGCGGCGTGCCCGGCGCGGTGATCGCGACGACCACGACCGATGCCGATGGCGGCTATCTGTTCGCCGGCCTGCAGCCCGGCTCGTACTTCGTCGAGGTCACCGACGCGAACGGCGTGCTCACCGGCCTGACGCACACGCTGGGCCCGCAGAGCCAGCCGACCCCGGCCGGGCCGATCACCGTCGTTGACATGCAGACCTATCGCGATGCCGACTTCGGCTATCGCCGCGTGCCCACATCGGGCACGGCCGTGGTCGGCGACACGGTCTGGTGGGATATCAACCAGAACGGCGTGCGCGATCCGGGCGAGGCGGGCATCCCCAATGCGATCGTGCAACTGATCAATGCCACGACCGGCCTGGTGGTGAACACCACCACGACGAATGCGAACGGCAACTACCTGTTCACCGACGTGCCGGCCGGCACCTATCGGGTGAACGTGAGCAACCCGCCCGCGGGCAGCACGCCTTCGACCGCCGCGCCCAACCCGACGGCCGACTTCACCGTGGCAGCCGGCGACCAGTATCTGGATGCCGATGTGGGCTTCGTGCCCGCGACCATCGGCGCGGTCGGCGGCACGGTCTGGAACGACGCCAACAAAGACGGCGTCCTAGACGCCGGCGAGCCGCGGCTGCCCGGCGTGTCGGTAGATCTGCTCGACACGACCGGCGCCATCATCGCGACCACGACGACCGATCCGAGCGGCAACTATACCTTCACCGTGCCGCTGGGCGACTATCAGGTGCGCGTATCGGACACGGCGCACGCGCTGGCGAACTACGCGCTCGGCCCGTTCGGGAACCAGAGCGCCGACAACACCAGCAAGATCCAGCCGTATGCCGTCAGCCTGACGCCGGCCAACCCGACCAACTTCACGGCGGACTTCGGTTACGTCAAGCAGGCTGATCAACTCGGCAAGATCGGCAACCAGATCTGGGTGGAGACCGACGGCGACGGCCTCTTCGAGCCGGCGAACGGCGAGATCGGCGTGGCCGGGGTCACCGTCGAACTGCTCAACGCGGTCGGCCAGGTCATCTCGACGACCACCACCGGCGCGTCCGGCGACTACGTGTTCAACTTCCTGCCGGCCGGCACCTACGGCGTGCGCGTGAGCGACGCCCAGGGCATCCTGGCCGGCTACAGCCCGACCCTGATCGTGGGCGGCGCGGCCGACAACACCAACAAGGCCCAGCCGTACGCGATCACCCTGGCGGCCGGCGGCGAGAACATGACGGCCGACTTCGGCTACATCGCGGCGGCCGACCTGGTCATCGCCAAGACGCCGGACTACCAGATGGTGCGCAGCGGCTCGACCGTCACCTTCACCATCGCGGTCACCAACACCGGCGGCCAGGACCTGACGAACATCACGGTCAGCGATCCGCTGGCGCCGGCCTGCGCGCAGACGATCGCCAGCCTGCCGATCGGCGCCACGACGAGCTGGCTGTGCAGCCTGGCGAACGTCACGGCCGACTTCACCAACATCGTCACGGCCACCGTCACGCCGCCCGTCGGGCCCAGCCGCACGGTGACCGACACCGGCGTGGTGGACGTGATCAACCCCGCGATCGCCATCGCCAAGACGCCCGACCTGCAACTGGTGCGCGCGGGCGGCGCGGTCACCTTCACCATCGCGGTCACCAACACCGGCGACATCACCCTGACCAACGTGACGGTGAGCGATCCGCTGGCGCCGACCTGCGCGGCCACCATCGGCACGCTCGGCGTCGGCCAGAGCACCAGCTACACCTGCGTCGTCGCAGACGTGCAGGCCAGCTTCACCAACGTGGCGACCGCCACCGGCACGCCGCCGGTCGGCCCGCCCGTCAGCAGTTCCGACCCGGCCGTCGTCCAGCAGATCAACCCGGCGATCGCCATCGCCAAGACGCCCGACCTGCAACTCGTGGTCAGCGGCGGCACGGTGACGTTCACCATCGCGGTCACCAACACCGGCGACATCACCCTGACCAATGTGGCGGTGAGCGATCCGCTGGCGCCGGCCTGCGCAGCCACCATCGGCACGCTCAACCCCGGCCAGAGCACCAGCTACACCTGCGTCGTCACGGATGTGACGAGCCCGTTCACCAATGAAGCGATCGCGACGGGCCAGCCGCCGGTCGGCCCGGCCGTCACCGCCCGCGACACCGCGGCGGTCCAGGTGATCGGGCCTTCGATCCTGGTGAGCAAGACGCCCGATCTGCAACTGGTGCGCAATGGCGGCCCGGTTACCTTCACCATCGCGGTGACCAACACCGGCGACATCACCCTGACCAACGTGACGACCAGCGACCCGCTGGCGCCGAACTGCAGCCAGACCATCGGCACGCTCGGCATCGGCCAGAGCACCAGCTACACCTGTACGCTCAGCAACGTCCTGGCGAGCTTCACCAACGTCGTCACCGCGACGGGCGAGACGCCGCTCGGCGGGACGGTGCGCAGCACCGATACGGCCGATGTGGTGCGCATCAACCCCGCGATCGCTATCGCCAAGACGCCCGACCTGCAGCTGGTGCGCGCGGGCGGGACCGTCACCTTCACCATCCTGGTGACCAACATCGGCGATGTGGAGCTGACCAACGTGACGGTGAACGATCCGCAGGCACCGAACTGCAACCGCACGATCGGCACGCTCGGCGTCGGCCAGAGCACCAGCTACACCTGCACTGTGACCGGTGTCACGCAGGGCTTCACCAACGTGGCGACCGCCACCGGCGAGCCGCCGGTCGGTCCGCCGGTCACCGCTTCGGATCCGGCCGTGGTGCAACAGATCAATCCGGCGATCGCCATCGCCAAGACGCCCGACCTGCAACTGGTGCGCGCGGGCGGCACCGTCACCTTCACCATCGCGGTCACCAACACCGGCGATGTGGTATTGGCCAACGTGGCGGTGAGCGATCCGCAGGCGCCGGCCTGCAACCGCACGATCGGCTCGCTCGGCATCGGCGAGACGACCAGTTACACCTGCACTGTGACCGGCGTCGCGCAGGGCTTCACCAACGTGGCGACCGCCACCGGCGAGCCGCCGGTCGGCCCGCCCGTCAGCAGCTCCGACCCGGCCGTCGTCCAGCAGATCAACCCGGCGATCGCCATCGCCAAGACGCCTGATTTGCAGACGATACCCGCGGGCGGCACCGCGACCTTCACGATCTTCGTCACCAACACCGGCGACATCACCCTGACCAACGTGACGGTGAGCGATCCGCTGGCGCCGAACTGCGACCGCACGATCGGCACGCTCGGCATCGGCCAGAGCACCAGCTACATTTGCTCTGTGGCCGGCGTTGCGCAGGGCTTCACCAACGTGGCGACCGTTTCGGGCCAGCCGCCGGTCGGCCCGCCCGTCAGCAGCTCCGACCCGGCCGTCGTAGTGCTCCAGGCGACGCCGACGCCGACGCCGACCAACACGCCGACGAATACCCCGACAAACACGCCGACGCCGACGTTCACGCCGACGGCCACCCCGACGCGTACGCCGACGCCGACGTTCACGCCGACGGCCACCCCGACGCGTACGCCGACGCCGACCAACACGCCGACGATCACGCCGACGCGTCGGTACTACGTCTACCTGCCGATCATCATCGGGCAGCCGACGGCCACCCCGACGCCGACGGCTACGCCGACATCGCCTGCGGGGCCCGACCTGCGCCATCCGAAAGACGTGGCGGCAGACCCGATCACCCATCGCATCTACGTCACTTCGCGGGACAACGACAGGCTCTTCATGCTCGACGGCCTGACCATGAATGTGCTCGGCGAGGCGCCGACCCTCAGAGAACCGTGGGGCGTCGCCGTCAATCCGTACACCCGCAAGGTCTACGTCGCCAACTACGCCTCCGGCTGGGTGCGCGTCTTCAACGCCGATACCCTGGCCGTGCTCGGCGACATCTCGGTCGGCGCACAACCCACCTTCGTCAAGATCAACCTGACGACGAATCGGGTCTTCGTGCCCATTCATGGCGACAACGGCGTTGCGGTGATCAACGGTGCGACGGATCAAATCATCAAGATCGCGCCTGTGGGTTCCGGACCGTGGGGCCTCGCCGTCAACGAGAAGCTGAATCGCGTCTATGTCGGCAACCGCAACGACGGCCGCATCATGTCTCTGGACGGCAACAACAACTTCCGCGTCATCGAGGAGCATACCTTCAAAGCCTGCCAGGATGACGGCGCCGCGCCTTACGCCATGGGCTTCGATCCCAACCGCGATCAGCTCTACGTCGTCTGCTCGATCTACGGCAACATCAACCGCATGGTCACCTACAAGGCCACGGCCGGCGGCATCGGCGGCATCGCACCGACCGGCCTGACCGGCAGCGACGAGAACGGCGGCGGCGGCCTGGCCGTCAACCCGACCACCGGCCGCGTCTTCGTCACCAACAGTACCACCAGTGTCGTCAACGTCATCAGCGGCGACACCTACAACGTGCTCGCCACCGTGCCGGTCGGCCTCAATCCGTTCGGCGCGGCCGTAGATCCCGGCCTCGGCCGCGTCTATGTGGTCAACCGGGATGCCAACAGCGTCTCGACCTTCCAGGACACCTTCGGTCCCTGATCTGCAATAAAGGGGGTTTGCGGTCGGCTTCGCCGGCCGCAAACCCCTTCGACTTCCTCCTACTCTCTCCTCGGGAACTGCCCCTTCCCTCTCCAGGCCTTCGGCCTGGAGAGGGAAGGGTGAAGCAGGTCGTTGCCGGATTTTCCCTTCCCGCCCCGAAAGGGTATAATCAGCGCATCCTTTGTCTGGAGGCGTGGATGGGCTTTACGGTTGAGGAGATCTGCCGCGAGCTGGCCGTCCTGGGTGATGCGACGATCAGCAGCCTGCAGATCGTCGCCGCGGAGGAGCTTGCGCGGCAATACTATCCGCATCTGGATCCGGCGCAAGGGGCGCTGATCGTGGGGGTAGCCGGCCCCGAACAGGCCGGCCGCATTGGGGAGGTGCTGGAGCGCGCCTACCCGGCCGACCACGTCATAACGCTCATCCAGGCGGCGACCCGGCAAGAACTGCGCCTGGACGAGCTGCCGCGAGCGGCCGCCTTAGCCGGGCCGGCCACGCTGTTTATTCCGCCGCTGACGCGGCCGGCCGCGTACGAGGCGCTGCAAGACGTCGCGGCGCACCTGCGGTCGCCGGAGGGTTGCCCGTGGGATCGCGAACTGACGTGGGCAAAGCTGCGCGCCTCGCTCCTGGAGGAAACCTACGAACTCCTGGCCGCCCTAGATGCCAATGACGCCACAAAGGTGAAGGAAGAACTCGGCGACCTGCTGCTCCAGATCAGTTTGCAAACCCAGATCGCCACCGAGGAAGGGCGGTTTCGCTTCGGAGATGTGGTGGCCGGCATTGTGGAGAAGCTGATCCGGCGGCATCCGCATGTGTTCGGCGATGTGGTGGTGAGGGACACGGCCGAGGTGCTGGCGAATTGGGAGGCGATCAAAGCGGCCGAACGGCAGCGCAACGGCGAAAAGCGCTCGCCGCTTTCCGGCATCCCCAAGGGCCTGCCGGCCCTCGCCCAGGCCCAGGCCTACCTCGACCGCATGGCGCGGCTTCAGGAACGGCCGGCGCCCGCCGCGCCCTGCGCCGGCTTGGCCGCCCTGCCCCCCGATGCCGTCGTCACCGCCGAGCAACTGGGCGACGCGCTCTTCGAGCTGGCGGCCTGGGCCCTGGCCCGCGGCCTGGACGCCGAAAGCGCGCTGCGCGACGCCAACGCCCGCTTCGCCGCCGCGGTCGAAACGTAACCCGGGCCGCCGGCCTATGCCCCGCGCCGCAAAGCCGACGGCTCGCGGCACGGCGCGCCCCTCACGCCCGCGCCAGGCAGCGCACGATCTCACCGACATACATCCGATGATAATCGCGTTGCGGATAATGGCGCGGCCCGATCGTGAGATCAACAAAGCAATCCGGCGCCAGGTCCTGGGCATACAGCTTGCGGCACTCCAGCACCAACCGCGCCTGGGCAAAGTAAACCGCGCCCTCCGTCCCTGCGACCGGCGTCAGGCCGGTGGCCTGCGCCTTATTCACCTCGCGCCCTGAATGATTGCCACAGAAATCCAACACGTGCCGATACGATTCATCGAAAAAGTTGAGCGTGTAGTGTGTCGCCCGCTCCATGAACTGGAACGTGTAGCGGTGCGGTCGCACGAAACAGAACGCCACCCGCCGGCCCCACAGCTCGCCGAGCGCGCCCCAACTGGCGGTCATCATGTTGAAGGCGTCAGGCGTCCCGGCCGCGATCAACATCCAGTCCCGGCCGATGAGCTTGAACGGGTTGTCGGTGATCTCCTCTGGACGGATTTCGATCAAGGTGTGGGTCATAACGAGGCTCCTGTACAGTCAGCGAGGTGGAGACCCCCAACACGCGATGCTGGCCCTCCCGATCCACGCCTACGGCGATCAGAACCGCCAAATCGCGCAGCTGGCCATCCTCTCGCACCCTTTCGTAGCGGGCGTCCAGGTACAGGTAGGCGATCTCGCCCAACGGCCGGTTGCGCCAGGCGGCCAGGGTCGCATCGAGACGGCCGGCCGCCCGTGGCGCTGGTCGCCGGCCCGACACCGACGACCAACTGCAGCTCCTCAGCCGCGACCTCGGTCGCCCAGGCCCTCGGTCGTCAGGCAATTTTCGCGCAAAAATAGCTCCAGATCGGCCAGGGCGCGCCGCGCCAACGCCGCGTGCCGCAGGCGCTTGTCCCGGATCGGGGGGTCGAGCTCGGGCAACAGGCCGAAATTGGCCTTCATCGGCTGGAACGAGGACGGCTCAGCATGCGTGATGTAATGGAGAAGCGCACCCAACATCGTCGTCGGCGGGAACGCGAGGGGCGGCCGGCCCACGACGACGCGTGCCGCGTTCAACCCGGCCACCAGCCCGCTGCCGGTAGAGCCGACGTACCCCTCGGTGCCGGTGATCTGCCCCGCGAAAAAGAGGTCGTCCCGGCCGCGCCATTGCAAGGTGGGGCGCAGCAGAGCCGGACTGCAGATAAAGGTATTGCGATGCATCTGGCCGAAACGGACGAATTCGGCATGGGCCAGGCCGGGGATCATGCGCAGGATGCGCTCCTGCTCGCTCCATTTGAGATTGGTCTGGAAACCGACAATGTTGTACAGCGTGCCGGCCACGTTATCCTGGCGCAGTTGCACCACCGCATACGGCCGCCGGCCCGTACGGGGATCCCGCAGGCCGATCGGCGTCATCGGCCCGAAGGCCAACGCCTGCGGATCGCGCGCGGCCAACACCTCGATCGGCAGGCACGCCTCAAAATAGCGCCGGCCAGCCTCATCCAGCTCGAACTCGCGTAGGCGAATCTTTTCGGCCGCGTTGACCGCCTCTACAAACGCCAGGTATTCCTCGCGCGTCAGCGGACAATTGATGTAATCCCCATCTTCCGAACCCACCGACCCACCGCTTTGTTGCTCGGCCGATTTATCGCCTTTCCCCTCCCAGCGGTTCCCGCGCCAGGCGATCGTCATGTCAATGCTCTCGGCCGTCACGATGGGGGCCATGGCGTCATAGAACGCGAGCATCCGCCGGCCGGCCATCTGTTCGAGCTCTGCGGCGAGGGCCGGCGATGTGAGGGGGCCGCTGGCCACGATGATCGCCGGGCCGGCTTCTCCCGCGGCCCGCAAGCCCGCCACGGCCAGCGACGTGATCTCGCTGCGGCGCACCTCGATGTTGGGGTGGCACGCAATCGCTTCGGTCACCGCCTGGCTGAACGCTGCGCGATCTACCGCCAACGCATCGCCGGCCGGCACGGCCGTCCGATCGGCGCAGGCGATGATGAGAGAGCCGAGCCGGCGCAGCTCTTCCTTCAGCAGGCCGAGCGCACGGTCGGGCAGGGCCGAGCCAAGGCTGTTGGAGCAGACCAGCTCGGCCAAGTGGCCGGTCTGATGTGCCGGCGTCATGCGCTGCGGCCGCATCTCGTAGAGGAGCACGCGCGCGCCGGCCTGGGCGGCCTGCCACGCGGCCTCGCTGCCGGCCAACCCCCCACCGATGACGATCACGGTCGGAGGCGCGTGGTCGGATGCGTTCGCTCCGGCCGCGGCGGGCCCGCAGGCGATTGGTTTCGCAGGAAAGATCTCGCTCATGCGTTGCACTCCTGATGTTTTAGGTTCTCCAGCTTCTGGCGGGACAAGAGGCATTTCGACAATTCCGGATGCAGTGAGCCCCCCACCCCTGACCCCGCCCCCCGCAAGCGGGGGGCGGGGAAATCCCTCGCAAGGGGTATTTTGCCGCCGAAGGCGGCCAAAATACCCCGCTATCGCCCCCTCCCCCAAATTTGGGGG
>JBBIKA010000042.1:0-22044 GCA_037445695.1 Chloroflexota bacterium
ATGGGGCCACGCAAGTTGCGAGTCCTACCGTCTTCCCACCAAAAGCCGCAGAGCCTGCAAAATCTAAGCTAACAAAGCACTAGCCGACGAAGAGGGATAAGGATGCTTTTCACGTGCCAGGCACTTCCAAAGTGCCTGGCACGTGAAATTTCAGCCGCGCAGCGCATCCCGCATGGCCGCGATGTGCGCCGGCGTCGAGCCGCAGCACGCGCCGATGTAGGTGATGCCCATTTCCTTCATCTTCACCGCGTAGGCGGCCATCACCTCGGGCGTGCCGTCGTAGTGGATCTGCTTTTGCTGATATTTCGGCAAACCCGCGTTCGACTGCGCGATCAGATAGACATCGGCCGGCTTGACGGCCACCATCTCGCTCATCACCCGTTCGATCTCGGCCGGGCCGTTGCCGCAGTTGGCGCCGATGACCCGGATGCCCCAGCCATAGAGCGCCTCCAGCGCCTGCGCCGGCTTGACCCCCATCATCGTGCGGAAGCGGGTGTCGAAGGTCATGGTGGCGGCGATGGGCAGAGCGGAGGCCGAACGGATGCCCGCGATGGCGGCTTCCACTTCCTCCAGCGCGCTCATCGTCTCGATCAGGAAGAAGTCCACCCCGCCCTCGGCCAGGGCGGCCGCCTGTTCCGCGAAGGCGGCGCGCGCGTCCTCTGGCGTCAGGGTGCCCAGCGGCGCCATGATCTCGCCCGTCGGGCCGATGTCGCCCGCCACCAGCACCTCGTGGTCGGCCGCGTCGGCCACCGCGCGGGCCAGCCGGGCCGCGGCCAGATTGAGCTCGTGCACGCGGTCCTGCAAATTCTCGCGGCCCAGGCGAAAGCGGGTGCCGCCGAACGAATTGGTCGTGATGATCTGCGCGCCGGCTTCGACATAGCCGCGGTGAATGGCCGTGACGACCTCCGGCCGGGTCACGTTCCACTCTTCCGGTGCGCCGCCCGTGGTGAGGCCGGCCGCCTGCAACATCGTCCCCATCGCGCCATCCCCCAGCGTGACCGGGTGAGCGCGCAAAAATTCAATGAGCCGGTCCATTGTCTCCTCCCTTCACAATTGACATTTACGGTTCTCCAGCTTCTGGCGGGACAAGAGGCCTTTCGGCAATTCCGGATGCAGTAAGCCCCCCACCCCTGACCCCGCCCCCCGCCCGCGGAGGGCGGGGAATCCCTCGAAAGGGGTATTTTGGCCGCCTTCGGCGGCCAAAATACCCCGCTATTCGCCTCACCCCTTCCCCGCTAAGCGGGGAAGGGGCCGGGGATGGGGCCACGCAAGTTGCGAGTCCTACCGTCTTCCCACCAAAAGCCGCAGAGCCACATTTGTTGCCTGACGCCTGTCGTCTCACGCCCCCGCCAGCGCCTTCGCGGCGATCACCGCTTCGGCGGCATCCTTGCAATAGCGGTCCGCGCCGATCTCCTCGGCGAACGCGGGGTTGAGGGGCGCGCCGCCCACCAGCACCTTGACCCGCTCGCGCAGTCCCTCGGCCTTCAGGCGTTCGATGACCGTGGCCATGTAGGGCATCGTGGTGGTGAGCAGCGCCGACATGCCCAGGATGTTCGCATTATGTTCCCGGATGGCATTGATAAACTTGTCCGCGTCCACGTTGTTGCCCAGGTTGTGCACCTCGAAGCCCGCGCCTTCCCACATCATGGCCACCAGGTTCTTGCCGATGTCGTGGATGTCGCCCTTGACCGTGCCGATCACCGCGACGCCGATCTTGGGTGCGCCGGTCTCGGTGAGGAGCGGCCGCAGGATCTCCATGGCCGCCTTCATGGCGTTGGCCGCGCGCAACACTTCGGGCACGAAGAGGATGCCGGCGCCGAAGTCCTGGCCGACGATGTCCATGCCGGCCACCAGGCCATGTTCCAACACGTTGGCCGGGGATTGGCCCAAGGCCAGTGCTTGTTTCGTCGCGGCTACGACCTTGTCGGTCAGGCCGTCGTACAGGTCGTCTTGCATGTTTTGATAGAGCTCTTGCAGTTCGGCCGGCAGGCTATCGAATGGATCTGCCATGCGTGCTCCTTTCCGATGTGAGAGGTGAAACGTCAGGCGGTCAATGCCATCGGGTGATGTGTCGCCCTCGCCGCTTGTCGCCGGGTCATGTCGTCACCCTGAGGCGCCGGCGCTCGCGCGCCCGGATGGTATCGGCCACGCCGCGCGCCTGACGCCGGGCCGCGGCCGTGGCCAGGATCTCGGCCAGATGGGGGAAGGCATCGTGTTTGTGCGGGAGCGGCAACGCTTCCACGAACGCATCTTGAAAGCGCGGCTCCAGCGCTACGGCCATATATTCGACCCACCGGGCCAGACGCCGAGCCTCTTCGCGCTGGGTGCGATTGAGCAGTGCGATGCGCGCGCCGTCGCCGGCCGAGTTGCCCACCGCGTGTACCTGGGTCAGGTCGGCGTCGGGGATCATGCCGATGACCATCGCATGATGGGGATCAATGTACGAGCCGAACGCGCCGGCCAACAACACCCTGTCCACATGGTCCACGCCCAGCCGCTCCATCATGAGCCGTGCGCCCGAATAGAGCGCGGCCTTGCCGAGCTGGATGGCTCGCACGTCATCGCTGGTGATCACGATCGGCCGGCCGGTGCTGGTCTGATGCGGCCAGGCGAGCACGAACTCGGCCTTGGAGCCCTGCCACGTCAGCCGGGGGCTTTGCACCTCGGGCGCGAAGCGGCCGTCGGGCGTGAGCACGCCCGCCATGAAGAGCTCGGCCACCGCCTCGATGATGCCCGAGCCGCAGATGCCGGTCGCCAGGATCGGCCCTTCGCCCAACAGCGCCTTGCGCTTTCGTGCGCGACGTTCGGCCGGCGTCTCGGGCTCGTCGTCGCCCGATCCGTTGCGGCCCTGTCCCCAGTCGGCGCTCCACTCATCGCGGCCGATCACCTTGAAGTTGACCTCCAGGGTCTCGGGGTCTATCCGCACGCGCTCGATGGCGCCGGGCGCGGCGCGCATGCCGTGGCGGATCTGCGCGCCTTCAAACGCCGGGCCGGTGGGGCTGGACGCCGAACAGAGCCGTCGGCTGTTGCCCAACAGGAGTTCGCCGTTCGTGCCCACGTCCACGATCAGCCAGATCTCGTCGGCCGGCGCCTGGTCGGGCCGCTCGGCCAACAGCACCGCGACGTTGTCCGCGCCGACGTGGCCCGCCTCGATCGGCAACACGTGCGCCTGCGCGCCCGGGGTCAGCTTGAGCCCCAGATCGCGCGCCTTGATGTCCACCGCGTCGCTCACGGCCGGGCCGAAGGGCGATTGGCCGAGCTGCTGGGGCGGGATGTTGAGCAGGATGTGATGCATCACGCTATTGCCCACCAGCACGATGTCGCTGATGGCATCCGTGGAGATCTCCGCCTCGGCCGCGGCCTCGGCGGCCAGGCCGTTCAGGGCGTTGATCACCGCATCGTGCAACGTCGCCAGGCCGTCCTCCCGGTTGTCGGCGTAGCTGACGCGACTCATCAGGTCTTCGCCGTAGGCCACCTGCGGGTTCATGCGCGAGACGGTGGCCAACACCGCACCGGTGCGCAGGTCGCACAGGTGCATGGCGATCGTGGTCGTGCCGATGTCTACCGCCAGGCCGTACAGCTCTTCGCGATAGCCGGGCTGCACGCGAATGACCTCGCGCTCCTGCCAGACGGTCACGGTGACCCGCCAGTCGCCTTGGCGGACGATCTCCTGGAGCGAGCCGAGGAGGAGCGGATCGAGGCGCAGGTCGCGCAGGCCGAAGCGGTTGGCCAGCTCGGCCGCCAGGCGGTCCCAATCGCCGAGCTGACGCTCCAGGGTGGGCGGCTCGATTTCGACATAATACAGCTTGACGGCCGGGTCTACGACGATGGCGCGCTCGGTGGCGGCCTTGCGCACCACCTGCTTGTGCGCCTGGCTCTCCTCGGGCACATAGACCAACAGATCGCCGACCACTTCGCACGCGCAGGCCAGGCGCCGGCCGGGCAAGCGCGGGTGCTCGGCCCAATATTTGCTCTCGCGGCCGTCTATGGGGGTCAGGTGGTCGGCCGCCGAGGTGATGCCGTGCTTGGGGAAGAAGCCTTCTTCGATGACGACCTGACATTTGCCGCACGTCTGGCGGCCGTTGCAAATCGCTTCGATCTCGACGCCCATGGCGCGCGCGGCGTCGAGCAACGTCGTGCCGGCCGGCACTTCGGCCTGGCGGCCCGACGGCTGAAAGACGACCCGACAGGTCGGCGGATGAGTGGATGATGGGGACAACTCGGAACGCTCCGTGAGATCATGATCTGACACATTTGCTTTGATGCGATTGTACGCCAAATGTATCAGGATGCCAAACCTTGCGTGGGCGTGTCGGCGGACAAGGGCGGGACACCAAGTCGAAACTGCATACGGATCACTTGCGGAAGTTCACGTGCCAGGCACTTCCGAAGTGCCTGGCACGTGAGGCCGGCCTCTCAATACGGTGAACACTTTCTAACTTGCACCCAGGTCGCATCCTGTACTATAATGGGCTCCGACAGGAACAGCGCCCCGGTTTCTGGCCAGAAACCGGGTTTTTGTTAACCCATCGCTCCAGGAGCTTGACTTCATGCAAACGATTCTCCGTTCGAAGGGCGGCGTTGAAGCCATCATCAGCCCCGATCTTCCCTTTACCATCATCGGCGAGCGGATCAACCCCACCGGCCGCAAGGCGTTGGCGGCCGAACTGCTGGCGGGCAACTATGAGCGGGTGAAGGCCGATGCGCTGGCGCAGGTGGCGGCCGGCGCGACCGTGCTCGATGTGAACGCGGGGCTGGGCGTGGCCAACGCCCATGAGCTGGAACCCGAGGTGATGGTCGCGGCGATCGAAGCGGTGCAGTCGGTGGTGGATGTGCCGCTCAGCGTGGATTCTTCGGTGGTGGCGGCGTTGCGCGCCGGGCTGAAGGCCGCAGGCGGCAAGCCACTGATCAACTCGGTGACCGGCGAAGAGGAGCGCATGGAGGCGGTCTTTCCGCTGGTGGCCGAATATAAGTGCGCGGTGATCGCGATTTCCAACGATGAGAGCGGCATCAGCACCGATCCGAAGGTGCGCTTCGAGGTCGCCAAAAAGATCGTCAAGCGCGCGGCCACCTACGGCATCCCGCCGGAGGACATCCTGGTGGACCCGCTGGTGATGCCGGCGGGCGCGGTGCGCGGGTCGGGCGGCGCGGTGGTCCAGCTCGTGCGCCGGATCCAGGAGGAGCTGGGTTGCAACACGACCTGTGGCGCCTCCAATGTTTCCTTCGGCCTGCCCGACCGCGAGGCCATCAACGCTACCTTCATGGCGATGCTGATCGCCGCAGGGATGCCAAGCGCCATCACCAACCCGCTCAAGCCGGAGATCAAGAAGGCGATCCTGGCGGCCGATATGCTGATGGGGCACGATGAAGATTGCATGCGCTGGCTGAAGTATCAGCGTCAGCTCGCGCGCGAAGCGGCGGCCGCCGCGGGGGGCGGTGAGCCGACCGACGAGCGCGCGGCCCGTCGCGCCCGGCGCGGAGGTTGATAAGGAGTGTTTATGAATCCTGTTCTCGTCCGGATTGGACCGCTCTCGGTGCACTGGTACGGCCTCCTGATCGTTGCGGGCGCCGTGTTGGCCGCGTATCTCTCGACCATCGAGGCGCGACGCCGCGGGGAGGACCCCGATCACGTCTGGAACCTGTTGACCTTGGGACTGCTGCTGGGGATCGTGGGCGCGCGGCTCTACCACGTCTTCTCCACACCGACCGGCAACTTCGTGGGATGGTCGTATTACCGCGAGCATCCGATCGAGATCATCGCGTTCTGGAACGGCGGCTTTCGCGGGCTGGGCATCTACGGCGCGGTGGCCGGCGGGGTGTTGGCCTTTGCCATTTACTGCGTGTACAAACACCTGAAGTTCCTGCGCTGGCTGGACATCGCCACCCCCGGCCTGCTGCTGGCCCAGGCCATCGGCCGGATCGGCAACTTCATCAACCAGGAGCTGTACGGCCCGCCGACCACTTTGCCGTGGGCCTTTCATATCAATCCGGCGTATCCGTGCCAGGAGCCGGTCGGCTCGCCGATGGCCTGCGGTCTGCCCGATCGCCTGACCGACGCCGCGCGGCAGTGGTACGCGGCCAACGGCTTCCACCCGACTTTCTTCTATGAGGCCGCCTGGAACGTGATCGGCGCGCTGTTGATCTGGTTCGGCGGCCGCGCCCTGGCGCCCAAACTGCGCAACGGCGACATCTTCTGCTTTTATCTGATCTGGTATCCGGCCGGCCGCTTCTGGGTCGAGATGTTCCGGCCCGATGCCTGGCGGATCGGCTCGCTTGCCACCGCGCAGTGGATCGCCATCGGCCTGTTCTTGGTGGGCGTGGCGGGCATCCTGATCAATCACCTGCGGCCGCAGGCCGCCCCCGCGGGGACGGCATGAGTCGCGCGGCGCTTTGGCGCGTGCGAACGAATTTTCGGAAGCCACGATTACAGAAAATCGGCGCGCATGGTGTAATATATGCTACAGACGTGCCGGAGGCACGCGGAGTCTGAGTTTGAGGAGAGAAGCCATGTCTGTTACAGTGACGTTAGCTATACCTGCCATTTCCTGTCATCACTGCGTCAACACGATCGTGCGCGAGACGCAAGAACTGCCCGGCGTCCTCAAGGTCACGGGCGATGCGCAGGCCAAGACGGCCACGTTCACGCTGGAAAACGAAGCAGCTCTGAACGGCGTCAAACAGACGCTGACGGAAATCGGCTATCCAGCGGCCAACTGACGGAGGCGAGATGGAAACCACGATTTTGCGTGGCAAGGTGGAAACGAACCGGGCCAACAAGCAGATCAAGTTCATCGTCGGCGCCGCGGTCGTCTTGGGCTTGATTGCCTACCTGATCGTATCGGCGATCTCCAGCTCCGGGGCCTATTACCGCGAGGTGAGCGAAGTGTTGGCCGAGCAGGCCGCGCTGACAGGCAAGAACCTGCGCGTGAGCGGCAACATCGTGACCGAGAGCATCCGCTATGATGCCGCGACCCTCGACCTGAGCTTTCGCATCTCCGACCCCAAGGATGCCGGCAAGCAAATTGCCGTCCACTTCCACGGCGTGAAGCCGGATCAGATGGAGCGCGCAGGATCGAGCGCGATCGTCGAAGGCCAGATGGGGGCCAACGGCGTGATCGAGGCGAACAACCTCCTGCTCAAGTGCCCGTCGCGCTACGAAGAATATCAGGAAATCAAGGTCGAGGCGGTCAAGTAGCGAACCGCCGTTTACAGTGGATGGTGAAGGCACGAAAACGGTCGCCTGCCAGGCGGGTGACCGTTTTTGTCTGAAAGCTCAGCGTTGCAGGAGAAACCTTTGACTGCTTTGCGAAGCATTTTGGCGATTTGTGTCCTGGTCGTGCTGATGGCCGTGTTGGCGCTGGCGACCGCTTCCTACGCGGCGCCGGCCGACCAGACGACGCCTCTGCCGCCGCAACCTGCGGCCGGCCGCCAGCTTTACGCTCAGAATTGCGCACCCTGTCATGGCCCCACGGGCAAAGGGGATGGGCCGACGGCGGCGGGCCTGGGCGTGCCGCCGACCGTCTTTGCCGACTACAACGTGGTGGCCGGCCTCTCTTTCACCGAGATGTTTTCCATCACCAAGAACGGCCGCATGGCGCGCATGATGCCGCCCTGGGGCAGCCGGCTGAACGATCAGCAGATCTGGGATGCGGTCGGCTACGCCTGGACGTTGCACACCTCCGCGGCCGAGGTGGCGATGGGCAAGGCGATCTACGACCAGCAGTGCGCCTCGTGTCACGGCCCCGACGGCAAGGGCCAGCCGGCCGTGCCCGATCTGACCGACTTCGGTCGCACCGCGAAGGTGAGCCAGAAGGCGTGGGCCGAGCTGTTGGCGGCCGGCCGCGGGAACATGCCCGCGTTCGCCGCGAAGCTGGCCGCGGCCGAACAGCGCGCGGTGTTGGAGTATGTGCGCAGCCTGTCGCTCGGCCCTCTGTTTGCCACCGTGCCGCTCACCGGCACGGGCGTCATCTCCGGTGTCGTCACCAATCAGAGCACCGGCCAGGTGGTCGCGAACGCTGCGGTCGAGCTGGGCCTCTTCGATCAGACGTCGCTGCTCGACACCCGGCAGACCACCGCCGACGCGACCGGCCTCTTTCGCTTCACCGGCGTGCCCACCGATACGACGTTCGTCTTCGTGGCGCGCGTGACGGGGCCGGGCGGCTACACCTATAGCTCGCAGCCGGCCCAGTTCCAGGCGGGAGAGACCGGCCTGAACCTGCCGGTTGCGGTGTACGACACCACGTCCGATCCGGCGGGCGTGCGCGCGGAGCGGGTGCATTTCATCGTGGAGTTTGACGGCCGCCGGGCCTACTTCACCGAGCTGCTCGTCTTCAGCCTGGACGGCAACAAAGCCTACGTGGGCGATGGGGCCGGCACCTTGCGCTTCACGGTGCCGAAGGGCGCCGAGGCTTTGGAGATCAGCGACGGCGCGCTGGGGGGCCGCTACATCGCCACGGCCGACGGCTTTGTGGACACGATGCCCTTGCCGCCGGGCCGCAACTCGCGGCAGGTGCTCTATCGCTACGAGATTCCCTACAGCAGCCCGACCCTGGAGCTGGTGCGGGTCCTCCCTTATCCCGCGGCCAACGTCAACGCCCTCGTGGCCGAGGTGGGCGCCAAGGTGACCAGCGACCAGCTCAAGGATCAGACCGTGCGCCAGACGCAGGGCGGCAATTTCATCAGCCTGTCGGGCCAGAATCTGGCCGCCAATCAGCCGCTCACGCTGCGCTTCAGCAATCTGCCGCTCGGCGCCGCAGCCGACACGGGCACGGCGGCCGCCCCTGCGACGAGCGACCGGACCCTCCTGCTGCTCCTGCTGGGGGTGGGCGGCCTGTTGGCGGCGGCGTTGGTGGCCTGGCCGTTGTGGCGGCGTCGCGCGGCGCCCGCGGCAGCCGTCGCGATCACGCAGAACGAGCTGATCGACGCGCTGGCGCGGCTGGATCTGGCCCATGAGGCGGGCGAGCTCTCGGATGCGGCATATCGGGACGAGCGATTGCGCCTGAAGGCGCAGCTCCTGGATCTGGTGCGCAAGGAAGGCCGGTCGTGAGCGAAGCGGGAGAGGCCGGTTGCGACGCGGCCCCGGCCATGATCGAGCTGCGCAAGCTGACCAAGGCGTTCGGCAGCAAGGCCGCGTTGCGCGGGATAGATCTGCGCGTGGCGCCGGGCGAATCGCTGGTGATCTTCGGGCCGAACGGCGCCGGCAAGACGACCCTCATCCGCATCCTGGCGAGCCTGAGCCGGCCTACCAGCGGCAAAGTGCTGATCGGCGGGTTGGACCTGGCCACCCATGCCGACGGCATCCGGCGCTATCTGGGCGTGGTGTCGCACGCGCCGTTGCTCTACGATAGCCTGACGGCCGAGGAGAACCTGCGTTTCTTCGCCCGGCTCTACAACCTGCCGACCCCCGACGCACGCATCGCCGACCTGCTCGAGCAGGTCGGGCTGAGCGGCCGGCGGCACGATCTGGTGCGCACCTTTTCGCGCGGGATGATCCAGCGACTGGCCATCGCGCGGGCGCTTCTGCACGACCCGCTCGTGCTCCTGCTCGACGAACCCGACACGGGCCTCGATCCGCAGGCCGCAGAGATGTTGCATGGGCTGCTGGTGCAGTTGAGCAAGACGTCCCCGGCCGGCGCAGGAGAGCCGCCGCGCACCATCGTGACCGTCACGCACAGCATCGAGCGCGGCCTGGCGATCGCCGATCGGGTCGTGATCCTGGTCGGCGGCCAGATCGCGTTTGAAGGCCGCACGGCGGGCCTGACGCCGGCCAGCTTCCGGCCGCTGTACGATCGCTGTGTCGGAGGCGGCCGATGAATTTCTGGCGCGCGGTGATCGCCATCGTTTGGAAAGACATTCGGGCCGAGCTGCGCACGAAGGACATCTTCAGCAGCATGTTCGTCTTCGCGCTGCTGACGGTGATCCTCTTCAACTTCGCGTTCGAGCTGCGCGTGCCCGACATGAAGATGGTCGTGCCGGGGATCGTGTGGGTGGCGATCAGCTTTGCCGGCACGCTAGGCTTGAACCGGGCGTTCGTCATCGAGCAGGACAAAGGTAGCCTGGCGGGATTGCTGTTGGCGCCGGTGGATCGCGCGGCGATCTACTTCGGCAAGCTGCTCGGCAACCTGCTCTTCATGTTCGTTGTCGAGATCATCATCTTGCCGCTGGTGATGATCTTTTACAACCTATCGTTGTTGTCGCCGGAACATTTGCTCGTGTTGCTGTTGGGCACTTATGGCTTCGCGGCGGTCGGCACCGTCTTCGCGGCCATCGCGGTGAACACCCGGGCGCGCGAGGTCATGTTGCCGATCTTGCTCTTTCCGGTGCTCTTGCCGGTGCTCATCGCCGGGGTGAAGATGACCGGCGCGCTCCTCGATGGCGAGTTGCTCGGTTCGCTCGGCAACTGGCTGCAGATTGTTGTGGTTTACGACGTGGGCTTCACGGTCGTCGCATACCTCACGTTCGGGTATGTGATGGAAGAGTGAGGTCGCTGAATTCGCAGCGGAGGATGGCATGAACGGATCCGTTCGTTGGTTGGTGCTTCTTACGCTGGTGGCCGCGGCCCTGGTGCTGGTGGCCGCCTACGCCGCGTTGCTGGTGGCGCCCAACGCGGCCGGGTTGACGGCCGATGAGACCGCGGCTCAGCGCATCATCTACTTTCATGTGCCGAGCGCTTGGTTGAGCATGCTGGCCTTCGGCGTCACTACCATCGCCAGCATCGCGTATCTGGTGAAGAGCCGACGCTTCTGGGATGGCGTGGCGGTCTCGTCGGCCGAGATCGGCATCGCGTTCACTCTGGCCGCCACGGCCAGCGGCTCGCTGTGGGCCAAGCCGGCGTGGAACACCTGGTGGACATGGGATCCCCGGCTGACCACCTACACCATCGTATTTCTGCTCTATGTAGCCTATTTCATGTTGCGCAGCGCGCTGGAAGATCCGGCGCGGCGCGCCCGTTTTGCGGCTGTCTACGGCATCTTCGCGTTCCTCAGCGTGCCGATCACCTTCATGTCCATTCGCTGGTGGCGCACGATCCATCCGGTGCTGCTCGACAGCAAGAACTTCGGCCTGTCGCGCGGCATGTTGCCCGTGTTTTTCTTGAGCCTCTTCGCCTTTACCGTGTTCTATTGCGTGTTGCTCGCCTATCGGGTGCGGCTGGAACGGACGCGCGAGCAGGTGGACGCGTTGAGAGAGCAATTGGGTTATTGATCCGCGAGGTGAAATCATGATCTATCTGGCAGGAGCTTATCTGATCATCTGGGCAGCCTCTTTCGTCCTGATCCTTTCGATGGTGCAACGTCAGAGCCGGCTGGAAGCCGAGCTCAAGGCCCTGCGCGATCTGCAGCAGGAGAAGGTCGCGGGCCGCAACGCGTAGCCGGCCCGTGATCTGGTTAGACGAGAGAATGGCAATGAGCATGAGCGGTCGCCGGACCACCTTTTTCCATGCGTTGGCGTTCGTGCTGGGCTTCAGCACGGTGTTCGTGTTGTTGGGCGCCTCGGTCGCGTTCGTGGGCTATGCTTTGAACACCTATATGCCCGCTTTCGTCAAGATCGGCGGCCTGATCCTGATCCTGTTCGGCCTGTATGTGATGGGCATGCTGGGCTGGATCGCCGATCGGGTGCGCGCGGCGGGCGGCAACCGGAGCGCGGCCGGCCGCGTGTATCTGGCGTTCGTGGGTGGCCTGGCGCGGCTGATGTACACCGAGGGCCGGGTGCAGGCGCGCGCCGATCCGCGCTTCGGCTATCTGTCGTCGTTTGTCATGGGGGTTTTCTTTTCGGCCGGCTGGATCCCGTGCGTGGGGCCGGTGTTGTCGGCGATCTACTTGTTGGCGAGCGATACGCAGACGGTGGCGCAGGGTGCGCTGCTGTTGCTGGTGTATTCGGCCGGGCTCGGCATCCCGTTCCTGCTCACCGGCGCGGCGCTCAGCTCGGCTACGGGCTTTCTGCGTCGCCTGAATCGCCACCTGGGGATCATTTCCAAGATCACCGGGGCCTTTCTGATCGTGGTGGGGATCTTGCTCTTCATGGATCGCCTGGCGGCGCTCTCGACCTGGATCATCGCGCGCATGGGCACCGGCCTGGCCGGCCTGGATCTGGGCGGGTCTTCGTCATCGGCCGTGGTCACGATCCCGATCGCGCTGGCTGCCGGGGTGTTGTCTTTCCTGTCGCCGTGCGTCTTGCCGCTCATTCCGGCCTACATCGGCTATTTGAGCGGCACGGCCGTGGCCGCGCCTGCGGCCGCGGCCGATTGAGCGGCCCGAGCGGGGAAAGGTGGGGCGCGCATGGCCCAACCGGAGATCACGGTGCATTTGCCGGCCGGAAGCCGCGGCGACCGGCTGGCGGCAGCGGTGGATCGGCTGGTCGCGTGGCTGACGCGGCACTGGCTGGCGCTCTTCAATGCGTTGGTGGCGGTGTTTGTCGGCCTGCCGTTCGTCGCGCCGTTCCTCATGCACCTCGGCCTGAGCGGCCCGGCCGGGCTCATCTACCGGCTGTACGCGTTCACGTGCCACCAGTTGCCCGAGCGTTCCTTCTTTTTGTTCGGCGCGCAGAGCGTCTACGGCGTGGCCGATCTGGAGGCGGCCGGCGCAGTGCCGGCCGGGCTGAATCTGCTGCAGCGCGAGCTGTTGCGCTGGAGCGGCAACGCGGTGCTCGGCTACAAGGTGGCCATCTGCCAGCGCGATGTGGCGATTTACGGCAGCATCCTGTTGGGCGGCTTGTTGTTCGCCGCGGCGCGCGGCGTTTATGCGGCTCGTGGGCGTCGCGTGCCCCGGCTTCCGGTGAAGGCGTATCTGGCGGCGCTGATTCCGCTGGCCATAGATGGGGGGACCCAACTGGTGGGGCTGCGCGAAAGTACCTGGCCCTTGCGCCTGATCACCGGCGTCCTGTTCGGCCTGGCCACGGTATGGCTGACGTACCCTTACATCGAGGAGGCGATGACAGAGGCGGCGGCGGATGCCGGCTCAAAGAGGATGCCCCCTCAAACTGGACAAAATCGGCCCGATGCGGTATAAATAGATGTTGCCGCCGATCGGGACACCGGCGGACGCAGTTTTCGAGCGCTTCTTGGCTTATTTGAAGATTATTTGGGAGGCGACAAGTTGCCAGGGAAGAAGATCCACAAGTCAGCTCTGAAGGCCGAGCGGCAGACCGCGCGACGGACGCTATATCGCGGTCGGGTGCGTGCGACCACCCGCACGCTGGTGAAGAAGGCGCGGGCCGCGATCGCGAAAGCGCCGGAGATCAGCGAAGAGGCCGTGCGGGCCGCCATCAGCGCGCTGGATAAGGCGGCCGAAAAGGGCGTGATCCACAAGAATCAGGCCGCGCGGCGCAAATCCCGGTTGATGAACGCGTTGAACAAGGCCAGGGCTGCAACCAGGGCGTGAGCTGGGTTTGTGCGCGTGGACCGATCGGCGCCTGCGGGCGCCGATTTTGAGGAGGGGGTTTGCGGGCGGCGAAGCCGCCCGCAAACCCCCTCCCGCTTTCAGGGGCTGGGGGCATATGCGTCAACTTAAAAGGGCGTAAGGGGCACCTAACCTCCCGACCCCCTTCCCTGCAAGGGAAGGGGGAGAATAACTCCCCTCCCCGTGTAGGGGAGGGGCCGGGGGAGGGGTCTTCTCACGGGGTGGGGCTCAATGCGACCCTCCATTGGCGTCGGCCGTGGGCACGACGAGCACATACCCGACCCCCCGCTTCGTCACCAGGGTGGTCGGCGCCTTCGGGTCGCGCTCCAGCTTTTCGCGCAGCCAGTGGATGTGCACATCGAGGGTGCGCGTGTCGGCCATGTAGGGGGTCTCCCAGATATCCTTCATGAGCTGGTGTCGGGAGAAGACCTGATTGGGGCGGCGCATGAGATAGGCAAGCAGGCTGCACTCTTTGGGCGTCAGGCGATGATGGCCCAACGGGCCATCCAGGCTGCGCGTGCTGAGATCGAGGCGTAGCTCGCCGGCGCGCACGATGTGCGGATTAGCTGCTTCCAGCAATTTGAGGATGGCCTCGCGCAACTTGCCGACGGTGAAGGGCCGCGGCAGGCGTCGCTCGCAGGGAATCGCTTCCCCCGCGTTGGCTTCGGTCAACAACAGCCGCTGCACGTTGGGCAAGAGGCGACCAAGCGCCCGACACAGCCGATCGCCCGTGAATGCGCCGTTCATCGTGTTGATGATCACCACCCGCGGCTTCAGCTCCCTGGCCAGTTGCAGGCCCGCTTTCTGCGTGCGCGTGAACACGATGCCGATCCCTTCCTGCTGCAACTGTTGCCACAGCCGTTCGTGATTGGGGTCGGTCCGACCGATATAGAGCACTTGCGGCATCCTGGCATCCGAGTCGTGAGGCATAGCGGTCTTCTCCAGAGGTCTCCGACAACGCGCATCTCAATCATACCACAAGCCCCGCGGTCGGGCAATTCGGCCGACCCACCCGCGCTCCAGTCGCGCACAAGCGCTTGACATCTCGCGCGAATGTCATATAATCAACATCGGTTGATTCATCCGCGCGCCTCATTTGTGCGCATCCTGTTCCCAGTCATGGTTCGGCGCTTTCTTGGCGCATCCTCCCAGCAGGCCAACGTTGGTGAAGCACCCGGCGGTGTCGGGCCGTCGGGATCGGTATATCGGATTTCGCTTGCATCTGCCCACGAAGGAGGAGCGTATGGAAAAACCCTGGCTGGCGCACTACGATCAAGGCGTCCCCGCGTCCATTCCCTACCCACGCATTCCGCTCTTTCAGACGCTTGCCGATTCCGCACGCAAGCATCCCACCAGGCCGGCCCTCAAGCTGGTCATGCGCTATCTGGGGCCGTTCGCCCTGGGGGGCGAACTGACTTACGCGCAACTGCTCGCTCAGGTGAATCGTTGTGCGGCCGCGTTGCATGCCCTGGGCGTCCGCAAGGGCGACCGCGTGGCGCTGATGGTGCCGAACCTGCCCCAGTTCGTCATCAGCTTCTATGCCGCGGCCCGGTTGGGCGCCATCATCGTCAACACCAATCCCACCTACACCGGCCGCGAGATGGCCCATCAGTTCGCCGACGCCGGCGCTGAGACGGTCATCCTGCTCAGCCCCTATGTCCAGAAGCTGAAAGAGGTGCAGGCGCAAACGGCGATCAAGCGCGTCATCTACACCGACGTGACCGACTATGCCACGCCGCCGACGCGTCTGCTGGCGCAACGCACGCTGCGGGCGCACGGCCTGATGGCCGATGTGCCCCCGGCCGAGGGCATCTATCGCTTCCGGCCCTTGCTCGACGCCCATCCCGAGGCGCCGCCCGAGGTGGCCATTGACCCCGATGAAACAGCCCTCTTCCAGTACACCGGCGGCACCACCGGCGTGCCCAAGGCCGCGATGCTCTCCCATTACAACCTGGTCGTCAACACGATCCAGGTGGCCCGTTGGCTGCGCGATCTGGAAGAGGGCCGGGAGCGGGTGGTCGGCGCCATTCCCTTCTTCCACGTCTACGGCATGACGGTGGCGATGGGCCTGGCGATCTACTCGGCCGCGCAACTGATCATCATCCCCAACCCGCGGCCGATTGACGGCGTGATGAAGGCGATCCACAAGGAGCGCGCCACCCTCTTCCCGGGCGTCCCCGCCATGTACATCGGGATCATCAACCACCGCGATGTGGGCAAGTACAACCTGCGTTCGGTCAAGGCGTGCATCAGCGGCTCGGCGCCGTTGCCGATGGAGGTGCAGGTGCGCTTCGGCGAATTGACCGGCGGCCGCCTGGTCGAGGGCTACGGCCTGACCGAGGCCGCGCCGGTCACCCATTGCAACCCGATCTACGGCGTCCGCAAGGCCGGCTCTATCGGCATTCCCTTCCCCGACGTCGAGGCGAAGGTGATGGATTACGAAAAGTCTGTTGAGAAGGCGGTGGGCGAAGAGGGCGAACTGTGGGTCAAAGGGCCGCAGGTGATGAAGGGCTATTGGCAACGGCCCGACGAAACCGCCAAGACGATCACGCCGGACGGCTGGCTGCGCACCGGCGACATCGCCCGCGTGGACGAAGACGGCTACTTCTACATCGTAGATCGCCTGAAGGACATGATCAACGTCGGCGGCCTGAAGGTGATCCCGCGCGAAGTGGAAGAAGTGCTGTTCCAGCATCCCAAGGTGCAGGAAGCGGTCGCGGTCGGCGTGCCCGACCCTGTGCGCGGGGAGACGGTGAAAGCCTATGTGGTGCTCAAGCCCGGCGAAGCGGCCACGGTCGAGGAGATCACCGGCTGGTGCTTCGAGCGGCTGGCGCCGTTCAAGGTGCCCCGGCAGGTCGAGTTCCGCTCGGAGCTGCCGAAGACGATGGTCGGCAAGGTGTTGCGCCGGGTGCTGGTGGAAGAGGAAAGGAAGAAGCAGGCGGGAGCATGATGGTCATCCTGTGTCACAGGCACGCGGCGTCGCGCTTGCTTCATTTCCCATCTTCTGCTATGCTTAGGCCCTGATTCCAGGCATACGAGTTACCAGTTGATAGATACGTCCCTTCCTTCCTACCAGGTTATCGTCAATCCGTCGTCGGGCCGGGGCAACGGCGCGCGGGCCGGGGAGCCGGTGCGCCGCGTGCTCGATGCCGCCGGGGTGCGCTACGACATGGTCGAGACGCGCGGGCCCGGCCATGCGGTCGAGCTGGCACGCGCTGCCGTGTTGGCCGGCCGCGATGTTGTCGTCTCGGTCGGCGGCGACGGCACCGCGCATGAGGTGCTTCAGGGCCTGGTCCAGGCGGCCCAGATCACCGGCGCATGGCAGGCCGGCCAGCCGGTCGGCACGTTGGGCCTGGTGCCCATCGGCACCGGCAACGATTACGCCTGGCGGCTGGGCCTGCCGGAGGGCGACCCCGAAGCCGCCTGTCGGACCCTGTTGGCCGATCGTCGCGCGCTGGTTGATCTGGGCCAGGTGACCGACGAGGCCGGCCGCAGCGAGTTCTTCCTCAATCATCTGGGCGCCGGCTTCGAGGCCGCCACCCTGATCGAGAGCCTGAAGCTGCGTCGGCTGCGCGGCTTCCTGCTCTACCTGTCGGCCGTGTTGCGCGTCATCCCGCGCTATAGCCGCGGCTGGGAGATGGCCATCTCGCAGGATGGCATGGCGCCGCAGGCGCGGCCGTTGATCCTGGCCTCGGTGGCCAACGGTGGCCGCACCGGCGGCGGCTTCAAAATGGCGCCCGCTGCCCGGCTCGACGACGGCGAGCTGGACCTGGTGTGCGGCCACACGCCCAACCCGATCGTCACCCTGTGGCTGTTGCCGCACGTGATTCGGGGCACCCATCTGTCCAAGAAGCGTTACGTCAGCGCGTCGCGCGCGGCGGAGCTGGTGATCGCAGCGCCTGCCGGCGTGCCGGTGCACCTGGACGGCGAGGTGTTCCGCACCGACGCCCGCCGGCTGGAGATTCGTACTTTGCCCGGCCGCCTGCGTGTCGTGGTGGGCGCGGCCGCGCAACCGGGCGCTTCAGAGTAGTCGTTCATGCCGGCCGCGGCGCCTGAGCCTTCGGCCGGGGATCGGCGCCGATGCACGCCGATTTTTTACGTCATTGCTTACCTCATCCCTCTCTCTCTTCTCCTGGCCAAAGGTCAGGAGAAGAGAGAGATAATGAGTAGAGGAGCTCGAACGTGCACTTTCCGATCACCGGCACCCTCATCAACACCGTCACCGTCATCGTGGGTGCCAGCACGGGCGTCTTCCTGGGCAACCGGTTGCCCGAGAAGATGCGCCAGACGGTGCTCAGCGGCCTGGGCCTGATGACCCTGGTCCTGGGCATGACGATGGCGATCCAGACCCGCAACGCGCTGATCCCGCTCTTCAGCGTGCTGATCGGCGGGATCATCGGCGAGGCGCTGCGCATCGAAGATGGGCTGGAGCGGCTGGGCCGCTGGTTCGAGGCGCGGCTCGGTCGGCAGAACGCCGCACGGACCGATGCCGCCGGTCGCGCGACCATCACCCAGGGTTTCATCACCGCCAGCCTGGTGTTTTGCGTCGGCCCCATGACGATCCTGGGCTCGATCCAAGACGGCCTGATGGGCGATTTCACGTTGCTGACGATCAAGGCGACCCTGGACGCCTTCGCGGGCATGGCCCTGGCCGCCTCCCTGGGCGCGGGGGTGATCCTTTCCGCGCTGACGGTGTTCGGCTTCCAGGCCGGGCTGAGCCTGCTGGCGTTGCTCTTCGGCGCGGCGCTGGGCGGCGTGACGCGCGAAACCCTGTGGGTGGTGGAGATGACCGCCACCGGCGGCGTGGTGATCCTGAGCATCGGCTTCCTGCTCCTGGACATCAAGCGCATTCGTGCGGCCAACCTGTTGCCCGCCATCTTCGTAGCCCCGGCGCTGGTGCTCGTCCTGGGCCGTCTGGGAATCATGCTCTGATGGACGATCCGCTGCTCGTCGTGTTTGCCGGCCTGCCGGGCACGGGCAAAAGCACCCTGGCCCGGGCGCTGGCGCGCGAGCTGCGCGCGGTTTACCTGGACAAGGACACCATCAAGGAGGGCGTCTTGCGGCTGGGGGCCGAGATGAAGCTGGAGCAGGCCGAACGGCTGGCCGGCGCGCTCTCGTATGAGCTGCTGGTGGACCTGGCGCGCGACAACCTGACCCTCGGCCTGCCGGTGGTCATAGACAGTCCGGCCGCCTACCGGCTCTTCCGCGATCGGGTCAAGGCCGTCGCCCGTGCGCTCAAGGCCGACCTGAAGCTGATCGAATGCATCTGCACCGACGAACGCATGTTGCGCGAGCGCGTCGAGGGCCGGGCACGCGAGCTGCCGCCGCACCAGGCAACCGACTGGGAGACGTTCCAGCGCGACCGGAGCCGCTTCGAACGGATCAGCGAGCCGCGCCTGATCGTGGATACCGCCGAACCGGAGGCCATCAACCTGCGCAAGATCCAGGCATATCTGGGCAGAACAGCACAATAAGGAGTCCGATGCCGGCAATTCAAGTAGTCCTGTTTGATCTGGGCGGCACATTGTTGCACTACGATCAGCCGCCCGAGAACGCGATGGACGTGCTGAACGCCAAGGGAATACGCGCCTTCCTGGCCGCGGCCGTCAAGGCCGGCGGCCGGGTGCCCGACCCCGAACTGGCCGTCCGCGCGGTCGGCCGCATGGCTGCTGCCATGGAAGCCAAGGCCCGGCGCACGCACTACGCCATCAAGGCCGAAGAGATCATTCGCGATGGGCTGGAGGCGGTCAATGTTCGCCTGACGGCCAAAGCCTGGGACGCCGGCCTGGCGGCTTACTACGAGGTGATCTCCGGGGTCGTCAAGCCGGTCGCCGGAGATCCGCGCGGGGTGCTTTCCCGCTTATTCGAACAGGGCCGCGGCCTGGGGCTGGTCTCCAACACCTTCTGGCCGCCGGCCCTGCACGACGCCGACCTGGCCCGCTTTGGCCTCTTGGAGTATCTGCCGGTACGCGTCTACTCCAGCGCGTTCGGCATGGTCAAGCCCCATCCCACGATCTATCGCCACGCGCTCGATCGGCTCGACGTTGCGCCGGCCGAAGCGGTCTTCGTCGGCGATCGGCTCGACGTGGACGTGGCCGGGCCGCAGAAGATCGGCATGCGGGCCGTGTTGCTTGCGTCGCCGTTCCGCACCGAAGCAGATGACCAGATCGTGCCGGACGCCCGCATCAACACCATTGACGAGCTGCCTGCTCTGCTCGAAGAATGGGATCGGGTGTTGGAGGCCCCGCGCTTTTGATGCGATTCGCGGTCGGTGGCAATGGGTGCGGCAACGCGATGATCCGCGAGCGATTCCGGCAACGGGCCTATTGGCTCTTGCTTTTGGTCGGCCTGCTGATCCTGGCGCTCGGCCTGTGGGGATGGCGCGGCCTGCGGCCTACCTTCTTGCTGGCGGCCGAGACCTCTCCGACGCCGACGCGCATCTACCTGCCCCTGGTGCTGCGTCTGACGACCCCCGGCGATCGCCTCTGGGACCCCCGGCTGACGCAACGCGGGACCACCCTGATCCCGGCCACGGTGCAGCCGGGCCAGGGCTATTGGCGCCTGATCAAGGGCGTCTGGTACGCGGAGAACGAACCGCCGTTCCAGGGCCAACACCACATCTTCGTGGACATGTTGGACGCCGCCGGGCTACGCCAGGTCGGCGTTCCGGTGCAGATCACCTCGCTCGACGCCGCGGAGACCTTCGCCACGCTCATCACCGAAGCCAGGCCGGGCGAGCTTTACGCGGCCAACTTCCCCATGTTTCACGTTGCGCCGGCCTATCGCGCCGCGCCGGCCGACGGCAACCCGGCCGATGTGGTCACCGGCATGGGCCTCGGCAGCATCGAGCTGCCCAACTGGAACATCCACACCAGCTACGGCTTCGTCTGGCAGTGGGTCGTCGCGCCGGTCACGGCCGCCACCCCGACCCCGACTGAGACGCCGACGCCGACTTCGACGCCGACTCCCACGCCGACGCCGACCGCCACACCATCCGGCCGGATCTGGGATCCGCGGCTCGATCAGCTCGGCACCGTGCTGATCGAGGCGAATGTGCTTCCCGGCCAGGGCTACTGGCGGCTGGTGAAAGGCCAATGGTTTGACGAGGGGGAAGCGCCCTTCGCCGACAAGCATCATATCTTCGTAGACATGCTCGACCCGGTGGCCGCGCGGCAGATCGGCGTTCCGCTGCACGTCATGTCGGCCGACGGCGCCGACCTGCTGGCCACGATCACGACCGAGGCCAAGCCCGGCGAACCGTACGCGGCCGACTATCCGATGTTCAACCCGGCGCCGGCCTATCGGGTGATCCCGGCCGACGGCCACCCGGCCGATGCCGTGAGCGGGATGGGACTGGGCAGCATCAGCCGCCCCGGGGTGTGGACGAACACCAGCTACCTCTTCGTTTGGCAGTGGACGATGGCAGCCACGGCCACTCCAACGTCAAGCGCGACCCCTTCGCCCACGGCGACGGCTACCCCGACCGCCACACCGACGCCGAGCGTCACGCCGACGGCCACCCCGACCGCGACGACCGTCGCCAGGCCCGAGCTGGCCTTTACGCCGGTGGTTTCTGGGCTCAGTGCGCCGGTGCACATCGCCCATGCCGGGGACGGCAGCGGCCGGCTTTTCCTGGTCGAGCAGGCCGGCCGCGTCCGGATCCTCAAGGCCGGCGTCCTGCAATCCACGCCGTTCCTCGACATCGCCGACCGCGTGAGCTGTTGCGGCGAACGGGGGCTCCTCAGCATCGCATTTCCCCCGTCGGCCGGCGCCGGGCCCGATCACTTCTATGTCAACTATACCGACCGCAACGGCAACACGGTGGTGGGCCGCTATCGGATCACGGCCGATCCCGACGTGGCCGACCCGACGAGCGAGCAGATCGTGTTGGCCGTCCAACAGCCCTACCCCAACCATAACGGCGGCCTGCTCGCGTTCGGCCCGACCGACGGTTACCTGTACATCGGCATGGGGGATGGCGGTTCGGCGGGCGATCCGCAGAACCGGGCGCAAAACGGCGCCGAGCTGCTCGGCAAGCTGCTGAGGATAGATGTAGAGATGGGGAGTCCGCTCACCTACACCATCCCCGCGAGCAATCCCTTCACTCAAACCGCCGGGTATCGGGGCGAGATCTGGGCGCTGGGACTGCGCAACCCCTGGCGCTTTGCGTTCGATCGGTTGACCGGCGACCTCTACATTGCCGACGTGGGACAGAACCTCTACGAGGAAGTGAATTTCCAGTCGGCAGCCGCTCCGGGCGGCCAGAATTACGGCTGGCGGATCATGGAAGGCCTCCATTGCTACAACGCGGCCACCTGTCCGACCGCCGGCCTGACGTTGCCCGTCGTCGAATACGATCACACCCAGGGCTGCTCGATCACCGGCGGGGTGGTCTACCGCGGCCGACAGTTTCCGCGGCTGGAGGGCATGTATCTGTACGGCGATTACTGTTCGGGCCGCATCTGGGGCCTGCGCCGCACGGCCAACGGCTGGCAGGCGCAACAGCTCGCCGCCACTGCGCTGCGCATCTCGACTTTCGGCGAAGACGAGGCGGGCGAGATCTACGTGGCCGACCATGCCGGCGGCACGATCTATCGGATCACGGATGGCCAGCCGTAACAACCGTCGGGGGGTGAGGGCCACCCAACCC
>JBBIKA010000043.1:0-22035 GCA_037445695.1 Chloroflexota bacterium
AATACACTGCCCGCCTATCATACGCCCTTGGCGCGCAAAGGCCAAATTTCCCTCTTGACAGCCAAAACGTTTTGGTATATAGTAAGACCGTCCTCCAAAACGTTTTGGCCCGATGGCCGAGGAGCGCCGATGTCCGCCACGCTCAAAGAGATCGCCCGTCGCACCGGCAAGTCCATCACCACCGTGTCGCGCGCGCTCGCCGATTACGACGACGTGAGCGCGGAGACCAAGGCCCTGGTGCGCCGCGTGGCCGAAGAGCTGGGCTACACGCCCAACCTCCTGGCCCAGCGCCTTCAGAAGCGCCGTTCCGAGACGATCGGGCTGATCATTCCCACCTTCGGTCCCCGTTTCTCCGATCCCTTCTTCAGCGAATTTCTGGCCGGCGTCGGCAACATGGCCGCCGAGCACGGCTACGACCTGCTCGTCTCCACCCAGCCGCCCGGCGAGCGCGAGCTGCAGGCCTATCGCCAGAAGGTGCAGAGCCGCCAGGTGGACGGCTTCGTCATCGTGCGCACCCGGCGCCAGGATGCCCGCATTCGCTACCTGCGCGAGATCGGCTTCCCGTTCGTTGCCTTCGGCCGCACCGAGGGCGAGCTGGACTTTCCCTTCGTGGACGTAGACGGCATCCAGGGCATGCGGCTGATCGGCGAGCACCTGATCCGGCTGGGCCATCGGCGCATCGCGTGCCTGGCGCCGCCGGCCGATCTGCTCTTCGCCGAACATCGCCTCATCGGCCTGCGCCAGGCGCTGGCCGAACACGGCCTGGAGCTCCCCGACTCGGCCATCGTCCTGGGCGACTTGACGCAGAAGAGCGGCTATCAGGCGGCCATGCGGTTGCTCGATAGCCCGCAGCCGCCCACCGCGATCGTTGCGTTTAACGATCTCATGGCGCTCGGCGCCATGGCTGCGCTTCAGGAGCGGGGGCTGGTGGTCGGCCGGGATGTCGCCGTCACCGGCTTCGACGACATCCCCATGGCCGAACATTCGCACCCGCCGTTGACGACCGTCCATCAGCCGATCTACCAGATCGGCAAGACGGTGTGCGAGATGTTGGTTCGTCTGCTGCGCGACCAGGAGCTTGCCCCCCGCCAGGTGATCCTGGCGCCGAAGCTGATGGTGCGCCAGTCCTGCGGCGCCAGCGCGCGCGGGCCTGTGGCCCAGGAAAGGAGGTGAGCCTGTTCCCGATCGAGATTGCACACGTCAGCGGTCCGTTTAACCCCCCAACAACTCCAGGAGGAAAGCAAACATGAAGCGCGTTTGGGCAGTTCTTTCGTTCGTGATGATCGTGGTGCTCCTGACGGCGTGCGCCGCGCCGACGCCACAGGTCGTCGAGAAGGTCGTCGAGAAGACCGTCGTCGTCGAAAAGCCGGTCGAGAAGGTCGTGCAGGCGACGGTCGTCGTCGAGAAGGAGAAGGTGGTCGAAAAGCCCGTGCAGGTGACGGTTGCGCCGCCGAACTACGGCAAGGTGACGATCCTCTCGACCCAGGCCAACCCGGTGGAAGAGCAGGAGAAGATGCGCGGGGTCGTGTTGAAGGCGTTCCCGGGCAAGCCGGAGTTCGTGGGCATGGAAGAGCCGGCGCTGATTGACCGCGTGCTCGCCGAGGCGAAGGCCGGCAAGGGTTCAGCCGACGTGCTGATCTCGCTGCACGGCACCTATCCCACGCTGCAGGCGGCCGATGCGCTGCTCGACCTGTCGGACCTGGTCCCGACGCTCAAGGATCGCAACATCCCCGAAGCGTTCATGAAGCTGGGCAAGCTGGGCACCGACAAGCAATACTACATCCCCGTGATGCAGGCCACCTACATCATGGCCGCCAACAAGAAGGCGCTCCAGTATCTGCCGGCCGGCGCGGACATCAACGCGCTGACGTGGGAGCAGTTGCGCGACTGGGGCAAGAACATCACGGAGGCCACCAAGGACAAGAAGCTGGGCTTCCCGGCCAGCGACAAGGGCCTGATGCACCGCTTCCTGCAGGGCTACATCTACCCGTCGTATACCGGTGGCATGGTCACCGGCTTCAAGACCAAGGATGCCGAGGCCATGTGGGCGTTCGTGAAGGACATGTGGCAATACGTCAACCCCCAGGCCACCACCTACGGCTTCATGCAAGAGCAACTGCTGTCGGAAGAAGTCTGGGTGGCGTTCGATCACACCGCCCGCCTGGTGGAGGCGTTCAAGCAGAAGCCGAACGACTTCGTCGCCTTCCCCGCGCCGAAGGGGCCGAAGGGCCTGGGCTTCATGCCGGTGATCGTCGGCATCGCCATCCCCAAGACCGCGCCCAATCCCGAAGGCGCGAAGCAGATGATCCGCTATCTGCTCCAGGACGACGTGCAGATCAGCATCCTGCGCGAGATCGCGTTCTTCCCGGTGACGGGGGTGTCCTATCCCGGCTTCGTGACCGTGGGCATCCGCATGGAGGGCGAGGCGGTGAGCAAGCAGGCCGCGTCGCCGGCCGCGTTGCCCGCGCTGCTGCCCGTGGGCCTGGGCGCCAAGGGCGGCGAGATCAACAAGATCTACCGCGACGCGTTCACGCGCATCGTGCTGAAGAACGAGGATATCACCAAGGTCCTGGCCGAGGAGGGCGCCAACCTCCAGAAGCTGCTCGATGACACCGGCGCGCCGTGCTGGCCGCCCGATCCGCCCAGCAAGGGCGCGTGCAAGCTCCAGTAGCATGAAAGTTGGCAACTTGCGCCCCGGCGCAAGTTGCCAACTTTATGAAGAAGGGGGCGTCCATGAAACCCAAACGCCGGGCCAATCTCGAGCCCTACCTCTTGCTCCTGCCGTCCCTGGTCTACCTGGCGGTCTTCTTCGCCTGGCCGATGGTCCAGGCGTTCGGCCTGGCGTTTCGGGCCGACGACGGCCGCTGGACGCTGGAGTTCTTCCGGCGCATGGTCGGCGATGCGGCGTTCTGGCCGGCCATGCGCACCACGCTGCTCCTGGTGGTCGCCATCATTCCCTTGCAGTTCATCCTGGCGCTGGCCATGGCGCTGCTGGTCACGGCCGGGCTGCGCGGCTCCGGCGCGCTGATCTACTTCTATGCGCTCCCCATCGCCGTGTCGGACCTGGCGGCCGGCATCGTCTGGTTCAGCATCTTCACCGAGCGCGGCTATCTCAACACGGTCTTGCAGGGCCTGGGGCTGCTGGATCGGCCCTTCATCTTCCTCCAGTACGGCGCAACCTGGTCGCTGATCGCCATCATTCTGGCCGAGGTGTGGCGCGCCACCTCCATCGTCTTCGTGATCCTGGTCGCCGGGCTTCAGGGCATCCCCAAGGAGTACTTCGAGGCGGCCGAGGTGTTCGGCGCGGGTTGGTTTGCGCGGCTGCGCCGCGTCACCTTGCCGATGTTGCGGCCCAGCATCCAGGTGGCGCTCATCCTGCGCACCATCCTGGCGTTCCAGGTGTTCGCCGTGGTCGTGGCGCTCACGGGCGACGGGGTCAAGGTGCTGGCCTCCGAGGCGTACCAGTGGTACAACCAGTGGCGCAACCTCAACGTGGCCGCATCTTACGCCGCGCTGATCCTGGCCATCTCGCTGCTCTCCACCGGCATCTACCTGCGCGCGTTGCGCACGCGCGCCGAGGCGATGGCCGGGTGAAAGGAGGCGACCCCATGACGACCAGACCCGCTCCGCCCCTCTCGCGCCGCATCGGCCGCGGCCTGGTGTATCTGGCCGCCATCCTGATCGGCCTTTACATCGTGATCCCTATCTACCTGGTGGCGGTCATGGCCTTCAGCCCGCGCGCGGTAGTCTACGCCTATCCCAAGCCGCTCTTGCCGACGCAGGTCACCCTGGAGACGATGCTCTTCTTCCTGAACAGCTATGGCATCTTGGACTCGGTCAAGAACAGCGTGCTGGTGGCCGTCTTCACCCTGGCGATTTCGTTGGCCATCGGCGCGCCGGCCGGCTACGCGTTGGCTCGCTATATCTTTCCGGGCGGCGACATCTACCGCATCCTGATCCTTTCGACGCGCGCCTTCCCGGTGGTGATCCTCTCCATCCCGCTCATCACCACCTACATTTCTTGGGGGCTGGACGACACGACGCTGGGCGTGGCGCTGCTCCACACGGCCATGGCGCTGCCCACCACCATCCTGGTCACCAGCAGCATCTTCGTGGGCGTGTCGAAAGACCTGGAAGAGGCGGCCATGACGATGGGGTGCACGCGCGCCGGCGCGTTTCGCCGCGTGGCGTTGCCGTTGGCGTTGCCCGGATTGGCCGCATCCGCCATCTTCACCTTCGTCCTCTCCTGGAACGAGGTGTTCGGCGCGGCCATCCTCACCGTCCAGAATCAGACATTGCCCGCCCGCCTGATCGTGCAGCTCAACCAGTCGCCGATCCCCTTCCGCTTCGCGGGCGGCTTCTTCATCCTGGTGCCGGCCCTCGTCTTCATGCTGTTCGTCCGGCGCTACCTGTTCAGCCTGTGGGGCGTCAAACTGCGCTAACGAGGTTTTTCTTATGGCCGAGATCCGTATTGAGAACGTGCGCAAAGAGTTCGGCAAGGTCGTCGCGGTGAGGGACGTGAGCCTGGTCATCCCCGACCGCGAGTTCATCGTCCTGTTGGGGCCGAGCGGCTGCGGCAAGACCACGCTGTTGCGCTGCATCGCCGGGCTGGAACAGGTGGACGGTGGCCGCATTTACTTCGGCGGCCGCGACGTGACCGACCTGCCCGTTCGGCAGCGTCGCATCTCGATGGTGTTCCAGAGCTACGCGGTCTTCCCGCACATGACCGTGTTCGAGAACATCGCGTTCGGCCTGCGCATGCAGCATAAGCCCGACGCCGAGGTCAAGCGCCGCACCCAGGCGGCCGCCGAACTGCTCCACATCGAGGAGTTGCTGGAGCGCTACCCGGCGCAGCTCAGCGGCGGCCAGCGCCAGCGGGTGGCCGTGGCACGCGCCATCGCCTACGACGCCGACGTGCTGCTGATGGACGAGCCGCTGAGCAACCTGGACGCGCTGCTGCGCCTGGAGATGCGCGCGGAGCTCAAGCGCCTGTTGGAGGAGCTGAAGACGACGGTCGTCTACGTGACGCACGACCAGGTGGAGGCGCTCAGCCTGGGCGACCGCATCGCGGTGATGCGGAGCGGCGAGATCCTGCAGGTGGACGCGCCGATCACCGTGTACGACCGGCCGGCCGCGCACTTCGTCGGCAGCTTCATCGGCAACCCGCCGATGAACTTCCTGCCGGCCCAGGCCGTGGACGGCGGCGCGGCCGTGGCCGTCGAAGGAACATGGCTGGCGCTGCCGGACGAGTCGGCCCGCGGCCTGCAGCGCACCGGCGCCGCCGAGGTATGGCTGGGCATCCGGGCCGAGAACATCGAGCCGTCCGGCGAGCCCGCGTCGGCCGCCTTGCCGGGCCGGATCCTGGTGGCCGAGCCGCTCGGCTCGCACATCCTGCTCACCGTGCGGGTGGGCAGCGCGCTGGTCAAGGTGAACGCGCGCGCCGACGCGTCCTTCCGGGCCGATCAGGAGGTCTGGCTGAAGCTCAACGCCGACAAGGTGCGCCTGTTTGACAAGACGACCGGCCGTGCGCTTTAATGTCGGAAACAGCACCGGATGAACAGATGAGGATCGGTTTCCTGTCTACGCGCATCGCCGGCGCCGACGGCGTCTCCCTGGAGATCGCCAAGCTGGCCACCATCTGCCGCCGGCTGGGTCACTCCGTCTGCTATTGCGCCGGCGAGCTGGAGCCGTGGCTGGCCGACGAGGGGATGCTCGTGCCGGCCATGCACTTCGCCCACCCCGAGGCGCGCGCCATTCACGACCTCTGCTTCGGGGCGACCGTCGCAGCCGACGGCCTGCATCGGCGCATCGCGGCCATGGCCGCCGACCTGAAGGCCGCCATCGGCCGTTTCGTGGCCGATTTCGGCGTGGACCTGCTCTTCGTCCAGAACGCGCTCGCCATCCCCATGCACATCCCGCTGGGGGTGGCATTGACCGACTACATCGCCGAGACGGGCATCTCGACCCTGGCGCACAATCACGATCTCGCCTGGGAGCGCGAACGTTTCGCGGTCAACTGCATCCCCGAGATCCTGGCGCGCTGCTTCCCGCCCAACCTGCCTTCGGTGCGCCATCTGGTCATCAACTCGCCGGCGCAGCGCGCCCTGCGCGAGCGCAAGGGGATCGAGGCGGTCCTCTTCCCCAACATCTTCGACTTTGCGACGGCCGCGCCCGGCATCTCCGACTTCAACGCCGACCTGCGCTCATCGCTGGGCCTGGGCGACGAGCACCTGTTCATCCTCCAGCCCACGCGGGTCGTGCCGCGCAAAGGGATCGAGCTGGCGATCGAGCTGGTGCGCCGGCTGCGGGAGCCGGGCCGGCGGCCACAGCTACGCGGCAAGGAGCCGGTCCTGGTCATTACCCATCCGGCCGGCGATGAAGGGCTGGAGTATCTGGAGCGCATCCGGGCGCAGGCGCAGGCCGTCGGCGTGCCGCTGCTCTACGCGGCCGAGCGGTTCGCGGCCGCGGCCGGCCGCCGCGGCGGCCAGAAGATCTATGCGCTGTGGGACGCGTACGTTCACGCCGATTTCGTGACCTATCCCAGCCTGATCGAGGGGTTCGGCAACGCGCTGCTGGAGGCGATCTACTTCCGCCTGCCGGCCCTGGTCAATCGCTACCCGGTCTACGCGGCCGATATCGCGGCGCACGGCTTCGACCTGGTCGAGATAGATGGCGCCATCGCCGAACGGACCGTGGACGAGGCCATCGCGGCCATGATGGATCCGGTGCGCCGTCGCCGCATGGTCGAGCGCAACTACGAGCTGGCGCGCGGCCGCTACTCCTACGAGGCCGTGACACCGTTGCTGGCATCGCTGCTGGAGGCGGCCCAGGCATGAGCGATCCGACCACGCGCATCATTCATTTGTTGACCTTGCTCTACGGCGAGGAAACTGCGGCCTCCGTCGCTCAAAAGTTGGCAACTTGCGCCAGAGCGCAAGTTGCCAACTTTCCCGGCTTCCCCGATGCCATCCTCATCACCTATGGCGATCAGTTTCGCGAGCCCGGCCGGCCGCCGTTGCAGACGTTGCACGCCTTCCTGAACGCGCACCTGCGCGATGCGCTCAGCGGGGTGCACATCCTGCCGTGCTTCCCGTATTCTTCGGACGACGGCTTCTCGGTGATTGATTATCGCCAGGTGGATCCGGCCCTGGGCGATTGGGACGACGTGGCCGCCATCGGCCGCGACTATCGCCTGATGTTCGACTTCGTCGCCAACCATGTCTCGCGCCAGAGCGCCTGGTTTCAGGCCTTCCTGCGGGACGAGGCGCCGTACCGCGATTACTTCCTCGTCGTTGATCCGACCGCCGACCTGACGCGGGTGGTGCGGCCGCGCACGTTGCCGCTGTTGACGCCGGTCGAGACGGTCAACGGCACGCGGCACGTCTGGACGACCTTCAGCGACGACCAGATAGATCTCAACTACGCCAATCCCCGGCTGCTCCTGGAGATGACCGATGTGCTGCTGGGCTACGTGGCCCGCGGCGCGCAGATCATCCGGCTGGACGCCATCGCCTACCTGTGGAAAGAGATCGGCACGCCGTGCATTCATCTGCCGCAGACGCACGCGGTGGTCAAGCTGTGGCGGGCCGTGTTGGATCTCGTCGCGCCCCACGTGCTGCTCATCACCGAGACCAACGTGCCGCACGCCGAGAACATCAGCTACTTCGGCGAGCCGAGGCCCGATACTGGCGGCACCGACGAAGCGCAGATGGTCTACAATTTCTCGCTGGCGCCCTTGACGCTGCACGCCTTGCAGACCGGCGATGCGACCCGGCTGTCGCGCTGGGCTGCGACCCTGCGGCCGCCGGCGCCGGGCGCCGCGTTCTTCAACTTCATCGCCTCGCACGACGGCATCGGCGTGGTGCCCGCGCGCGGCATTCTGAGCGAGGCCGAGGTGCAGGGGCTGGTGGCGCAGACGCTGGCCCACGGCGGCCGGGTGTCCTACAAGGCCAACGGCGACGGCACGACCAGCGTATACGAGCTGAATACCACCCTTTACGACTTCCTCAACGACCCGGCGCATCCTGATCCTGAGCGCGACGTGCCGCGCTTCCTGGCCGCGCAGGCGATCCTCCTCTCGTTGGCGGGCGTGCCGGGCATCTATGTCCACAGCCTCTTCGGCTCGCGCAACTGCCATGCATGCTTCGCCGCCACCGGCCGGGCCCGTTCCCTCAATCGCCATAAGTTCGACCGCCGCGAACTCGAGGCCGCGCTGGCCGATCCGGCCCGCCACGAGCGTCGGGTGTTCGATGCCACTCGCCGGCTGTTGCGCTTGCGCCGCGCGGAGCCGGCATTCCATCCTGCGGGCGGTCAGCAGGTGCTCGACCTGGGGCCGGGGGTGTTCGCGGTGTTGCGCACGCCGCCGACGGACGCCGGCCGGCCGGTGCTCTGCCTGGTGAGCGTCTCGTCTCGGCCGCAGACGGTGGCGCTGCCGGCGGACCTGGGCGAGCGCGGCCCCTGGCGCGACCTGATCTCCGGCGCCGCAACGATGCCGGACGACGACGGGCACCGCGTCGCATTGGAGGCGTATCAGGCGTGCTGGTTGGTTCCGGCGGCCGGCGGATAGGCGGATCGCGGCGCGCGGGGCGATTGTGCTAATGGGCGTACCGCCGGGCGTCCACCTGCGTGGACGCCCCCATCCCCGCCGGCCGGCGCAGGCCGGCCTCGCGGCGGACACGCCCCTCCGCCCCGAATTCATTCGGCGGACCGCCTTGGCGTTTTGCGGCCGGCCCGGCTGCAGGTATAATGCAGACACTTCATCATGCATAAGAAAGCCATGCCATGACTCCTTTCCTGCAACTCGTCCTTGCGCTCATGATCATCATTACCGCCGCCAAAGCCGGCGGCTGGATCGCCGTGCGGTTGCGCCAGCCGGCCGTGCTGGGCGAGTTGTTGATCGGCGTGCTGCTCGGCCCCAGCCTGCTTGACCTGTTGCACTGGGACATCTTCGCCAATCCGGCCGAACCGCATCTGCTGAGCGAAGCCGTCTACGAGCTGGCGGAACTGGGCGTCATCTGCCTGATGTTCCTGGCCGGCCTGGAGGTGGAGGTGAACGAGATGCGCCGGGCCGGCCGCGTCTCGGTACTGGCGGGCGTCAGCGGCGTGATCGTGCCGCTGATCCTGGGCGCGCTTGTGGCGTTGCCGTTCGGCTACCGCGGCAACGCTGCCCTTTTCGCCGGCATCATTCTCACGGCCACCAGCGTCAGCATCAGCGCGCAAACGCTGCTCGAGCTGGGCGCCCTCCGCCGCCGCGAAGGCATCGCGCTCCTGGGCGCGGCCGTCGTGGACGACGTGCTGGTGATCCTGCTCCTCTCGGTCTTCCTGGCCCTGGCCGATAGCAGCGCCGGCCTGATGGCCATCGGACTCGTCTTCTTGCGTATGATTCTATACCTGGCCGCGGGGTTAATTGCGGCCTTTTTTGTCCTGCCGCGGCTGGCCGATTGGGTGGATCGCCAGCCGATCAGCGAGGGGCTGATCGCGTTGGCGCTGGTGGCGACGCTGGCCTTTGCCTGGACCGCTGAAGTGGTCGGCGGCCTGGCCGCCATCACGGGCGCCTTCATTGCCGGCGTCGGCCTCAGCCGCAGCCACTTGCGCGGGGAGATCGTGCGCGGGATGCACGCCATCACCTATGCGTTCCTGGTGCCGATCTTCTTCGTCAGCATCGGCCTCAAGACCGATACGCGTCTGCTGGCCGGCCCCAACATCTGGTTTGCCGCAGCGATGGCGGTGGTCGCGATCGCATCGAAGGTGATCGGCTGCGGCGCGGGCGCGCGGCTGGGCGGCTTCACCAACCGCGAGGCGCTGCGCGTCGGCCTGGGGATGGTGAGCCGCGGCGAGGTCGGCCTGATCGTCGCCAGCGTGGGCGTGAACGCCGGCATTATCAAGCCAGATCTGTTCGCCATCGTCACCATCATCGTGCTCGTCACCACGCTGGTCACGCCGCTCTTCTTGCGGCAAGCCTTTGCTCGAAAGGAACCAAGCCATGCCTAATCTGGTTGTTGCGGTTTTGCCGAATATGCAGCGCTGCCAGGACGTCCTGGATGCCTGGGAGCGTTTCGGCGTGCCGGGCGTCACGATACTGGAAAGCGTTGGCCTGCACCGGTTGAAGCAGGTGTTCAGTCGCCGCGATGATGTGCCGTTGATGCCATCGCTGCGCCACCTGGTGGAGACCGAGGAATACCATCACCGGACGATCTTCACGGTCGTGGGAGACGATTTCGATCTGGACGGCCTGCTGGCAGCGACTGAAGAGGTCGTGCACGATTTCAATGCGCCGGACAGCGGGATCGTGTTCGTGGTGCCGGTGGTGCGCGCGTTGGGGTTGCGGCCCCATTGGAAACACGGTTCGTCCTAGCCTTGTAATGGTGGCCACGGGGATCGGCGCGTGCTGAGGTAGGTACGCACTATCTAACCTAACGGCACTGGCGCGCTGGCATCAGATATGCTACAATCTCCCCATGTTCAACTGGCCGATCGTCGGACATGAATGGGCCGTCAACCTGCTGGCGAACGCCATCGTTGCCGGCCGGCTGAGCCACGCCTATCTCTTCATCGGGCCGCCGCAGGTGGGCAAGACCACCCTGGCGCGGGCTTTTGCCCAGGCCATCCTGTGCGAGAAGCAGACCGGCGAGCCGTGCCGCGCGGACGCACGGCCCTGTCACGCCTGTCAGCGCATCGCCGAGGGCCGCTATCCCGATCTCCAGCTCATTGCTGCCGAAAAGAACACCATCCAGATTGACCAGGTGCGCGACCTCCAATCGGACGCGGCGCTCTCGCCTCTGGAGGGGCGCTATAAGATCTTCATCATTCGGGAGATCGAACGGGCCACCGCGCCGGCCGCCAATGCCCTGCTCAAGACCCTGGAAGAGCCGCCCCCGCGCGTCATCCTGCTGCTCACCAGCCATCGCCGCGACCTGGTGTTGCCGACCGTGCTTTCGCGCTGCCAGCTCCTCAACCTGCGGCCGGCTTCGCTGGAGCAGGTGCAATCTGCCCTGGAGACGCGCTGGGGCGTGGAGCCGACGCAGGCCGAACTGCTGGCCCGGCTGAGCGGCGGCCGCGTCGGCTGGGCCGTTCATGCCCATCTGCACCCCGAAGTGGGCCAGGAGCGCAACCGGCACCTCGACCATCTGCTTGCCCTGGCCGCGGCGGGCACTGTGGAGCGCCTGAACTATGCCGAGGCTCTCAGCCGTCAGGCTGACGCGCTCGAAGAGGTGTTGGGGCTATGGGCCACCTGGTGGCGCGATGTGTTTCTGATCCAGCACGGCGCGGCCGGGGCCATCGTCAACCTGGACCGTCGGGCCCAACTGGTTCAACACGCGGAGCTCTATCGGCCGGCCCAGGTGGAAACCGCCCTGGTCGCCCTGATCCGCACCCTGCATCGAATCAGGGCCAACGTCAACGCCAGGCTGGCGCTGGATGTGCTGATGCTGCGGCTTCCGAAGCCGGCAGTGGTCTGAGCAGCAGTGGCGAAGGGGGAAGCAGATGGGTTTGGAGGCAAGGCGGATAGTGACGAATGAGATGAGTTGAGAGGATAAGCGAGATGCCATTAATTGTCGGTGTAGCGTTTCAACCCGTCACCAAAGTCTATTATTTCGACCCGGCCGGCCACGACGACTTGCAGGCCGGCGAACGGGTCGTGGTGGAAACCTCGCGCGGCCGCACGCTGGGACAGGTCGTGTTTCCCCCGCGCGAGGTCGCGGCCAACGAGATCAGCGGCACACTCAAGCCGGTGATCCGTCGGGCCACGGCCTGGGACATGGTGCTGCGCGATCAGATGGCGCACAAGGAGCCCGAGACGCGCGCCATCTGCCAGGAACGGGCCAGGGCGCTCGGCCTGGACATGAAGGTGGTCCGCACGGAGTACAGCTTCGACGGCAGCAGCGTGATCGTCTACTTCGTGGCCGAACAGCGGATTGATTTTCGCAACCTGGTCCACGACCTGAGCCAGATCTTGCATGCCCGCGTCGAGATGCGTCAGGTGGGCGTGCGCGATCAGGCCAAGTTGTTGGGCGGCTATGGCCGTTGCGGCCGGCCCCTCTGCTGTGCCTCCTGGCTGCGCGAGTTCGCGCCGGTCTCGATCAAGATGGCCAAGACGCAAGACCTGCCGCTCAACGCCTCCGAGGTATCGGGCGTGTGCGGTCGGCTGCTGTGTTGCTTGAGCTACGAGAACGATCTCTATGCCGCCGCGCGCCAACGCCTGCCCAAGCTGAACAGCATCATAGATACGCCGAAGGGTCCGGGCAAAGTCAAGCAGATCAACGTCTTGCGCAATTCGGTCACGGTGATGGTGGAGGGGCCCGGCGAGACGACCGAATACGTCGAGGTGCCCTTCCCCGAACCGGCCGCGCCGGCCGAGGCCGGCACGCCGTGCGCCGGCTGCTCAAAGCGCGCGGCAATCCTGGCTACTGCTGAGGCGCAGTCTGGTCCGCCAGAGGAAGAAACGGAAGAAACGAGCGAGGAGATCGGCGAGGTTGAGGCACAACCGCCGGCGGCCGCGGCGACCAAAGCTGCGCAGCCAACAGGCGGCCAGAGCAAGCGCTCGCGTGCCCGGCGCCGGCGCCGTCAATGAGAAGGCGACTGCTTCGGGGCGCACCGATAGAACGGGCGTTGCCGCTTTAGGGCGCATTAAGCCCGCTGTCGGTCGTCAATGCCGGACGCAAGACTCAGGCTCATGGGTTGCGCGGTTCGATGATCAGCTTGACGGCCGTGCGTTCCTGGCCGTCAATGTCCACCTCAACGAATTCCGGCACACACACGATCTGGATGCCGTCTTGCGCCAGATAGTCGCGCGCGATGGCGACCGCTTTGATCGCCTGGTTCACGGCGCTGGCCCCGATAGCCTGGACTTCTGCATGTTTGCGCTCGCGCATCACGCCGGCGATGGCGCCGGCGACCGCAGTCGAGCGGGACTGGGCCGAGACTTTGATCACTTCCATGGTGCGCCTCCTGGCAGCGATGTAGCTGCGACTGAAACTTTCAACGCCAGGACGATCTAAGCCTGTGACACGGATTTCTGGAGAAGATTGTACAACAACTGCGCTGTAAACGCAAGCGGTTGCGCGCTGCGGCAGGTGCGGATTTGGCTTGCGGTTTTGTTGCTCCTGTTGGTGGCCGGCGGCTGCGCCGGCCGGCCGCCGGCCATGCCATTGCCGGCCGCCACGCCGGCTCCTTTGTGGCCGCCGACAGCAGGCGCGGCGACGCCATTGCCACCCCCGACCGCTGCGCCGACCCGACCCGTGCCCCCTTCGCCCACGCCGACTTCAACGCGCGCGGCGGACGCGTGCGCGGCGATGCCCGCGGCCGATGGCCGGCCGCGCTATCGCTTCGAGGTCGTGGCCGATCCGGCCGCGCATACGCTTCGGGTGCGCCAGCAGACGGTCGTCGCCGATGAAACGCGGCTTGCCGCGGCCGAGATCGTCTTCAACACGCCGGCCAACGGCGTCCCCGGCATCTTCGTGCTCGACCGCGTCCGCCTTTCCACCGAGCCTCAGCCCCTGCCGGCCGACCGCATCGCGCTGGACGGCGCCATCTTGCGGGTGCGCCGGCCGCTGGTCGAGGCCGCGGAGCCGGCCCTGGCCGTCTGTCTGGATTACACATTGCACCTGCCGCCGGCCGGCAACGAAGGCATCTCGGCCGGCAACGCGCTCGGCCGCTCGGAGCTGGGGATGGTTGCCGGCTACTGGTATCCGGTCCTGGCGCCTTACGAGCGCAGCCGCGGCTGGACGGTTGTTCCCTACCACCCGGTCGGCGACCCGATCGTGTACGAGGCGGCCGACTACGAGGTGACCGTGCGCGCACCGGCCGCCTATACGGTGATCGCCGCGGGCCTGCAAGAAAAGCAGGAGGGCCTCTGGCGCTTTCGGCTGGAGCGGGCACGCGGCTTCGCCTTCGTCATCAGCAACGCGCTGATAGCCCTCCAGAACCAGGCCGACGCGGTGCCGGTGCGGGTCTTTCACCTGCCCCAACACGCCGCCGCAGCGCAAGCCGCGGCGCGCGCCGCGGCCGAAGCCGTGCCCCTCTTCGTGCGCGCCTACGGCCCCTACCCCTACCGCGAGCTACTCCTGGTTGAGGCCGATCAGTTCGGCGGCATGGAGTACAGCGCGCTGATCACCCTGAGCCAGGAGTGGTTCGCCGACTACAAGCCGGCCGCCGACGATCGCTTCGGCGGCGATATGCTGGTGCGCTTTGTGGTGCATGAGCTGGGCCATCAGTGGTGGTACGGCGCGGTCGGCAACGACCAGGCGCACGAACCGTGGCTCGACGAAGCGCTGGCGCGCTACGGAGAGCTGCTCTACTATCAGAACCTGCATCCCGAATTCCTGACGTGGTGGGCGACCCCGTCCAAGGGCATGGCCACCCTGCCGATCAACCAGCCGATCTACCACTTCTCCGACACCCCCACTTACGTCCAGGCCGTTTATGTGAGCGGCACGCGCTTTCTGCTTGCCGTGCGCGAAGAGCTGGGCGTGGCAGGGTTCACGGCCTTCCTGCAAGAGTATCGGCAGCGTTATCAGGATCGGCTGGCGACGGGAGCCGATCTGTTGGGGCTGTTGCGGCCGCGGCTGGGCGCCGGCCTCGATCGCCTGTTGCCGACCTATTTCAAGTGAAACGATGCGCGTCGTCATGATCTCCAAGGCGCTGGTGGTAGGCGCCTATCAACGCAAGCTGGAAGAGCTGGCGCAGTTGCCCGACATCGAGCTGATCGCAATCGTGCCGCCGGCCTGGCGCGATCGCCGCGGGCGCGTGGCGGTCGCGCGCGCTCATGTGCGCGGCTACGAGCTGCTCGTGGCGCCCACCGCCTTTGTGGGGTCGTACCATCTGCATTTCTATCCCACCCTGGGCCGCATCCTGCGTCGCCTGCGCCCCGACATCGTCCACATGGACGAGGAACCCTACAATCTGGCCACGTGGCAGGGGTTGCGCCTGGCCGAGGCGCTGGCGGCGCGCGGGCTTTTCTTTACCTGGCAGAACCTCAACCGTCGCTACCCGTGGCCGTTCCGCTACTTTGAACAGGTGAACTATCGTCGCGCCCGCTGGGCCATCGCGGGCAATCGGGCCGCGGCCGCCGTGTTGGTCGCCAAAGGCTATCGCGGGCCGATCACGGTGCTCCCCCAGTTCGGCGTGGATCCGGAGCTTTTTGCGCCCGCGGCCGAACGCGATCCGGCCGCGGCGCTGCCGCGCGACGACGCGACTGCCGCGGCATTTCACATCGGTTACGCGGGCGGCCTGATCCCGGAGAAGGGGGTGGACCTGCTATTGCAGGCGTGCGTCGGGCTCCCCGGCCGCGATTGGCGGCTTTCCCTCGTGGGCGATGGCCCCGAACGCGGCCGCCTGACCGAACTGGCCGGCCGCCTGGGCCTCGCCGAGCGGGTCTCGTTCGTCGGTCCCCTCCCCTCGACGCAGATGCCGGCGACCTACCGCATGTTCGATGTGCTCGTCTTGCCGTCCGTCAGCCGGCCGAACTGGATCGAACAGTTCGGCCGCGTGCTGGTGGAGGCGATGGCCTGCGGCGTGCCGGTGATCGGCTCGAGCTGCGGCGAGATCCCGAACGTAATCGGCGAGGCCGGCCTGATCTTTCCCGAAGGGGACGTAGCTGCGTTGCGCGCTGCGCTGGCCCGCGTAATGGCCGACGTCGCCCTGCGTCGCGATCTGGCCGCGGCCGGCCGGGCGCGCGTGTTGGCACATTTCACCCAGGCCCAGGTGGCCGCCGCCACCTATCGTGTCTACCAGGCGCTTCTTGCGCAACGGTAGACAACACAATATGCTGCTTTTGTAGCGACAAAGACCAGACAATGTATGATTTTGTATCCTGTAAATCTATGCTATAATGAGCGTGCCCGAGGAGCCATATTTGTCGCTACGAATTGGCCTGAACGCTCACCTGTTGGCGCTGGGGGAGACCTATCGCGGCGCCGGCATCAACGGCTATATCTATCACCTGCTGCGCCATTTGCCGGGCAGTCGGCCCCCCGACGGCCGGCCGATGGAGTTCATCGCCTTCTTGCATGACGACCGGTTTGCGGCGCCGCCGGGGCTTGCCGTCGAGCGGTCGCGTTGGAACACGGCCGGGCCGTGGCGGCGGATCTTGTGGGAACAGACCCGGCTGGCCGTGTGGGCGCGGCGGCTCGATTTGTTGCACGGCCTGGCTTACGCGCTGCCCCTGGCGTGCGCGTGTCGGGCGGTCGTCACCGTCCATGACCTGAGCTTTCTGCGCTATCCGCAGGCGTTTCGGCGCCTGAATCGCGCCTATCTGCGCTGGATTACGGCCGCTTCGGTGCGCAAGGCCGGCCGCGTCATCGCGGTCTCGGAGAGCACGCGGCAAGACGTGATCGCCCGCTGCGGCGTGCCGGCCGAACGGGTGGTCGCCGTGCCGAACGGCGTGGCCGAGGCGTTTCGGCCGGCCGACCCGGCCGAGGTAGCGGCGTTTCGGCAACGCAAAGGCTTGCCGGAACGCTTCTTTCTGTTTCTGGGCACATTGGAGCCGCGCAAAAACATCGAACGACTGCTGGAGGCGTATGCGCTCTTCCTGCAAAGCCGGCCGGCGCACGCCACAGAGGTGCCGTCCCTCGTCATTGCCGGCGCCAAGGGCTGGTTTTACGATACCATCTTCGCGCACGTGCAGCGCCTCAAGCTGACTGAGCGCGTGCTTTTTCCCGGCTTTGTGCCGACGGCCGAACTGCCCTGGTGGTATCGGGCGGCCGCGCTGTTCGTCTATCCGTCCCTCTTCGAGGGGTTCGGCCTGCCGGTGTTGGAGGCCATGGCCTGCGGCACGCCCGTCATTACGTCCAACGTCTCTTCGCTGCCGGAAGTGGCCGGCAATGCGGCGTTGCTCGTGCCGCCGGAAGACGTCGCCGCGCTGGCCGCGGCCATGGCGCGCGCCTGGGATGATCGGGCGCTCGCCGCGGAGATGCGCCGCGCCGGCCTGGAGCAGGCCGGTCGCTTCTCGTGGCAACGCACCGCGCGGGAAACGATTGCCGTCTATCGCGCGGCCCTGGAGGAGGTCCTATGAAAAGCGACGTCCGACGATGGATGCCCTGGGTCACGTTGATCTTCGATGTGGTGCTGATCAACGTGGCCTTTCGGATCGCCTACTGGCTGCGTTACGACCTGCAACTGTTCCGCTCCGTAGATCCGGCCAATAACGTGCCCTACAGCGCCTATCTGCCCCTGGTGGCCTTGCAGACAGTGGTGCTTTTGTTGGCCATGCGGCGCGAGGGCGCCTACGATGTCCGGCGCACCCGGCCGCTGTTCGATGAGCTCTACGGGGTGTTGAACGCAACGACGACGGCGATCATGCTGGTGATCGTCTTCGTTTTCTTCTATCGCAGCCTTTTCTACTCGCGCATCATGTTTGTCTATGCCGGCATCGCCATCGCGGTGCTGCTCGGCACCGCGCGGCTGGTGCGTCGGCTGATCATGGCCCGGCTACGCCAGGCCGGTCAAGGCATAGACCGCCTGCTGGTGGTCGGCGCGGGCGAGGTGGGCCGCGCGGTCATGCGCAACATCATCGCCCAGCCCGAACTGGGCTATCAGATCGTCGGCTTTCTGGACGACGACCCGGCCAAGAGCAACACCGACATCGGGCCGATTAAGGCGCTGGGCCCGGTCGAGAACCTGGTGGAGGTGATCAAGACTTACGACATCAACCAGGTGATCATCACCCTGCCGTGGCAATATCACCGCAAGACCGTGCGCCTGGTGCTGGAGGCCGAGGAGGCCGGCGTGCGGGCGCGCGTGGTGCCCGACCTCTTTCAGCTCAGCCTGGGCGGGGTGGATGTGGAGACGATCAACGGCATCCCCCTCATCAGCATCAAGCAGACCGCGCTAACCGGCTGGAACCTGATCCTCAAGCGGGCCCTCGATCTGAGCCTTTCGCTCATCATTGTGTTTTTAACCGCGCCGCTCTGGGCGTTGATCGCGCTTGCCATCAAGCTCGACTCGCCCGGCCCGGTCTTCTTCACCCAGGAGCGCGCCGGCAAGTACGGCCGGCCGTTCAAGGTGTACAAGTTCCGCTCGATGTACGTGGGCGCGGAGGCCGATCAACAGAAGCTGGCTGCACAAAACGAGGCTTCCGGGCCGCTTTTCAAGATCCGCGATGACCCCCGACGCACGCGCGTGGGGCGCTTCATCCGGCGCACCAGCCTGGACGAGCTGCCGCAGTTCATCAACGTGATCCGCGGGGAGATGAGCATCGTCGGCCCGCGGCCGGCCCTCTTCAGTGAGGTCGCGCAATATCAGGAGTGGCAGCGCAAACGCCTGGAGATCCAGCCCGGCATCACCGGCCTGTGGCAGGTCAGCGGCCGCAGCGATCTGACCTTCGACGAGATGGTGATGTTGGACATCTACTACGGCGAAAACTGGTCCCTCGGCGCGGATATCCGCATCATGCTACGCACCATTCCCCAAGTCCTGTTCGGCGATGGGGCATATTAGGACGAGGCAAATGCAATGACGCAGACCCTTTCAGCTTCAGATGCCCAGGTGCTGGCCGATCTGGCGGCGCGCCTGGTGCGCACGCCGAGCCTTTCGGGGCAGGAAGGCGCGGTGGCGCAGATCCTGGCCGACGCGATGAAGGCCGCCGGCTTCCACGACGTGTGGACGGATCGCATGGGCAACGTCGTGGGGCGCTACGGCGCCGGCCGCGGCCCACAGCTCCTGTTCGATGGCCACATGGACACGATTGACGTCGGCGATCAGGTCGCGTGGCAACGCGACCCGTTCTCCGGCACGATCGAAGACGGCATTCTGTTCGGCCGCGGGGCCGTGGACATGAAGTCGGCCCTGGCGGCCATGATCTTCGGGGTGAAGCTGCTGGCCGACCAGGGCGTGCAGCTCGGCGGCGACCTCTACGTGGCGTTCGTCGTCCAGGAGGAACCGTGCGAGGGGATGGCCGTGCAGTATCTGTGCGAGGAGGAAGGCCTGGAACCGGCTTTCGTAGTGTTGGGCGAACCGACCAACCTGAACATCGCGGTGGGCCAGCGCGGCCGCATCGAACTGGAGGTGGTCACGCACGGCCGTGCCGGACACGCCGCCGCGCCGCAACACGCCATCAACGCCATCAACGCCGCTGCACGGCTGGCGTTCGGCATCGAGCTGCTCCAGCCGCACCTGTTGAGCGATCCTGTCCTGGGACAGGGCACCGTGGCCGTGACCCATATCGCCAGCGTCGCCGGCAGCCGCAACGCCATCCCCGACCGCTGCGATCTGGTCATTGACCGTCGGCTGACGCTCGGCGAGACAGAGGCCCGCGCGCTGAGCGAGCTGCAACAGATCATCCGCCGCGAGGGCATTCAGGCCGAGATCAAGACCGTCGAATGCGACGCGGTGACCTACACGGGCCACGTCCGGCACGTGCGCAAATACTACCCGCCCTGGCTGATGCCCGAAAACAGCCCGCTCGTGCGCACGGCGCTGCGCGCGGTCGAGGCCGCGTTGGGCGCACCGCCCCGTCTGATCACCTGGCCCTTCTCCACCGATGGCGCCTACACCATGGGGGTGGCGGGCATCCCGACCATCGGCTTCGGGCCGGGCGAAGAGCGCCTGGCCCATACGACGAGCGAACAGATCGCGCTGGCCGATGTGGCCCGCGCCGCGGTTGCCTATGCCCAACTGGCGCAGGAACTGTTATCTACATCGTAACTACCTGCCTCACCCCTTCCCTTGCCCCCTCCCCTCTCCTGGCCGTCGGCCAGGAGAGGGGAGGGGGATAAAATGAGGGTTTGGAGGCGGCGAAGCCGCCGCCTCCAAACCCCTTCTTCTTTCCACCTTCTCCCCCGAAACGGGGGAGAAGGTGGAAAAGGGGGTGAGGGGTCAGAGAGGGTAGGCAGTTGCTTCCAAATGAAAGAAATGGTTGATATAGATATGCTACCTCGTATCGCGATCCTGATGGCCCATACCGGCGGCGGACACTTGAGCGCAGCGCGCAGCCTGGCCGAGGCCTTCGAAGGCCTGGCCCAGGTGACGATCATCAGCCTGGTGGATGACTATGTGGATTTCCCCTGGAACACCATGTCGGCCACCTACGGCCCCTGGGTCAATTACGCGCCCTGGTTGTATCACCTCGTTTACCGCGCATTCGATTCGCGGCGCCGCGTCAAGCTGACCTATCGCGCGGCGTATCCGCTGGTGCGCCGCGACGTCGCGGCGGCGTTCTCGGCCGATTGGCCCGATATCGTCGTCACCGTGCACCCGCTCCAGACCGAGATTCCCCTGCGCGCCTTGCGCGAGCTGGGCAATCCGGCGCCCTTCATCACCGTGGTCACCGATCCCGTCACGCCGCCGGTTGCCTGGTTCTGTCCCGATGTAGATCTGACGATCGTGGCGACCGAGTCGGCGCGGCAGACGGCCATCGCCTGCGAGGTGCCCCCCGAGCGGGTGCGTGTGCTGGGGTTGCCGGTGCGCAAGGCCTTCGCCGGCGTATGGGGCCGGCCGAAGGATGAGGCACGGAGCCAGTTGGGCCTGGATCCCGATCGCCCCATGGTTTTGTTGACGGGCGGCGGCGCCGGCATCGGCAAGTTGGCGCCGCTGGCGCGCGCCATCGCCCGGCGATTGGCCCAGGAGCCCTATGCGGCCCAAATGGCGATCATCGCCGGCCGCAATCAGATCTTGCAGAAACAGCTCCAGGCGGAGCGGTGGTCCGTTCCGGTGAAGGTGCTCGGCTTTGTCGAGGACATGCCGAACTGGCTGGCCGCCGCCGACTTGCTGATCAGCAAGGCCGGGCCGGGCACGCTGGCCGAAGCAACCTGCGCCGGCTTGCCGGTCATCATCACCGGCCATATTCCGGGCCAGGAAGATGGCAACGTCACCTGGATGGAGGAGGCCGGCGCGGGCATCTATGCGCGCGAGCCGAAGCGGGTGGCCGCCTTGGTGGCCGACCTGTTGCGGCCGGGCAATCCGGCCTTAGCGCAGATGGCCGAGGCGTCTCATTCGCTGGCCCACTGCGACGCGGCCAGCCGGATCGCCGAAGCCGTGCTCGAGCTGTATCGGCAGCCGCGGCCGCCTGTAACGCTTCCCGCCACACAGCATCCAATCAAACGAAGGTTGACGATCAAAGACTGGATGGAAGGACGTTATGACCGCCGCTAACATCACCTGGGTTGAAGACATGCAATTCGTAGCGCAGGGCGATTCGGGCCATGCGATCGTGATGGACGCCGCGCCGGAAGCCGGCGGGCACAACACCGGCCCGCGGCCCATGGAAGTGCTCCTGATGGGCATCCTGGGGTGCACCGCGATGGATGTGATCAGCATCCTGAAGAAGAAGCGCCAGCCGGTCACCGGCCTGAAGATCTTTGCGAACGGCGAGCGCAATCCGGAACACCCCAAGTATTACACCCGGATTCATCTGGACTATGTCGCCTATGGCGACGTGGATCTGGAGGCACTGGAACGCAGCGTCCAGCTTTCCGAGGAGAAGTATTGCTCGGCCCTGGCCACCGTGCGCGGCAAGGCCGAGATCACGCGAAGCTGTCGGGTCGAGAAGGGATGAATGGGCGTCGCTCCCTGTTCTTCTGGGCGCTGGTTGCGCTGAGTCTGGCGACCCTCGGCGCGGGGCTATGGCTTTGGCAGACGGATCGCCGCCAGGTTGCCGCTCAGGCGCGGCCTGCGGCCGAGCCGCCTCGCGCCGCTCCTGATTTCATGCTGGCAGCGTTGGACGGGGGCCAGGTGCGCCTGGGCGATCTGCGGGGCAAGGTGATCCTGTTGAACTTCTGGGCCACCTGGTGCCCGCCCTGTAAGGCCGAGATGCCCGACCTGGATGCGCTCTATCGCCAATACGGCCCGACGCGCAATTTCGTCGTCATCGGCGTGAACGTCCAGGAAAGGCCGGAGCTGGTGGCCGCCTTTGCCCGCCAAAACAGCATCGCCTTCCCGCTGGCGCTGGACACGGATGGCGCGGTGACCACCAACCTGTATCATATCCGCGCCTTCCCCACTTCGCTGATCATTGATCGGGTGGGCAACATCCGCGACTCTTGGATGGGGCAGATCAGCCGCGAGGCGATGGTGGTGCGCCTGCAGCGGGTGTGGTAGGCGCAA
>JBBIKA010000044.1:0-21722 GCA_037445695.1 Chloroflexota bacterium
CGGCCGACCTGCGCCTGACGCCGGCCGAGATCGCGTTCCTGGAGTCGGGCACGGAGGCGGCCGCGAGCCGATCTTGTTGAGGCCCTCTCAATGGACAACCATATGCCAGACCGATGTCATGTGAAGCCGCCACTGCACAGGAGGGGCAGCAATGGATGCATCTATTCTTCCTCCGCAAACCGGCAAACGACTCAAAGGCGCGTTTCGTCTGCCAGATGGCGCACGGGCAGTGGTTATCCGGCGGCGCAAGCCATGGCCGACGCAGCAGGAGCTATTGCGTCAGGCCTATCTGAAGCTTGACCGCCAGGCGTTGCTCTTGCAGGCTGCGGCCGAAGTCTCGCGCGTCACGGGCAGCATCCTGGATCCGGACGAGCTGATCGGCCAGGTGGTGGAGCTGACGCGCGAGCGGTTCGACCTGTACTATGTCGGTCTGTACCTGGTGGATCAGCACAACGATGCCGGCCGCTGGGCCGTGCTGCGCGCCGGCACGGGCGAGGCCGGCCGCCAGATGGTGGCACAGGGGCAGCGGATCGCGGTGGGCGACGACACGTCGGTCGGCTGGTGTATCGCCAACCGGCGCTTTCGGTTGGAACAAAACATCAGCGAAGAAGCAGCGCGGCTGAAAAATCCGCTGTTGCCCGCGATGCGCTCCGAGCTGGCGCTGCCGCTCATCAGCCGCGGCCAGGCTATCGGCGCGATGACGATCCAGTCCGCGCAACCGGCTGCCTTCACCGAAGACGATGTGACGACCCTCCAAACGATGGCAGATCACCTCGCCAACGCCATCGAAAACGCCCGTCTCTTTTCGGAGCGCAAACAGGCCGAGGAGGCGCTGGCCAAACACGCCCGGCAACTGGAAGAGACAACGGCGTTCCTGAATTCGGTGGTGGAAAACATCCCCCTGATGTTCTTCGTCAAGGATGCCCACGATCTGCGCTGGGTGCGCTGGAATAAGGCCGGCGCGGAAACGATCGGCTTTTCGCGCGAGGAGCTGATCGGCCGCACCGATTACGACGTTTTCCCCAAGGAGGAGGCCGACTTCTTCACCGCCAACGATCGGCTGGCCCTGGCCAGCGGCAAGCTGCTCGATACGCCGGAGGAGCCGATCCATACTCGTCATAAAGGGGTCAGGATCCTGCACACGCTCAAGGTGCCGGTGCTGGACGCGGAGGGCAAGCCGCAATATCTGATCGGCATCTCGGAAGACATCACCGAGCGTAAACGCGCCGAAGAGGAGATGAAGCGCACGCAGGCCTTTCTGGATTCGGTCATCGAAAACATCCCGATCATGGTCTTCGTCAAAGAGGCCGAGAACCTGAGATGGGTGCTCTGGAATCGGGCCGGCGAAGAGACGGTAGGGTACTCGCGGGCGGAGATGATCGGCAAGACCGATCACGATTTCTTCCCCAAAGAAGAGGCAGATTTCTTTCACGCGCGCGATCGCGAGGCGCTGACAACGGGCCGCCTGGTAGATATTCCAGAAGAGCCGATTCACACGCGCCACAAAGGCGTGCGCATTCTCCACACCCTCAAAGTTCCCATTCGGGACAGCGACGGCAGGCCGCAGTACCTGATGGGGATCTCGGAAGACATCACCCAGCGCAAGCGCGCGGAGGAGGAGGCGAAGCGCACCCAGGCCTTCCTGGATTCGGTGGTCGAGAACATTCCCATCATGATCTTCGTCAAGGATGCGCAAGATCTGCGCTTCGTGCGCTGGAACAAGGCCGGCGCGGAGCTGGTCGGCTTCTCGCACGAAGAGATGATCGGCAAGACCGACTACGATTTGTTCCCCAAGGAGCAGGCCGACTACTTCGTCGCCCAGGATCGCCTGGTGTTGAGCCAGCGGCGGTTGATAGATTTCCCGGAAGAGCCGATTCAGACCCGCTATCGAGGCATTCGCATCCTCCACACGCTCAAAGTGCCGATCCTGGATGCCGAAGGCCGGCCCCAATATCTGCTGGGCATCTCGGAGGATATCACCGAGCGCCGCCAGGCCGAAGAAGCGCTCCAGCGCGCGCACGATGAGCTGGAGATGCGCGTGCAGGAGCGCACGGCCGAACTGGTCAGCGCGAACCAGGCGTTGCAGGCCGAGATCGCAGAGCGAAAACGCGCCGAAGAAGAAATCCAGCGCCGCAACCAGGATCTGGCCGCGCTCAACATGATTGCAACCACCATCGGGCAATCCGTCGGCCTGGATCAGATTCTCAACGCCACGCTGGATTGTGCAATGCGGATCATGGATATTGACGGCGGCTGGGTGCAATTGATCGCCGAGGACGGCATCACCCTGACGCTGGCGGCGCAACGCGGCATGCCGGCGGCAGTCGTCGAGCAGATCAAGCGGCTGAAGACCGCCGACGCCGCGGTGGGCAAACGGGCCGACGCCGCAGTTACCTTGCAGATTGATCACGTCCTGGAGGTCATTCAGGGCCAACTGCGCTCCGCCTGGCCCGATATGACGTTCACGCTGGCCGGCGTTCCCATCCAATCGAAGGATCGCGTGTTGGGCGTGTTGGGCAGCATCAGCCACAACCCGCACGGCTTGAACCCCAACCGAATGCAGCTCCTCACCACCATCGGCCATCAGATCGGCATCGCGGTGGAGAATGCCTGGCTAGCCCAGCAAGCGGCCGAGGTCAAGATCCTGCGCGAAATTGATCGCCTGCGTTCTGAGCTGATCGCCAACGTCTCCCATGAATTGCGCACGCCGTTGGGCCTGATCAAGATCTCCGCGTCGTCGCTGTTGATGGATGACACTGCGTTCGATCGGGCAACCCAGCTCCAGTTCTTGCGCAGCATCAGCGAGGAAACGACCAAGCTCGAAACGATCGTAGAACACCTGCTGGATCTGGGCCGCATTGAAAGCGGCCGCCTGCGCCTGGACAAACAGCCCACCGACCTGAAGGCGTTGATCACCGAGACAATCAAGTCCATGGAGGCGCTTTCCAGCCGGCATCGCCTGGTGAGCGACCTGCCCGCGGCGCCGCTGGTGGCAACGGTGGATGCTAAGCGAATCGAACAGGTGTTGCGCAACCTGTTGGACAACGCGATCAAATATTCGCCGGACGGCGGCACCATCACGTTGCAGGCGCAGCAGGGCGACGCGCACATTCTGGTCACGGTTAGCGACGAAGGGATCGGGATCCCGATCGGCGAGTGGGATAAAATCTTCGAGCGTTTCCATCGCGTCGAGAATGAGATCACGCGGCGGCTGCGCGGTGCCGGACTGGGGCTGGCGGTGTGCCGTGGAATCGTGGAGGCCCACGGCGGTCGCATCTGGGCCGAGAGCCAGCCTGGGGTGGGTAGCACATTTTGCTTTACGTTGCCGACATCGGGCAAGGAGGAAGCGCGATGAAAAAGACCCGCATTTTGGTGGCCGAGGATGAACCGAGATATGTGTGGGCCATTCAAACTAACCTGGAGGCCAGGAATTACGAAGTGATAACCGCGGCGGACGGGTTGCAGGCGGTGCAACTGGCAGCCGACGCCCAACCCGACCTGATCTTGCTCGACATCAAGATGCCGGTGATGAACGGCTATGAAGCATGTCGGCGCATCCGCGAGTTCTCCACGGTGCCGATCATCATGATCACCGCGTTGGCCGAGGAAGCCAACAAGATCATGGGGCTGGATCTGGGCGCGGATGATTACGTGACCAAGCCGTTCAGCGTGCCCGAGCTGCTGGCGCGGGTGCGCGCCGCCCTGCGCCGCACCGAGTTCGCCGAGGGCGCGTCGGCCGAGTCCAGCTACCAGGGGGGCGACCTGCGGGTGGATTTCGCCCGGCGCCGGGTCTTTCTGCGCGACCAAGAGGTCGAGCTAACCCCCACCGAGTACCGCTTGCTGTGCGAACTGGTTAAGCAGCCGGGGCGCATCCTGGTGCCCGAGTATCTCACCGAGAAGGTCTGGGGGCCCGGCTACGAAGAGGGGGACAAGCTCGTCCGCCAGACGATCCACCGCCTGCGCCGGAAGATCGAAGCCGATCCACATCGCCCCGCGTACATTCGAACCAGGCCCGGCGTGGGGTATATCTTTTTGCCGCCTGAATGACCGATTTGGCCGCCGCGCGCGGCGGCCAAATTTGGAACACTTTTGGAATATTTTCGCCCCCCGTTGTGACACCTTTGGAATACGAGGGTGCTATACTAACCTTGCATCATCCAGTCGAAGCCGCTGCCGTTCAATGATCATATGGGCGCAGGTCAATCCTGCCAACGCGGACAGGTGCGATGAGCAAGGTCGTTCATGTTTTGTGCCGCCACGACGCCCTCTATGCGGCTATTGAGCTGAAGCTCAGCAGCCTGCCGCAACTCCATGTCGTCCGCCTCGAATCCGATCCTGCCGAACAATCATCTGCCGGTCGTCTCGCCGTGGATGCCGATCTGATCATTGTCGCTCCTGTTCCCCCAGTGAGCGATCCCCTGGCAATCCTTGCCCGCGCTTCTCTGCTCGGTTGTGTTGGCCGCGTGCCGCTGTTGATCCTCTCCGAACAGCCGTCACAATCGCAAGCAGAAAACAAGATCACCTATCTGAATTTCCCGTTTGACCTGGACGACTTGACGCAAACCGTCACCGATATCCTCGGTGAGCGTCAGCGTTCAGCGCTAGAGCGTAGCGAAGGGAGGTGAGGCTGCCTGCATCTATACGCGCCGATTCCCCTGCTGGTTCGATTCAGTCGTCACCATCATTTACCGGACATTTAGCTCTTGAAAGGAGAAAACCGGCATGTTCAAAAAATGGGTATTCCTGCTGGTCATTTTGACGATGATCGTGTCGCTGGCAGCGTGCGGCGGCGCCCAGACACCGGCGCCGGCCGAGCCCACCAAGGCTCCTGCCGCGGCACCCAAGGCAACCGAACCGCCGAAAGCTGCCGAGCCGGCCGCTAAACCGGCCGCAAAGGTCAAAGAGCTGACGATCTGGTGGGCGCAGTGGGATCCTGCCAACTATCTACAGGAGATCGGCAATCTGTACGAGAAGGAGACCGGCATCAAAGTAACGGTCGTGCAGGAGCCGTGGGGCAGCTACTACAACAAAGTGTCGGCGGAGTGGGCCGCGCGCGGCACGGGCTTCGACATGGTGGTGGGAGATAGCCAGTGGATTGGGCAAGCGGTGACGGAAGGTCACTATGTGGACATGACCGACTTTCTGGTGAAGAACGGTCTGAAGGACACGGTGACGGAAGCAACGCTGAAGTACTACGGGGAGTATCCGCCGGGGTCGGGGAGATACTATGCGTACCCGACGGAAGGTGACGCCAACGGCTGGGCGTATCGGAAGGACATCGTAGACAATCCGCAAGAGAAGGCAGACTTCAAGGCGAAATACGGCTACGAGTACACGGTGCCGCCGAAGGACTACAAGATGTTCGTGGACATGGCGAAGTTCTTCTACCGGCCGACGGCGAATCCGCCGATCTACGGGGCGGCAGTGTACACCCAGAAGGACTACGACGCGATCACGATGGGGTTCCAGAATGCGCTGTTCACCTACGGGTGCGAATGGAACAAGGATTATAAAGTAGAGGGCGTGTTGAACAAGAAGGAGTGCGTGGAAGCGCTCGAGGCATACAAGGCGCTGTACGATTCGGGGCCGCCCGGAAACACGAACAGCTTCTTCCCGGAGATGAACGACTACTTCATCAACGGCCAGGTGGTGTTTGCGATGAACTACTTTGCGTTCTTCCCGGCGCTGGCGAACAAGGGAACGAACCCGAAGTACTACGACAAGGTGGGGTTCTTCGCGAATCCGGCCGGCCCCTACGGGCAACAGTATGCCTCGCTAGGAGGTCAGGGGACGAGCATCAACGCATACATTTCAGAGGAACGCAAGCAAGCCGCGTTTGAGTTCATCAAGTGGTTTGCCCGCGACGATATCCAGATGAAATGGGCGGAGCTGGGCGGCTACACGTGCAACAAGAAGGCGCTGGCGTCCGAGGCGTTCCTGAAGGCGGCGCCGTACAATGCGGCGTTTGCCGAGACGATGAGGATGGTGAAAGACTTCTACAATATTCCGCAGTACGGCGAACTGCTGCCGGCAGCGCAGGCGGCGCTGAGCGACTACGTGGTCGGCGGCAAGGGCACAGCCAAGGAGGCCCTGGACAAGATCGCCAAGGAACACGAGAAGATCTTCAAACAGTACGGCTATCTCAAGTAGCCCGCTACACGCCGGGCGCCGCGTAGGCGCCCGGCGTGTATGCCCGACGTGCCAGGCGCCTCGCAGGCGTCTGGCACGCGGCGACCGAATATGGCATCCTGCGCATCGAACGGGAAAGAGGCAAACTCATGGATCAACCCCTCCAGAGCGCATCGCGGCTGCCGCGGGGATACCGGCGGCAGATCAGCGACAGCACGATCCAGCGGCTGTTTATCATGCCGACCCTGGTGTTGCTGATCTTGTGGAACGTTTTTCCGTTGTTCTATAGCTTATTTCTCAGCTTCACCCGCTACTCGCACAGCGGGAAACAGCCTCCCGTGTGGATCGGCACGGGCAATTTCGACGCCCTGCTCGGCGATCCGAGCATCTGGGCCGCCTTTGCCGTGACCGGCCGCTATGCCTTGCTGTCGGTTTCGCTCCAGGCGGTGATCGGCTTCGGCCTGGCGCTGTTGCTGCGCGCCAAATTCAAGGCAAGCGGCCTGCTGACCACATTGATCCTGATCCCCATGATGTTGTCGCCGGTCATTGTCGGCATGTTCTGGCGCTTGATCTTCAATCCCCTGATGGGTATTTTCAACTACATGCTCGGCTATTGGGATCCGACCACTGCGCCTGTCTGGCTGAAAGACCACGCCTTGCTCTCGATCGTGATCGTGGACGTGTGGATGTGGAGCCCCTTCGTCATGCTGCTCTGTCTTTCCGGGCTCAAGGCGATCCCCGATTACATTTACGAAGCGGCCGCCATTGATCGGGCCAGCTCCTGGCGTCAGTTTTGGCGCATTACGCTGCCGCAGGTCGCGCCGTTGCTCTTGCTGGCAGTGCTGTTTCGCACCATCGAGGCGCTCAAGGCCTTCGACCTGGTGATGGGCCTGACCGGCGGCGGCCCAGGCAACACCACCGAGACAGTATCGGTCGCGCTGTACCGGATGGTGTTCCAGGGCCAGGCGCGCACCGGTTCGGCCAGCGCGCTGGCATACGTCATGCTGATCGTCATCGTTGGCGTCAGCAACGTGTACATCTGGTATCTCAACCGCATGAAGGAGGCCTGATCATGGCGACCAACACGATTGCCCGGCGCTCCTTTGCCGAAACCGGCCCGCGCACGCCCGTGGTGGACTCGGTGCGCGTGGATCAGGTGACGCCCGGCGCCAGGAGAGGCACGGCCGTGCGCCTGATCCTGGCCATCCTGATCGCGTTTCTGATGTTGATCCCGGTGATCTGGATGGCCATGACCGCGTTCAAGTCGCGGCCCGACGCGACCGCATCGCCGCCCAAGGTCATTTTCACCCCGTCGCTGGACGGCTTCATCGGCCTTTTCACCAACCGCACCCAGCTCTCGGCCGGCGCGCTGGCTGCCGAGCTCAAGCGCCCCGATCTTTCCTTCTGGGATCGTCAGGCTCTGGCGCGCGGCATGCGCATCATCGGGCCGAGCAAATTTGTCCAACAGATCCAAAACTCGCTGATTATCGCGCTCATCTCGACCTTGCTGGCCGTGACCCTGGGGCTGCTCTCAGCCTATGCTTTCAGCCGCTATGATATTCCGGGCAAAGGGGACTGGCTCTTTTTCATCCTGAGCACGCGCATGTTGCCGCCGGTCGTGGTCACCATCCCCATCTTCCTGATGTATCGTGCCGTGGGCCTCTACGACACCCATATCGGCATGATCTTGCTCTACACCGTCTTCAACCTCTCCTTTTCAGTCTGGCTGCTCAAGGGCTTCATTGACGAGATCCCGATCGAATATGAGGAAGCCGCTCTGGTGGATGGCTACAGCCGGCTACAGACCTTTCGCAAGATCGTGCTCCCGCAATGCGTGACGGGCATCGCCGCCACGGCCGTTTTCTGCCTGATCTTTGCCTGGAACGAATATGCCTTCGCCCTGATGCTGACCAGCGAGCGTGCCCGCACCGCGCCGCCCGCCATCCCGGCCAACCTTGGTGTCGGCGGCATCGAATGGCACGTCATCGCGGCCGGTTCATTGCTCTTCCTGATTCCGGTGGTCATCGTGACCTTCGCCCTGCGACGTTATCTCCTGCGCGGGGTCACCTTTGGCGCAATTAGACAATGAGATCCCCAATCTCCAATCCCCAATCCCTAATACCCAATACCAGGGGGCTAGGGATTAGGGATTGGGGATTGAGTGGGGAGCACGAGGCTAAATAACTATGGCAGAAATAGAACTCCGACAAGTTGCGAAGAAATTCGGCAACCTGTGGGCGGTAAAGCCGATGGATCTGACCATCCACGATGGCGAGTTTGTCGCGCTGCTGGGACCCTCGGGCTGTGGCAAGACAACCACGTTGCGCATGATCTCCGGACTGGAGGCGGTGACCGCGGGCCGGGTGTACATCAACGGCGAAGACGTCACCTGGCTCAGCGCCAGCCAGCGCAACATTGCCTTCGTGTTTCAATTCTTCGCACTTTATCCGCAGATGACCGTGCGCCAGAACATCGCCTTCCCGCTGGAATCGCAAGGAATGAAGCGGGCGTTGATCAATCAACGGGTGGACGAGGTCGTTAAGATCCTGAGGATCGAACATCTGCTGCAACGCAAGCCCGGTGCGCTGAGCGGCGGGGACAAACAGCGCGTTGCGTTGGCCCGTGCGCTGGTGCGCAAGCCGGCCTGCTTTTTGATGGACGAGCCGCTGGGCGCGCTGGATGCAGAATTTCGCGAGGCGATGCGCGCCGAGATCAAGCGGCTGCACCTGGCCCAGCACGCCACCACGGTCTATGTGACCCACGACCAGGTGGAGGCGATGGCCATGGGCGATCGCATCGTGGTCATGTCGGCCGCAGAGATACAACAGATCGGCACACCGGCAGAAGTGTATCACACCCCAACCAACCTGTTCGTAGCGAACTTTATCGGCAGTCCGGGCATGAACCTGGTGCCCGGCAAATACGCCGATGGCCGCGTGCATCTGCCCGGCGGCAGCGTCTGTACGGTACCGCCGGCCTGGCAGCCAGCCCTGGCCGCATTGCCCAGCGACGACGTGATCCTGGGCTTTCGCCCCGAAGCCACGCAGGTGAGCGACACCGGCGCGCTGCGCGGCACAGTCTACGCGTCCGACCTGCACGGTTCATACACCATGCTGCACATCAGTCTAGAGCGCACGGGCCGCATCAACGGAAACGGCGGCGACAAGATCGTGCACATTCGTACGCGTCGCGATGTGGCATACCCCCTCGGCACAGAGATTCGTTTCGACCTGGACCCTGAAATGATGCGATTCTTCGATCCCAAGAGCGAGAAGGCCTTGAGCAAGGAGGCGCGGGGATGAGCCAGATTACGCTTAAAAACATCACCAAGCGTTTCGGAGTCGTCACCGCGCTCAACGATGTGTCCTTTGAAATCCGCGACGCGGAACTCTTCGTCCTGCTGGGCCCCACCGGCGCCGGCAAGACCACCACGTTACGCATCATCGCCGGCTTAACCAAACAGGACGCCGGAAGCGTCTGTTTCGACGGCCAGTCGGTGGACGCGCTGCCGCCGGCCGATCGCGATGTGGCGTTCGTGTTCCAGCAATACTCGCTCTACCCCAACATGACGGTGTATGAGAATCTGGCCTTTCCCCTACGCGCACCGTTGCGGCGAATGAAGGAGGAAGAAATCAAGAAACGGGTGACCGAGACGGCCGAAGTCTTGCGGATCGGTCACCTGTTGCAGCGCAAGACTGCGCGCCTTTCCGGCGGCGAGATGCAGCGCGTCGCGATCGGCCGCGCCATCGTCCGCAGCCCGCGCGTCTACCTGATGGACGAACCGCTCTCGAACCTGGACGCCAAGCTGCGCGAGGCCCTGCGCGTGGAGCTCTCCCATTTGCAACGCACCCAGGGCAGCACCACCCTGTTCGTTACCCACGACCAGATCGAGGCGCTCACCATGGCCGACCGCATCGCTGTGCTGAACCACGGCCGCATCGTGCAGGTGGGCACGCCGGAAGACATCTATGATCGGCCGGCGACCGCCTTCGTGGCGCAACTTGTCGGCTCGCCCAAGATCAACCTCTTGCCGGCACGCGCCGAGGGCGGCGCGCTGATCGTGGCCAACAGCGCCATACGTCTACCGGTGGGCGAAACGCGCCACGCTCCACATCACCTGCCACCAGAGTTCATCCTCGGCGTGCGGCCCGAAGATGTCCGGCTCGATCCGACCGGCATGTTCGTGGGCGAAATCGTGTTGATCGAGCCGTTGGGCGTGGAGACACTGCTGCATATCAAGAACGGTGAACAAGTCATCGTCAGCACCGTGTCGGGCATTGCGCCGGCCCGCATCGGCGAGACGGTGCGCTTTCAGGTGGTACGCGAACGGCTGCACTTCTTTGACCGTGTCAGCGGCGCGCGCCTGATGTAAGGTGGCCCAAAGTCTATGTCAGACATTGCAACGATAATGGCGGCCGCGCGGCGGACCGGTGTGGTGATCCCATCCTTCAACATCCCCTACCTGCCCATGGTAGAGCCGATCGTGCGCGCCGTAGTGGAACAGGATGCCTTTGCTCTGATCGCCGTCGCGCGGCTGGAATGGATCAAATTTGAGGCGCGCGGCCTGGAAGCCCTGGCCGAAGAGTTTGCCAGGTGGGCCCAACCCACGCATGTGCGGCTGCACCTGGATCATGTGCCGGTCATAGATGAGGACAATCAGGCCGTAGATTACTTGCCCATCATCCGCGAGGCGCTCAACCTGGGCTATCAGTCGGTGATGGTGGATGGCTCGCGGTTGCCGCTGGCCGCGAACATCGCGGCCACGGCCGCGGTGGTTGAAATGGCCCATGCGGCCGGTGTGCCGGTAGAGGCCGAGCTGGGCGCAGTGTTGGGCCACGAAGCCGGACCGCTTCCGCCTTACGAGGAACTGTTTGCCTCGGGCCAGGGCTTCACCGACATCGAGGAGGCGCGGCAGTTCGTGGCCGAGACGGGCTGCGACTGGCTTTCGGTCGCGATCGGCAACATTCACGGCGCCATTGCCCTGGGCACGCGCGATCAGAAGAAGGTGGAGGCGCGCCTCAACCTGGAGCGCCTGGACGCCCTGGCGACCGCCACGGGCATCCCGCTGGTGCTCCACGGCGGCTCGGGCATCCGCCGCGAAGATGTGCAGGCCGCGTTTCGCCGCGGCATTGCCAAGATCAACATCGGTACCGAGACCCGCCAAGCCTACGAGCAGGCCATGCGCGCGACCGGCGACGTGGCCGCGGCGCAAGAGGCGGTGTACCGGCGCACGACCTGGTTGCTGCGCGAACATCTGGCCGTGGCAGGCCAACGGCGGCTGCTCGTTGCATAGGCGCGCGCCGTATTTCATGAGGGGACGTGCATGAGCCTGTTGGGCATTGATGTGGGAACGAGCGGCTGCAAAGCCGCGGTGTTTTCCGAGGCCGGCCAATTGCTGGCGTTGGCCTACGCCGAGTACGACATCCAGCGACCACACCCCGGCTGGGCCGAACTGGACGTCGCGACCGTGTGGGAGCGGATCCAACGCACCATCCGCCAGGCCGTGACGGCCGCGGGCGCCGATCCGGTGCGGGCGCTGGCCGTGTCGTCCATGGGCGAGGCGTTCGTGCCCGTGACCCGCGACCGCCGCGTCCTGGGACCCTCGCTGTTGAATTTCGACGCCCGCGGCAACGAATATCTGCCCGCGTGGCGCGCGGCTCTCGCCGATGAACGGCTGTATCGCATCAACGGCAACACCCTGGGCGATCAGTACGCGGCCACCAAGCTGCGCTGGCTTAAGGATCGGCGCCCCGACCTGTATGCGCAGACCGACCTGTTTCTGCTGTGGGGCGGCTTCGTGCCGTTCATGCTCGGCGCGGAGCCGTTCGTAGATTACTCGCTGGCCAACCGCACGTTGCTGTTTGATCTGGACGTAGCCGCCTGGTCGGACGAGCTGTTGGCGCTGTTCGGCCTGGATCGGGAAAAGCTGCCGCCGCCGGTGCCCACGGCCACGGTGGTGGGTCAGGTGTCCCGCCAGGCGGCCGAGGCGCTGGGCTTGCCGGCCGGCGTTGCGATCGTGGCGGGCGGCCACGATCAATGCATCAACGGCGTGGGCTGCGGCGCGATCGCGCCCGGCCAGGCCATGTACGGCATGGGCACCTACATTTGCATGATGCCGGTGTTCGATCGCCGGCCCGAACCGGCCGTGATGATCGGCCAGGGGCTGAACACCGAGCATCACGCGGTGCCGGGCCACTACGTCAGCTTCATCTACAATCACGGCGGATCGTTGTTGCGCTGGTTCCGCGATACCTTCGCCCGGGCCGAACACAGCGCGGCGCAGGCGGCCGGCCGCGATATTTACGCCAGCCTGATCGCCGAAATGCCGGACGCGCCGAGCCGCGTCATGGCGCTGCCGCATTGGGCGCCCACCGGCCCGCCGGAGTTCATCTCCGACTCCAGCGGCGTGTTGGCCGGACTGAAGCTCGAAACCACGCGCGGGGAGATACTGAAGGGCATCCTGGAAGGAGTGACCTTCTACGAGCGGGCCTGCCTGGAGACGCTGCCCGAAGCCGGCATCGCCATCACGGATCTGCGCGCGGTGGGCGGCGGCAGCCGCTCGGACGCCTGGATCCAGCTCTCGGCCGACATCCTGGGCCGGCCCTTCATCCGGCCGCAGATCACCGAGGCGGGCGTGTTGGGCGCGGCCATTGTGGCCGGCGTAGGTTGCGGCATCTTCTCGTCGCCGGCCGAGGGGGTGGCCCTCATGGTCAAGCCGGAACGCACGTTTGAGCCGAATCCGCGCAAGCAGCAGCTTTACGAGCCGCGCTTTGCACTGTATCGTCGGCTGGGACCGTTGCTGCGCGATTGGCTGCGGGAGCTGGGCTAACCGATCGGTTCCCGGCCGGAATGCAGCGCGCAGACCGACCAAACGGAGAGTAGATTCCTGATCTCATCACCAACGGAGGTAGACCTATGGCAAAAGTCGCCATCATCGGCGCAGGAAGCATCGTTTTCTGCCAGACCCTGATCCTCGACATTCTGGGCACGCCAGGGGTGGAGGGCACCGAGTTCGCGCTCATGGCCCCTACCACCACGCGCAGTTCGCAGGTGGAGGCGTTCGCCAAGCGCGTCATCAAAGATAACGGCCTGAACGCCAACGTCTGGACGACGACCGATCGCCGCGAGGCGCTGCGGGGCGCGGATTATGTCATCGCCACGTTCCAGGTCGGTGGCGTGACCGGCTTCGAGTACGACTACAAGATCCCGCTGAAGTACGGCGTGGATCAGTGCATCGGCGACACGTTGGGGCCAGGCGGCATCTTTCGGGCGTTGCGCAGCATCCCCGTCACGCTGGCGATGGCGCACGACATGGAAAAGCTATGCCCGAACGCGCATTTGTTGAATTATGTCAATCCGATGGCTATGATCTGTTGGGCGCTCGGCACAACGAAGGTCAAGTTCGTCGGACTGTGCCACGGCGTGCAGACCACCCTGGACCTGATTGCCGGCTACGTAGACGTACCCAAACATGAGATTGACTTCCTGGCAGCGGGCATCAATCACATGGCGTGGTTCCTCAAACTGGAGCACAAAGGAGAGGACCTCTATCCCAAGCTGCGGGCGCGCTTCGAACAGCCGGAGTATTACGTCAACGAAAAAGTGCGCGGAGAAGTTTTCCGTCATTTCGGGTATTTCATGACCGAATCCACAGGGCACCTGTCGGAGTATGTGCCGTGGTTCCGCAGCAGCAAGCGCGCGCTGGAACTCTATTGTGACGAGCCGGCGTTCGGCGGCGAGAGCGGCGCGTATTATAACTGGTGCAAGTACGTAGCGGCTAAGTACGAGGGTCAAGATATCCTGGCCGGCCAGCCGACCACCTTGCCCCCGCGCAGCGTCGAGTACGGTTCGTACATCATCGAGGCGCTGGAGACCGGCAAGACGTTCAAGCTGAACGGCAACGTCATCAACGAGGGGATGATCACCAATCTGCCGGCCGACTGCTGCGCGGAGTATCCGCTGTATGTGGATCGCACCGGCATCCACAAAACCTTCGTCGGCCCGCTACCTTCGCAATGCGCGGCGCTGAACCTGACCAACATCAACGTGCAACGGCTGGCGGTCGAAGCAGGCATCGAAGGGGACCCGGAGAAGGTGGTGCTGGCGTGCGCTATGGATCCGCTGACCTCGGCCACGCTGACCTTGAAGGAGATCCGTGAGATGGCGGCCGAGATGCTGGAGGCCGAAAGACAATGGTTGCCGCAGTTTGCGGGTAAAACCGTCAAGCCAACGCCGACGATCGTGATCCCGAAGGATGTGAAGCGGGCGCACGTGCCGATTGATCCGGCCCTGGCGATCGCGGCGCGGTTTGGCGAGCTGGGGCGATAGGCGATCGGCGCATCGCCAGGACCCGATCTTCCGCCCAGGAGAAACAATATCATGCCTGAAAAGACAACACGTACCATCGTGGAAGCGGCCTTGACAGCCGGCAACGGCATCCTGCGACTGGAACCGGCATGGGTAGCACGCGACTTCTTGCCGCCCGGCCGGCGCCTGGGACTGAAGGACGAGGAGTACGATGTCGGCGAGCGCGGCTGGATTTGCGAGCGCTGGCTTGGCTCGACCACCAAGGCCGACAACCGCGTCGGCCCGCCGGACGAGGGGCTCAGCTATCTGGCCATCCCAGGGGAGCGGATCACCCTGCGCGAAGCGGTCGAGGTGGCGAGCGACCTGATCATGGGCGCGGAGTATGCCCGCACGCACAAGGGGCTAGGCCGGCTGGCGAAGATCTACGACTTCGGCGCGCGCATCCCCTTTCACATCCACCAGATGGAAAAGGATGCGAAGCTGGTCGGCGCCAATCCTAAAGAGGAGGCCTACTATTTCCCAGAGGACGTGGACCTCGGTCCGCACCCGGAGACTTTCTTCGGCGTGCACCCCTACATCGTCGAGCAGGGAAAGCAGGAGATCCTGCTAAAATACCTGGTAGAATGGAAAGACGACTTGATCCTGCAACACTCGCGCGCTTACCTGAACGTGCGCGGGGAAGGATTCCATCTGCCGTCCGGCGTCCTCCACGCGCCCGGCACCGCGCTGACCATCGAGCTGCAGGAGGATTCCGATGTCTTCGCCATGCTCCAGGCGCTGAACGCCGGCAAGATCATTTCGAAGGAACTGCTGTTCAAAGATGTGCGGCCCGAAGACCGGGCGGCCCGCGGAGAGCGCGTGATCCTCGATCAGATCAATTGGGAGGTCAGCGGCGACCCCTATTTCTACGAAAACCATCATACCCCCCCGGTCCCGATCGTCGAGACGCGCCAGCCCGGCGGCGAGGAGTGGTGGATCTACTACAACACCACCAAATTCAGCGGCAAGAAGCTGGTGGTGAAGCAGGTGGGTCAGTTCCACAGCGTAGAGCGGGGGGTTTACAACATCCTGGTCTGGCGCGGCCGGGGCATCTACGGCGGCTACGCGGTCGAGGGGCTCAACTTCGGCTATGATGAACTGTTGATCTCGCACGCGGCGGCGACCCGGCCGCTCCTGATCGAGAATACCGGTGATAGCGACCTGATCATCTTCAAGTTCTTCGGCCCGGACATCAACCCGGATGTGCCGAGAATCCCGCCGTATCGGGCTCGCAGTTGAAGGTTGAGGGCCTGGTCCTCGACCTTGAGCTTGGCACTTCGTACCTAAAACCATATCACACAGGAGGCTCTCATGGCAAAGAAAAAGATTTCCGTCGGGACGTGGGCGTACATTTGGGGCGGGTATGCCGACAAGCCGATCCCCTTCCCGACGGTGGTGGAGCGGCTGGCCGAGCTGAAGTTCGATGGCATCGAGTTCGGCGCGTTCGATCCGCACTACGGCCCCGCCGACTACACCAACCGGGAGAAGCGGCTGGAACTGAAGAAGATGCTCGATGACCACGGCCTGGGCATCTCCGGTATCGCGGGCGCTTTCTCCGGTGTGCCGGCGCTGATCAACCCCAATGACTACCTCGATCAGGTCAAACGCCAGATCGAGATCTGCCTGGACATGGGCATCCCCAAGCTGCGGGTAGACAGCAACGCGCCGCCGACGGGCATCCCCGGCGGGTTGGACTACGAGACCTGCTTCTGGCGCTATGCCGACGTCTGGCATCGCGCGGCCGAGGTATGTGCGCGCTATGGCATCAAGCTGGTGTGGGAGTTCGAGCCGGGCTTCTACTACAACAAGCCCAGCGAGATCGTCCGCATGTGCTACGCGGTGGACCATCCGAACTTCGGCGTCCTCTTCGACTCGTGCCATGCCTACATGTGCTCGGTCATCGCGTCTCGCCAGCTTGGCGAGAAGGAGACGCTGCCCGGCGGTGTGGTGCAGTTCGCGCACCTGCTCACCGGCAAGATCAGCCACGTGCATTTCATTGACTCCGACGGCACGCTGCACGACGGCGAGACCAGCACCCATGCGCCGTTTGGCCAGGGTGTGTTGGACTTCCCCGCCATCGTCCAGGCGCTGTACGACGCAGGCTATCACGACGAGTGGTGGCCGATGGATCTCTGCTTCTGGCCCGGCGCGCTGGAAGCCACCGGCCCGGCGAAGAAGTTCATGGATGAGCTGGTCGCGAAGTACGGATGATTGCGGGAGGTACCTTCAATGGCCGAGACAATGAAAGCCCAGGTTCTCTTGAAAGCCGAAAAGATGGAGCTGCAGGAGCTGCCGATCCCGCGCGTGGGGGACGCAGATGTGCTGGTGCGCGTGAAGAACTGCGGCATCTGTGGGTCGGATATTTCGTACTATTTCGGCCTCAGCCCAACGGGCAAGATGCCGATCGTGCTGGGCCACGAGTTCACCGGCGAAGTGGTTGAGGTCGGCGCGATTCCCAAGTCCATGGGGCTGTTCAAGCCGGGCGATCGCGTGGTTGTCAACCCGGTGCAACATTGCAACGCCTGCTACGCCTGCGCCAGCGGCCACACTAACCTGTGCGCCAACCTGTATGTGCCGGGCGTGAACGCAGATGGCGCGTTCGCCGAGTACGCGCTCTCTCGCTACACCGGCCTGTTCAAGCTGGACGACGCCGTCAGCTATGCGGCCGGCGCGTTCATCGAGCCGTTGGCCTGCGCGGTCTACGGCATGAAGAAGCTGGCGATCGAGCCCGGCCAATTCGTGGCGATCTTCGGCCCTGGCCCCATCGGCATCATGATGGTGCAGATCGCCAAGGCCACCGGCGCGGGCAAGGTCGCCATGATCGGCACGCGCGACTACCGGCTGGAGGAAGCCAAGAAGTGGGGCGCCGACTATATCTTCAATACCAGAGATGAGCAATCGCCCTACTACGTCAAAGACTTGAAGGCCGCCATCGCCGATGTGACGCACGGCCGGCTGGCCGATCGCGCCATCGTGCCCACCAGCTCCAATGCCGCGTTCGAGCAGGCCATTGACATCACCGGCGGCGCCGCGATCATCGTGCACTTCGGCCTCCCCGATGCCGACGACGTGATCCACGTGCCCGCGCTGGCCACGCACACGGCCGACAAAGAGATCCGCTTCTCCTGGCTGGCGCCGGGCGTCTGGCCTACCACCATCGCCATGATCGCCAACGGCCTGTTGAACCTGGAGCCGCTGGTCAGCCGGGCCGTGCCGCTTTCCGAAGCAGCGACTGCCATCGTGAACCTGCGCGCACGCAAGGACGACCCGATCAAGGTGCAGGTGACGCCATAAGGAAACGGGTAGACAAGGAAACAAGTAGACAAGTAGACAAGGAAACAAGTAGACAAGGAAACAAGTAGACAAGGAAACAAGTAGACAAGGAAGCAGGGAGACAAGTGCACACCATCCCGATGCCCTCCCTACCTATCTACTTGTCTACCTATCTACTAATCTACTTGTCTACTTGTCTACCTATCTACCTATCTACCCTTCTCTCGCCATAGGAGCCAATCCATGATCCAATACGGCATCAACACCTTCCTCTGGGTTTCGCCTTTCCAGACCAAGGACCTGCACTTGCTGGACAAAGCAAAGGCATTGGGATTCGACCTGGTGGAGGTGCCTATCGAGAGCATCGGCGATGTGGATTTTGAGCAGGCGGCCGCGGCGTATGCGCGCACCGGCCTGGCAGCCAGCGTGTGCGCGGTGATGGGCGCCACGCGCGACCCTTCCCATCCCGATGAAACGATCCAGCAGAACGGCGTTGCCTATCTCAAGCACTGCATAGATGCCACGGCCGCGTTCGGCGGCAAGGTGCTGGCCGGACCGCTCTACTCGGCCGTAGGCCGCCAATGGCAGCAGACCCCCGAAATGCGCCAGGAAGATCTGGCCCGCACCGCCAGGAACCTGCGCATCGCAGCCGACTACGCCGAGCAGAAAGGGGTGCGCCTGGCGTTAGAGCCGCTGAACCGCTTCGAGACCAGCTTCATCAACCTGACCGAACAAGCGTTGGAGCTGGTCGAGCTGATCGGCAGCCCGGCCGTTGGGCTGATGATGGACACGTTTCACGCCAACATCGAAGAGAAGCACCTGGGCAAAGCGATCGAGATGGCTGGCGACCGGCTGTGGCATGTCCACGCTAACGAAAACGATCGCGGCACGCCCGGCACCGGCCATGTCGCCTGGGAAGAGGTCGCGGCCGCGCTGAAGAAGATTCATTACAGCGGCGCGCTGGTCATCGAGTCCTTCAGCACCGAGGTGAAGGAGATTGCCCGCGCCGCGGCGGTCTGGCGACCGCTGGCTCCCACGGCTGATGGACTGGCTGTGGACGGCATGGCGTTCCTGAAAAAGCTGATGGAGTGAAGGCATGCACCAGGCAGCGGCCGAGATGATGAGCGTTCCGATGTGGCGCCTGCGACGGGCAACGTGATCCAGATCAAGCGCGATTGGGAGATCTGCTTCGACGCCGAACAGTACGCCGCTCAGGTAGGTGGGAGCCTGGCCAGGTTGCTGGCGCGGCCCGGTGTGCAGGCCGATTGGGAGGCCGCACTGGCCGATGCCCGCGGCCTCGTCCGGCCGGCGGCCATTTGGGATAGCTTCCCCATCCGCGAGTTCCGGCACGAGCGGCTGGTGATGGCGAATGGCGTCGCGATCGGCGGCGGGCCGGTGGCTGCGGTGGTGGCCGGCGCCCACGAGCTGGTGATCGGCGTCTGCACGGTCGGCGGCGAGATCAGCGCGCGCATCAGCGCGTATCAGCGCAGCGGTCAACGGCTCCGCAGCCTGTTTCTGGACGATCTCGGTTCGTGGGCCGTTGACCAGGTGCGCCAACAGCTGTGTCGCACGGTCGAAGCAGATGCTGCCGCACGCGGCTGGCGGGCCAGCGCCGCGCTCTCCCCCGGCGAATCGGAGTGGTCGGTTGCCGATCAGGCGGTCATTTTCAGGCTGCTGGACACGCGGCCGATCGGCGTTACCCTGAGCGAGTCGCTGGTGATGTCGCCCATCAAGTCGCTGTCGCTGATCATAGGGATCGGACCGGGTCCGCTGGGAGTTGAAGGCGGCAGCAACTGCGATTTCTGCACCATCCGTGAGCGGTGCGCGCATCGCCGGCGGCGCGCCGGTTGATCTGCGCAAGATAGCATCATGCGCAACGTCTCAGTTCACTTCCAGGAGTCAAAGGAATGAAGGAAAAACTCATCACAGCCATCGCCGATATGCAAGAGGACGAGGCCATAGCACTCGCCCGCGCCATGCTTGACGCGGGCGAAGATCCCCAGGCCATCCTCAGCGCGGCCAGCGAAGCCATGACCATCGTCGGGCGGCGTTTCGAAGAGAAAGAATACTTCCTGCCCGAGCTCATCATTGCCGGCGACATGATGCGCGCGATCGGCGACCTGGTCAAACCAAAGCTCAGCGCCCAGGCCGGACAGGCGTCAAAGCTGGGCAAGGTCCTGATTGGGACTGTGGCCGGCGATATCCACGACATCGGCAAAGATGTGGTGGCATTCATGCTGGAAGTCAACGGCTTCGAGGTGCACGACTTGGGCGTTGACGTACCGGCCGCCACATTCGTCGCCAAGATCCAAGAGGTGCAACCGCAGATCGTCGGCATGAGTGGCTTCCTGACGCTGGCGTTCGACCAGATGAAGCGCACCGTGGACGCGATCAAGGCGGCCGGGCTGCGCGACAAGGTCAAGATCATGATCGGCGGCGCGATCATGGATGAAAGCGCCGCGCGCTATACCGGAGCAGATGCCTATGGCGCCGATGCCGCAGCGGCCGTCAGGCTCGCCAAGGGCTGGACAAGCTAGCGCGCAGGCAAAGGAGGAAATCCCCCATGTCTGAAAAATCAGCCGAGGAGCTTTACCAAGAGCGTGAGGCCCGTGTGCTGGCGGCCGCAACCTGCCGGCAACCCGACCGCATCCCGGTGTTCGCACAGTTCCAGAAATATCCGTATCAGTTCGCGGGCGTCACCTTCAAAGAGGCCATGAACGACTACGCGTTGGCACGCGCGGCCTGCCACAAGTTCCTGGATTACTTCCAGCCCGACGTGGACTTCGGCCCGATCTTCGCTTATCCGGCCAAGGCGATGGAGCTGTACGGCTGGCAGGCTTTCAAGTGGCCGGGCCACGGCCTAGACAACGACGTCATGTACCAGTACGTTGAGGGCGAGTACATGACGGCCGACGAGTACGACGAGTTCATCTATGACCCGTCCGACTTCATGGTGCGCAAGTGGGCCCCGCGGCAGTTCAAGTCCATGGCCGGGTTCGCCCAGACCATCCCCTGGCGGCGCTTCATGTGGTCGGGCTGGATGAACGTGAACTTCTTCTGGCTGACGCCCGAATACCAGGAAACGCTGCGCGCGGTCCAGGCCGGCGCGGAAGAAGCGGCGAAGTGGTGGAACTCGCAGTTCCAATACTGGGGCGAAGCCAAAGCCAAGGGCTTTCCCATCGCGTTTGCGGGATGGGATTGGCCCCCCTTCGACATCATCGGCGACACACTGCGCGGCACGCGCAACATCCTGGCCGATATGCGCCGCCGGCCGGGCAAACTGCACGACGCGCTGGAGGTGGCAACGAAGATCTTCATCGAGTATGGCTCCGGGGCCGCGGGCGCGCCGTTGCCTTTGTGCTGGGTCTGGGTGCACAAGTCAACGCGCGAGTTCATGTCCGACTCACAGTTCAAGGAGTTCTACTGGCCGTACCTCCGCAAAGGCCTGATCGCCTTGATCGAGAAAGGGGTCATCCCGGTGATCTACTGGGAGGCCGACTGGGAAAGCCGGCTGGAGCACGTCGCCGACATCCCGCACGGCAAGATCGTCTACCACCTCTCCAACACCAACTTCGAGCGGGCATGGGATGTGCTGGGCGGCAAGGTGTGTCTGATGGGCAACGTGCCCAACATCTTGCTGCTGGGCGGCACGCCGGACGATGTGAAGGCGTACTGCAAGCGGATCATTGACTACACCCAGGGCAAGCCCGGCCTGATCATGGACGCCGCGGTGATGCTGGACGAAGCAAAAGCCGAGAATCTGAAGGCGATGTTTGATTTTACGAGGGAGTACGGAAGGTATTAGGGATTAGAGATTGGGGATTGGAGATTGGGGATTGTGCTGATATGTATCCCGATCAAAGAGGTGCTGTGCACGACATGACCTGCGCAATACGTTTCACACATCCAAGGAGGTAAATATGCCACGACCCGTCACACTCTTCACCGGCCAATGGGCCGACCTGCCGTTCGAG
>JBBIKA010000045.1:0-21492 GCA_037445695.1 Chloroflexota bacterium
GGCGGCCAAAATACCCCGCTATGAGTCTCGCCCCTTCCCCGCTTGGCGGGGAAGGGGCCGGGGGATGGGGCTACGCAAGTTGCGCGTCCTACCATCTTCCCGCCAAAAGCCGCAGAGCCTCTAATACCCAATACCCAGACCTAACACCCAAACTCTCTGAGGAGACTATGACCATGCCCACATTTGACATGCCCAAGACATACGATCCCAGCGCCTCGGAACAGCGCATCTACGAGTGGTGGGAGAAATCCGGCTTCTTCAAGCCCGAATACGCCGGGCCGGACGCCGAGCCGTTCGTGATCAGCATCCCGCCGCCCAACTTGACCGGCGAGCTGCACCTGGGCCACGCTATGTTCGTTTCGCTGGAAGACCTGATGATCCGCTATAAGCGGATGCGCGGCTACGCGGCCCTATGGGTGCCGGGATACGACCATGCCGGCATCGCGACCCAGCTTCAGGTCGAGAAGATGCTGGCCAAAGAGGGATTGCGCCGCCAGGACCTGGGCCGCGAGGAGTTCCTGCGCCGCACCTGGGAATGGAAGGAGAAGTACGGCGGCCACATCGTGCGCCAGCTCCGGCGGCTGGGCGCGTCATGCGACTGGGATCGCATGCGCTTCACCCTCGACGAGGGCCTCAGCCGTGCCGTGCGCGAGGCGTTCGTGCGCCTCTACCGCATGGGCCTGATCTACCGGGGCGAATACCTGGTGAACTGGTCGCCTGGGCTCCAGACGGCGGTCAGCGATCTGGAGGTGGAGTACAACGAAGAGGACGCGACCATGTACTACTTCAAGTACCCCATCGCCGGCGCCGACCTGGCCGATGGCCCGGGCAAGGGCTACATCCCGGTGGCCACCGTGCGGCCCGAGACGATCCTGGCCGATACGGCCGTGGCCGTGCACCCGGATGACGAGCGCTATCGCCATCTGATCGGTGCCACCTGTCTGGTGCCGATCCTCAAACGGCCGATCCCGGTCATCCACGACACCTATGTGGACATGACGTTCGGCACCGGCGCCCTGAAGATCACGCCGGGCCACGATCCGAACGACTTCGAGATCGGCCAGCGCCACGGCCTGCCGATCATCAGCATGTTGGACAAGGACGCGCGCGTGAACGAGGCCGGCGGCCCCTATGCCGGGCTCGACCGCTTCGAGTGTCGCAAGCGCCTCTGGGCCGATATGGAGGCCGCCGGCCTGGCGATCAAGACCGAGCCGTATCGCACGCAGATCCCGCGTTCGCAGCGCGGCGGCGAGATCGTCGAGCCGATGGTGAGCACCCAATGGTTCGTCAAGATGAAGCCGCTGGCGCTGATGGGCCTGGAAGCGGTGCGCTCCGGCCGCATCACCATCATCCCCGAACGCTTCACCAAGATCTATTATAACTGGCTGGAGAACATTCGGGACTGGTGCATCAGCCGGCAGCTCTGGTGGGGACATCGCATCCCGGCCTGGTACTGCGCCGACTGCCAGGGGATCACGGTGGCGCGCACCGACCCCGATCGCTGCGAACATTGTGGCTCGCCCCACATCGCCCAGGACGAGGATGTGTTGGACACCTGGTTCAGCTCGGGCTTGTGGCCCTTCTCCACGCTCGGCTGGCCCGACGACACGGCCGACCTGCGGCGCTACTATCCGACAACCGTGATGGAGACGGGCTACGACATCCTGTTCTTCTGGGTGGCGCGCATGATCATGCAAGGGCTGTTGTACACCAACGACATCCCCTTCAAGATCGTGTATCTGCACGGCCTGGTCAGAGACGATCAGGGCCGCAAGATGTCCAAGACCACCGGCAACGTGCTCGATCCGATCGCGGTGCTGGACGGCGCGCGGCCCGACGAGCTGGGCGATTACGTTCGAACGCAGTACCCCGCCGGCATCCCGGCCATGGGCGCCGACGCGCTGCGCTTCACCCTGCTCACCGGCTCGACCCCGGGCAACGACATGAACCTGAGCCTCCAGCGCGTGGAGGGCAATCGCAACTTCACCAACAAGATCTGGAATGCGACCCGGTTCGTCTTGTCGCAACTGGAGGGACTAGGGACTGGGGATTGGGAGCGAAGCTCTCAGGCCCTGATGGCTCATCCCCAATCCCTGGCCGAACGTTGGATTCTTTCCCGGCTCTCGGCCACCGTCGCCGATTGCACGCGACTGATGGACGCCTTCCAGTTCGGCGAGGCGGGCCGAACGGCCTATGAGTTCTTCTGGGGCGAGTATTGCGACTGGTATCTGGAGATCGCCAAGATCTCGCTCTATCGCGGGAGGGCGGAGGCCCAGGCGCGTGCCCGTCGGGTGTTGTGCAAGGTGCTGGACGATGCGTTGCGCCTGCTGCATCCGTTCATCCCGTTCGTGACGGAAGAAACGTGGGGCTACCTGAAGCAGGCCATCGGCGATGAGACGTGGCCCCCCGGCCTGATCGTGGCGCCGTGGCCTACGCCGGGCCCGCGCGATGAGGCGGCCGAGGCCGACATGGCCCTGATCATGGACATCGTCCGCGCCGTGCGCAATGCCCGCGCGGAATATAACGTGCCGGCCGGCCAGCCGATCTCGGCCGTCATTGCGGCCGGCGTGCAAGAGGCGTTGCTGCGCGAACAGGCCGACATCCTGTGTACGCTGGCGCGCATTGATCCGGCCCGCCTGACGATCGCCGACCACATCCCCGCGCCCGCGCATTCCATCACGCTGGTGACGGGCGCCGTGTCTACCTACCTGCCGTTGGCCGGCCTGGTGGACCTGGCCGCGGAACGCAGCCGGCTCCAGAAGGAGCTGACCGACACCGAAGCGCAGCTCGCGCGCAGCACCCAACTGCTCGCCGGGCCGTTCGCCCAGCGTGCGCCGGCCCATGTGGTGCAGCGGGAACGCGAGCGCCAGGCCGAGCTCCAGGCCCGCGCCGATCGCCTGCGCGGCCGCCTGGCCGACCTCGGCTGAGCGGGCGAACATGACGCAGGTCATTTACCGGTTGCCGATTTCGGGTTAAGGTATGGGCTGATAAGGTGGGCGCATCGCATCGTCGTTGCATCGCACAAGGTGTTTTTGCTTTACCTCTGCCCTGGATGCGCCCACCTTTCGTTTTTTATGCCGTGTTACCCTTATCTACTTTGACTTATGCGGCTCTGCGGCTCTTGGTGGGAAGACGGTAGGGTTCGCAACGTGCGTGGCCCCATCCCCCGGCCCCTTCCTCGCCAAGCGGGGAAGGGGCGAGGCTAATAGCGGGGCATTTTGGCCGCCTTCGGCGGCCAAAATGCCCCTTGCGAGGGATTCCCCGCCCCCCGCTTGCGGGGGCGGGATCAGGGGTGGGGGGCCCACTGCATCCGGAATTGCCGCAATGCCTTTTGTCCCGCCAGAAGCCGGAGAATTATTTATGCTTGTAATAAGTAACGCGAATAATAGACGACCGCCAGCATGATTCGGGTCATATCAAAACCTGCAACCTCCGGCTATAATCATGTGACTGATCACACAAGGCGCGATTGCGCGCGATCTTTCGGGAGGTATTCTTCAATGCTTCTCGCTTCCCTGCTACGACAGCGACGACGTTGGCTCCTGGTAGGGGGCATGACGATCCTCTTGCTGTTCGCCCTGGCGGCTCACGTCAGCGCGGCCCAGGGCGACAACGGCACCTGCCTGGGCTGCCACAGCAACAAGGACCTCAGCATCAAGCTCGCCAGCGGCGAGGTGTTGCCCTTGTTCGTGGACCCGAGCGTATATAACGCCTCGGTGCACGGCATCAAGGGATTGACCTGCGTGTCCTGTCACACCAACATCTCCGGCTATCCGCATCCGAAGGTGACTGCGGGCGACCGACGCAGCTTTCAGCTAGAGCGTTATACGCAGTGCCAGAGCTGCCACGCGGATCAATACAAGGGCACGCTCGACAGCAACCATGCGCGTGCCCTGGCGGGCGGCAATCGCAACGCGGCCATCTGCACCGATTGCCACGGCTCGCATAATATCACCAACCCCAAGGCGCCGCGCCAGAAGATCTCCACGACCTGCCAGAAGTGCCATAGCAAGATCTACGACCAATATGTGAGTAGCGTCCACGGCAAGGCGTTGGCCGAGACCAGCAACCCCGATGTGCCGACCTGCACCGACTGTCACGGCGCACATCAGCAGGCGGATCCGACCACCGTGGCCTTCCGGCTCAAGTCGCCCGACCTGTGCAGCAAGTGTCACGCCGACAAGGCGTTGATGCGAAAATATGGCCTTTCCATCGACGTCTTCACCAGCTACGTGGCCGATTTTCACGGCACCACCGTGGAGCTGTTCCAGAAACAATCGCCGAATCAGCCGAGCAATACGGCGGTTTGCACTGATTGTCACGGCGTGCACGACATCGCCTCGGTGAGAAACGTGCCTCCCACGGTGATCAAAGAGAAGCTCCTGGTGACCTGCCAGAGATGCCATCCGGATGCCACGACTGCATTCCCGGATAGCTGGGTCGGCCATTTCCCGCCCAGCCGCGAGCATTTCCCGCTGGTCTACTACGTCAACCTGTTCTATTACATCTTGATCCCGACGGTGCTCGGCGGCATGGCGCTGTATGTGTTGCTTGATGCCACCCGGCGCATCGTGGACCGCATCAAGGGGCGCGGCCATCGGCCGACCGGAACGCAGGGAGCGTGAGCCGTGGCTGAAGAAAAACGCTATTACGTTCGCTTTACCCTCTCGCAGCGCATCGAACACATCATCCTGCTGGCGTCTTTTGCCACCCTGGGCCTGACCGGGCTGGTGCAGAAGTTCGCCGGCAACGCGATCGCCGAGTCCTTGATCGCCGCCTTGGGCGGCGTCTCGCGGGTTCGTGTCATCCACCATGCCGCCGCGATCATCTTTGCCTTGCTGGCCGTTTACCACATCATCGTGTTGGCCTACAAGATCTTCGTCCTGCGGGTCGAGCTGACCATGTTGCCGGGCGTGCGCGACATCACCGATGCGCTCGACATGGTGCGCTACAACCTGGGCTTGACCGATGAACGGCCCAAGCTGCCGCGCTACGCCTTTGACGAGAAGGCCGAATATTGGGCGCTGATCTGGGGCGGCATCGTGATGGGGTTGACCGGCTTCATCTTGTGGAATCCGATCCTGACGGCCCGCTTCTTCCCCGGCCAGGTGATCCCTGCCGCCAAGGCCGCGCACGGGATGGAGGCGATCCTGGCCGTAGCGGCCATCTTCATCTGGCACTTCTATCACGTCCACCTCAAGCTCTTCAACAAGAGCATGTTCACGGGCAAACTCAGCCGCGAGGAGATGGCCCACGAACACGGCGAGGAACTGGAGCAACTGGAGAGCGGTCGCGTCCGGCCGTTGCCGCCGGCCGATGTGCGCAAGCGACGGGAACGCGCGTTTATCCCGGCCGCGACCGTCGCAGCCGTGGTTATGGTCGGCGGATTGATCTTTCTGACGACCTATGAAACGACCGCCATCACGACGGTGCCGCCGGCCCCGACTACGGTGCCGATCTTTGCGCCGCTCACCCCCACGCCGGTGCCGACCCCGATCGGTGGGGTGGACAACACCAAGATCGGCGCGGCCATGAAACATGAGATTGCCGGCAAGGAGCAATGTCTGACCTGTCACGGGCCGAAAGGGGTGAGCCCGATGCCGGCCAATCACGAGGGCCGGCCGCAGGAGTCGTGTCTGGTGTGCCATAAGCCCGGCCCGACGCCTACGCCCGGCGCGGCCAAACCGGCTGCGGGCGTGGCCGGCGCGATTCCGCATGCGCTCGAAGGGAAGGAGAAGTGCGATCAGTGCCATGCCGGCGCCGGATCGTTGAAGCCCGTGCCGGCCGATCACGCCGGCCGCGCGAACGACACCTGCACGGCCTGTCACAAGCCGGCGGGCGAGAGAGTTACGCCCGCCGCGGGCGCCACTCCGGCGGCGGCTGCGCCTGCGGCCAAGGCGATTCCGGCCAATCATGCCGCAGCGCCGGACATGTTCAAGGACTGCGTGGCGTGCCACGGTCCGGGCAAGATGAAGCCCGGCCCGGCCAATCATGCTACCTTCACCAACGACACCTGCCAGACGTGCCACAAGCCGGCCGGATGATTTTGGGGCGCTCCAAGCGGAATGAAAATGGGTTAGTTTGCCCACGTGCCAGCCTGCCCTGGCGGCCAGGCCAGGGGCACTTCGAAAGCGCCTGGCACGTGACTGTTGAAAACACCCCGCTGCTGAATGGGGTCTGCGGGCGGCGAAGCCGCCCGCAGACCCCCTCCTCATCCTCCCCAAGCTCACCGACAAGACGTTTATGGGCGGGCCTTTTGGAATGGCTTTCATTTGACAAAGCCCCTCTCGTCGCTTATGCTATGTCTTGAAGATCCGCGGAGGAGACATGGCGAACTTAGTCTATGAGATGAGTGACGTAGAGCGCATCACGGCCGATGCCATCGGCGTGCCCGGGCACCGTACGTTTTTCATTCAGGCCGAGCAAGGGCTAGATCGCATCGAGCTGGTATGCGAGAAGGAGCAGGTGCAAGCCCTGGCCGATGCGGTTGATGAGCTGCTGGCTAACCTGGAAGATCAGTTCGGCCTGGCCCGGCCGGCCGAGGTGGCCATTGATGAAGCGCAGATGCGCATCAAGGAACCGGTGGATCCGCTGTTTCGCATCGGCGCCATGGGGCTGGGCTACGACGCCAATCGCGATCGCATCCTGCTGGTGGCCCAGGAACTGGTGCCCGAAGATGCCGGATACGACCCGCGCGAAGTGCGTTTCTTTGCCACGCGCGGCCAGATGCAGATGATGAGCGCCTACGCCCGGATCGTGGTCCGCCAGGGGCGTTCGCCCGAACAGGTCGCTTTGCAGGTCGAAGCCCATGCCCGGCGCAACGGCCACGGTGAATAACCCGCCGTCCCCCGCCGCGCCTGTCCCCTGCCAGCGATGCCCTATCTCGCCGATCGCTTTTGATCTTTGACGAGACTTTTATGTCCTCCACACCTCCTTACACCAATCGCCTGATCCACGAGACCAGCCCTTACCTGTTGCAGCACGCGCACAATCCGGTGGACTGGTATCCGTGGGGGCCCGAGGCCCTGGCGCGCGCGCAAGCCGAAGACCGGCCGATCCTGCTCAGCGTCGGCTACTCGGCGTGTCACTGGTGCCACGTGATGGCCCATGAATCGTTCGAGGATCCCGAGACCGCCGCGCTGATGAACGAGCTGTTCGTGAACATCAAGGTGGATCGCGAAGAGCGGCCCGACATAGATGCGATCTACATGGAAGCCGTCCAGGCGATGACGCAACATGGCGGCTGGCCCATGACCGTCTTCCTCACGCCCGATGGCAAGCCGTTTTTCGGCGGCACCTACTTCCCGCCCGAACCTCGCTACGGCATGCCCAGCTTTCGCCAAGTGTTGTTGGCGGTGGCCGACGCCTGGCGCAACCGCCGCCGCGAGCTGGAGCTGGCCGGCGAACGCATCGCCGAGCTGCTCGGCCGCAGCGCCGCGGCCGGATCGTCCGCCGCCGCGCTGACGCCGGCGCTGCTCGAGCGGGCAACGCAGGGGCTGCTGAGAAGCCACGATCCCGTCGAGGGCGGCTTCGGCGCCGCGCCCAAATTCCCCCAGCCCATGAATCTCGACTTCTTGCTCCAACGCTACGCGCACACCGGGGATCGGGCCGCGCTGCAGGCCGTGCTGCTCACCTTGCGCAAGATGGCCGCGGGCGGCATCTACGATCAGCTCGGCGGCGGCTTCCATCGCTACAGCACCGACGACCACTGGCTGGTGCCGCACTTCGAGAAGATGCTCTACGACAATGCCCAGCTTGTGCGCACCTACCTGCACGCCTGGCAGATCACCGGCGACGCGGCGTTCCGGCGCATCGTGGAGGAGACGCTGGACTATGTATTGCGCGAGATGGCCGCGCCGGAGGGCGGTTTCTACAGCACGCAGGACGCCGACAGCGAGGGGCAGGAGGGCAAGTTCTTCCTGTGGACGCCCGCGGAGATCTACGCGCTGTTGGGGCCGGAGGATGGCCGCTTGTTTTGCGCTTGGTACGGCGTGACGGAACGGGGCAACTTTCGAGAGGGAGGCCCTGGGGCCAACATCCTGCATGTCGTCGGGGAGCCACAGGCCGCCGCGCGCGAGCTGGGCGTGACGGCCGAGCGGCTGGCCGAAGCAGTGGCGCGGGGACGCGGCCGGCTGTTCGCCGCGCGCGAGCGCCGCGTGCGTCCGGGCCGCGACGAGAAGATCCTGGCCGAATGGAACGGCCTGATGATCCAGGCCTTTGCCGAGGCCGGCGCGGCTCTGGGCCGGCCGGACTATGTCGCCATAGCCGAGCGGGCCGCGCAATTCGTGCTGGAGCAGATGGCCGAACGGACGGAGCAGGTAACCGGCGAAACGGCGGATCGGCCAGGCGCTGGCGCGGCGAGAGGGGCGGCGGGACTGCGCCTGTTCCGCACGTGGAAGGATGGCCGGGCGCATCTGAACGCGTATCTGGAGGACTATGCGGCGGTCGGGGTGGGGTTGGTGGCGGTGTATCAGGCGACGTTCGCCCTGCATTGGTTGGAGGCGGCGCTGGCCCTGGCCGAAGCGCTGATCGCGCGCTTTGCGGACGCGGCCGGGGGCGGCTTCTTTCAGACCTCCGGTGACCACGAGCAGTTGATTGCCCGGCGCAAGGAGTTTGTGGACAACGCCGTGCCGTCGGGCAATGCGCTGGCCGCCGAGTTGCTCTTGCGCCTGGGCCGGCTGCTGGAGCGCGATGATTTTATCGGGCGCGCGGCCACCGCCTTGCAGCCCGCGGCCGAGGCCATGGGCCAACATCCACTGGCCTTCGGCCGGTTGCTCTCGGCGCTGGACCTCTACCTGCACCCTGGCCAGGAGATCGTCGTGATCGGCGAGCGGGCCGCGGCCGACACGCAGCGCCTGCTGAGCGAGGTGTGGCGGCGCTACCTGCCCTACAGCGTGCTGGTGTGCGCGGCGGCCGACGATGCGGCGGCCCAGGCGCTCATTCCGCTTCTGATTGGCCGCGGGCCGATCGGCGGCCGGGCCACGGCATACGTCTGTCGGAACCGCGTCTGCCACCTGCCCGTGGTCGAGCCGACCGACCTGGCCGCACAACTCGCCGGGCCGGGCCGCGCGGGGTGAAAACGGCCGCTGCGCCAAATTTGACAGCCCGGCGCAATAGTGGTATAAAAAAGACGAAATCGAATAGCCGATGCCGAAGTGGCGGAATGGCAGACGCGCCAGGTTCAGGACTTGGTGAGGGCAGACCTCGTGAGGGTTCAACTCCCTCCTTCGGCACCATTTCATTCAGGATCCCATGGTGGTTGCGCCGTGGGATTCTGTGCCTCAGGCGCCGGTTGTCGCGGGAGCGTGACGTATGACTCGGCGAAGATGGCAACACTTGTTGCCGGATCGCGTTCGGCTCATCTGGTTGGTGACGATCTCGATCGGGTTGATTGGTGGCGTGAGCTTCGTCAATCTCAGTGTGGCGCGCAACGCGGCGATCGTGGCCAACCGTACGGCACATGCCCGTTATGCCGAAGCGCAAAAGCAGCATGAGGCGCTCGTGGAGGCGCTGAAGGCGGCGCAAAGGGACGAACATGTGCTGCCGAAGGCATATGATTACTTCTCGCTGACGCCCGCTGGTGTCACGACGGTCTTGCTCAAGCCGACGACGGCCGATGCAGCAGAGGGGGCCGAGAAAGCCCCTGATGGGCCGCCTTACTGGCAGACGTGGTGGCAACGGCTGCAACCTTGACAAAGCCGGAAAAATGCATATAATGTGAACAGTGCTGCGGGGTGGAGCAGTGGCAGCTCGTTGGGCTCATAACCCAAAGGCCGCAGGTTCGAATCCTGCCCCCGCTACCTGAAGACCTGACACGCGTGAGCCTCTGTCAGGTCTTTTGAATAGACGGCGACGTAGCTCAGTGGCAGAGCAAGCGGCTCATAATCGCTGGGTCCTCAGTTCAAGTCTGAGCGTCGCCATATCGAGGCCGGGCATATACCGGCCTTTTTAATGACGAACGCCTTGCAGCGGGCTGGTTTCTGCAAGGCGTTTTTTTATTGGGTTGGGCCCGAGCGGTGTGCGGGCTAATCGCATCCCTGCAGGCAACGTTGCTGATAGGTGCGCAAGTCGCGTACGTGTTCGACGTAATGCTCGGCCATGGCATAGAAGAAATCAATCAGGGGCATTTCTTCGCCCCAGGGCGCTCTGGCCACCTGCGCCAGGGCTTTTTCGTCGGCCAGTTCAAGCTGATGCATTAGCCGCCGATGGGCGCCGGTGATGCCGTCTACGACGGTGATCAACGGGAGCGACTCGCGGCTGGCCACCTGCGCTTCGTCCCAGGCGTCGTCATAGGTGACGCCCTCCTGCCAGGGCCGCGGCCCATGCCAGGCCCGTACCGTCTGGTTGGCCTCCTCCAGCCAACTCCACACGTGGGCGATCACATCCTTCACGGTCCACTTGCCGGCCACCGCCGCGGCGGTGATCTCCTCCTCCGTCAGTTGCCCCAGACAATCCATGAGTTCCTTGAACCCGTTGTCCAGAGCGGCCCATGTTTCATCACACGTATGCATTGAGGGTTGCCTCCTTCATGACGACGCGTTCCTGGCCGTGGTATACGTTCAGGCTATCGCGCCGGACATAGCCCACCAGGGTGACGTTCCAGGCAGCGGCCAGCGCCACCGACAGACTCGTCGGCGAAGTGCGGCTGACGACCACCGGTATCCCCGCGCGGGCGGCCTTATGCAGCATCTCCGAACTGATCCGGCCCGTGCTGAGCAAGATGCGATCTCGGGTGGCGATGCCCTCCATCAAACAGCATCCCAACAGCTTGTCAATGGTGTTGTGCCGGCCGACATCCTCGACGACGGCGATCAGCTCTTCCCCCTCGGCCAGCGCCGAGGCATGGATGCCGCGCGTCGTCTGCGTGCGTTGCAGCGCCACGATCAACCGACCAAGCTGGTCGGCCGTGACCCGCAGGTCGGACTCCAACGGCTGCGCCGCCGCGCTGAGATCGGCAAACGTGATGCCGCCGCCACAACCGCTGGTGATCGTCCAGCGGGTCGGCAGCTCGAAGTCCCCGCGACGCAACCACACTTCGACACAGGTCTCGCTCGGGCAGACCTTCACCAGCCGCACATCGTCCAGGCCGGCAATAATGCCTTCGCTGCGCAAAAAGCCCAGCGCCAGCCAATCCAGATGTTGCGGCGTGCACATCAGCCGGGTCACCTCGCGGCCGTTGATGTGCAGCCGGACCATGGCCTCGCGCACGATCGGGCCTTGCACCGCGTGCGCAGCGCCGTTTTCGTACCGGATGTAGGCCGTATTTTGACTGAGCTCCAAAGGTGCACGGACTCCTTCCGCCGAGATGAGCCGCAGATTCGTTCCCGGTTGTGTCACAAAGGTTATTATACTTCCAGTCGGAAGGGCACGCAACTTCGTCGGACTTCCCGCGGTTTGCGCCACGGCCAACATAGTGATATCGTGCGACCCCCACCCCCGACCCCGCCCCCGTTTCGCGAAATTTCGCGAAACGGGGGCCGAGGGGGTGAGAGAGGTAAGGCGGCCGAAAAAAATAAATTCTTGGCCAACAAAGCACTTAGCCGCCCGCAAAAAACCCCACCCAGCCGTTTCCCCCTCTCCCGCTCGCCGACGGCGGCGGGAGAGGGGAGGGGTAGGGAAAAAGGGGTTTTGCGGCGGGCGGCGCAGCCGCCCGCCGCAAAACCTCATCCAGCATCCCCCTTTCCCCTGGCCGCAGGCCAAGGGGAGAGGGGGGACAAAGGGGGTGAGGGCGTTGGCCTGGTCGCACAACACGCGAGGCAATGGTAAGCACTTACCGGCGCGCCTCACATTTAATGCCATTATGCTATGCCGTTTGACCTTTTATGCGAGCTTTGGTATAAGAGATGAGTGTAAAGGGGAGGTGGCAATCTGAATCGGCGGCCGGCGCGCTGCATCCGCCGCGCCGGCCGAGGCAATTGCTCTGCAACGTTCAGGGAGGGAACCACAATGAAACGAGATCGTATATCTGGCAGCAACCGATGGTCGGTGGTTTTCGAGATGCCCGGCGAGCTTGATCCGGATGGGTTGTCGGTGGTGGGAGATTTCAACGGATGGGATCCCGGCCGGAATCCGATGAAGTTGCGCAAGGACGGGATGTGGGCGTGCACCGTGCGCCTGATGCCGGGGACGTATCGTTTTCGCTATGTCTCGCGCCATGGCGTGTGGCATAATGACCCGGCGGCGGACAGCTATGAGCCTTCGGGGATGGGCGAGGATAATGGCTTGCTGATTCTACCCGCAGAATCGTAAGCCCACATCGCAGAGGCGCGGCGTATGTCGGGTTTGTGTGGCGTTTTCTCCGCGGACTTGCTCTGCGCCTCTGCGGTCCAAGCGGCGTCTATCAGGACGTTGCTAGCGTCGTTGTGCCTGCGCGGCGACGGCCGCGGCGGCCCGGGCGGCGGCCTCCGGATCCCCCAGATAGTAGTGGCGGAGCGGCTTCAGGTCGTCGTCCAGCTCATAGACCAGCGGGATGCCGGTGGGGATGTTCAGCTCGATGATGTCGGCATCGGAGATGTTGTCCAGGTATTTTACCAGGGCTCGTAGGCTGTTGCCGTGCGCCGCGATGATCACCCGGTTCCCCGCCTTCAGGGTCGGCGCGATCATCTCGTGCCAGTAGGGCAGGAAGCGCGCCACCGTGTCTTTCAGACACTCGGTCAGAGGCAGCTCATCCTTCGACAGATGCGCATAGCGCGGATCGTTGCCGGGATAGCGCGGATCGTCGGGGGTGAGGGCCGGCGGCCGGATATCATATGACCGGCGCCAGATGAGCACCTGTTTGTCGCCGAACTTTTCGGCCGTCTCGGCCTTGTTGAGCCCCTGGAGCGCGCCGTAGTGCCGCTCGTTGAGCCGCCAGGTGTTGTGGATCGGGATCCACATCTGATCGAGCTCGTCCAGGACGATCCACAGGGTGCGGATCGCGCGCTTCAGCACCGACGTATAGGCCACATCGAAGATATAGCCGCCCTCGCGCAACAGCTTGCCCGCCTCATGTGCCTCGGCGATCCCCTTCTCCGAGAGATCTACATCGGTCCAGCCGGTAAAGCGATTTTCTTTGTTCCAGTCGCTTTCGCCATGGCGAAGCAACACCAGTTTGATCATCGAAAGTCCTCCGTGATAATAGAGAAATACCGCACAAATGCTACCTTGGTCTGGCGTTTCTGTCAAATTGTGCCTGGCGTCGGCGTGTGACCTCAAACGGCGGGCAGAGGGGGTTGGGTGGCGGCGAAGCCGCCGCCTCCCAACCCCCTCTGATCTTCTCCTTCGTTTATTTGAGCGTCAATAGATAGGCGATCAGATCGTTGACCTGTTGATCGCTGAGGGTCGGCTTCGGCATCAAGCCTTTCTGGAAGCCGGCAACCACATGGGCATCCGGCTCGGTGATGGATTGCCGCAGATACTGTTCGGCCGATTGGCCGGGGGCCGTGTTGCCTGCCCGACCGGCGATGCCGGCCATGGACGGCCCGACGAGCGTCTTGCCCGGCTCAAGCGAATGGCAGGTGATGCAGCCCGGGTTCGAGCCGATGACCTGTTGGGCGAAGAGCGCCTTGCCGGCCTCGACATTGCCCGCGCCGGCCGGCGCGCCACCTGTGGGCGCCTGGCTCGCCCCTCCGCCGCCACATGCGGCCAACACCAATGCCGCCAGGATCATGCCACTGACCACCGCCAAAGTGGCCTTCCGCATATTGTCCTCCTTGTTTTGATGGAGAGATATCGCAGCTTCAGCCATTATATGCCGGTTCCGGCTCGTTGCAAAGTCGGGAAATAAGCAACCAGATCATCCGCCTGCGACCGGCTGAGCCGCGTGAGATAAGCGGCCGGCATCTGGTCGCCCGATAACCTGCAACCACATATCTCGGCCTGCGCCTCCTACCACACCCTGAACCCCGGTGAGGTCAGGCTCATATTGCCGACTTGACTGACGAGCTGAGGGCCGTACGATAGGAGGATCAGCACGACGGTGGCGAGCAACCAGAACGCCCAACGATCAAGCCAGGCGGGTGTGCTTTGCGGGTCATGGAGCGCCTGGGCCACGGGCACGGCCGGCACTTCGGCTGCGTCGGCCTTCTTGCCCGCCAGTGTGCCGATGATGATTGCCACGAACAGATACATGGCCACGAACAGGATGGCACCGCCGATGCCGGTCTGAATCAGGCGGCTCTTCCATTCCGGCAGCCCATAGGGCGTCATGCCGAGCGGCGTACGGCGCGGCGCGCCGAGCAACCCCAAGGTGTGCATGCCGTTAGAAAAGATGATCATGCCGACGAACCAGAGCCAGGTCTGGGCCACAGCAAGTTTGGGCCGCCACAGCTTCTTGCCGGTTAGATGCGGCACCAGCCAGTAGGAGATGCCCATGAACGAGAGGGTTACCGCCGTCGCCACGGTCAGATGCAGGTGGCCGGGCACCCAGGCGGTATTGTGGACCACCAGGTTGACGTTGTACGAAGCGTTGATGATGCCGCCGATGCCACCGAACAGGAACAGGATGCCGGCCAGCAGTTGCGCGCTCACCGACGGATCGCTCCAAGGCAGGGCCACGATCCAGTTGAGCAGACCTTGGCCGCCGCGCTGACGGCCCGCATGTTCCAGGGACGCGATCACGGTGAAGGCTGTCATCAGCGAGGGGAACGCGACCGTATAGGTGAGCACGGCATGGATCCACTTCCAGATCGGCGGCACGCCCGGATCCGCGTATTGATGATGGAAACCCAGAGGCACCGAGAACACCAGGAAGAGCCAGAAGGCGAGCCGGGCCAACGCGTCGCTGAAGAGACGGCCGCCTGCCTGGCGGGGCAACATGCCGTACCACGACACATAGGCCGGCAACAGCCAGAAATAGACCAGCGGATGGCCGGTGAACCAGAAGTAAGTGCGGGCGAGCTGGGGATCGGTGTTGGGCAACAGACCGAGAGACCACGGCAGGAGCATCGTGAGGATCTCGACCGCCACGCCCAGGGTCGCGATCTGCCACATGACCATCGTGATCAGGCTGCCGAACGCGATGAAGGGGGTGCGCACGCCGGGATTCTCTTTGCGCCAGCGATAATAAGTGACATAGAAGCCATAGCCTTCGACCCAGCTTCCGACCACCACCAGCGTCAGGCCCAGGTAGAAGAGCCAGCTCGCTTTCATCGGCGGATAGAAGGTATAGAGCACCGAAGCCTCGTTCAGCAGGGTAGGCACGGCGGTCACCACCAGGCCCACGACCATCACGGCAAAGCCCGCCCAGTTCAACCCCGGCAGTTCCAGTCGGCGCTTCAGGCCGTAGGACACGGTGAGCGAGAAGAAGCCGGTGATGAAAAAGGTGGTGAAAACCAAGGCATTCAGAACGCCGTGTAAGGTCAGACCTTGGTAATAGGATTTGAATAAAGGCGCCAGCAGCGGGTAGAGGTCTACGCCGGCATATTCCAGGCTTTGCAAAGGGCCGAACAGGCTGCCGATGGAGAGCGCGATCAGAGCAACCAGTACATGCAGCCCGATGAATCGCTTGTCGGCGGCCGGAATGACATAGGGGAGCTCTTGGGCCGGCGCAGAAGCTTGCATGGCCGCGCGCAGCCCGCCCCGAGCAACACTAGTGGCGGTCATGATTACCTCCTCATTTCGGCGTTACGATCACTTTACCGAACATCGTCGCATGGCCCAGGCCGCAGTACTCATGGCAAATGAAAGTGTACTCGCCGGGCCGGTCGAGTTTCGCGGTCAACCTGGAGATCTGGCCAGGGACGACCTGCATGTTGATATTCGTGCCTTCCAGCTGAAAGCCGTGCTGGACATCCTTGCTGGTGACATAGAAGGTGATCGTCGAGCCGGCCGGCACGGTGATTTCACGCGGATTGAACGACCAGATCTGCGATATGATGTAGGCCTCGTACTTGCCGGGGGCCAGTTCGCGCAGGCCGGGGCTGGCGAAGGGGCCTTCTTTATCCACGGTCTGGGGGTTCACGCGGCCGACGGGCGCCGGCACTGCAATCCCGCCGGAGAGCGCCGCCAGGGTGATGCCGATCACAAAGACGACCAACAGCGCGGCGCTGGCCATGATCCAGACGCGTTCATACGGATGCAGATGCATCCCGATCCCGGGCGCGGGCTGGAGCGAGGATTTGTCGGTAGTCATATGGTCACTCCTCGGGAGAGCAAAATCAGATAAACCGAGCCCCACAAAATGATCAGCAAGAGAAAAAAGATGAACACGAGCAACAACGTGCCTTTCGGCTGAAAGTCGTCCGTATCGCCGATGGGCCTGCCCGAAGTCCGCGCGGGCTTGCTTGGAGCCATATGCTTCCTCCTTTCCTATTTGAGCAGATGAGACAGGTCGCTGGCAATATCTTCGCCTGGCGTGTTAGGCGGGAATACCAGGCGCAAATACCCGTCTTGATCTATCACAGCGATTGTTGCAGTGTGATCCACCAGATAGCCGGTGGCGGCTGTTCCTGCGTGCTTTTCGAAATAAATGCCCAATGGCGTGGCGGCCGCAGCGATCTGCTCGGCCGTGCCGCTCAGCCCAATGAAGCGCGCGTCGAAGTTGGCCAGGTAGCGCGCCAACACTTCGGGTGTATCACGCTCCGGATCTACCGTAATCATGAGAACTTGCACCTGATCGGCCCGCCGGCCTAAACCGCCGAGCCCCCGCGCCAGCTCCGCCAGAGTGGTTGGGCAGACATCTGGACACCAGGTGTAGCCGAAATAGAGCACGGTTAGCTTGCCGCGAAAGTCGCTGAGCCTCACCGGCCGGCTGTCAGGGCCGAGCAGCGCGAAGTCGGCGACCGGATTGGCCGGCTCCAGCAGGAGGCCGTGATAGCGGTGGGGCCAGAAGCGAATGGCCAGCCAGGCACCCAGCCCCAGGCCGACTATGGCGATGCAGCCGATCAGGACAACGCGGATTTTGGGGGCCATCTTAATGCGCATAGCATAGGAAAAAGTGGGCGGCTTCGTAAGCCAGCCGGCTCAGGCCGCTATCGTTGCGCACTTCGTTCTGCAAGATTGCGATATGGCGCAGGATGGTGGCGGCGTCGAGATTTTGCGCCTGGCGGCGATAATCGCCGCGGATCATGCCCAGCGCATCCACCAATATGATGGCCGGTTCGAAGGTGTATTCGCCGTCCGGTCCGGCCGCATAGTACACCTCGAAGCCGGCGCCGATGGTTTGTTTCAAGGCTGCCGGATCTCCGCTCACCACCCACCAGCGCATCGGATCGGCCCCGTGTGCCAACGCGAAGGCTTGCATGGTTTCCGCCGCGACAGGCTGGCGGTCAAATAGGATCGTTACCAGGCGCAGCGGCAAGCCCGCGGCCGAGAGCCGGGCCACCTGGGCCTGGATCGTCTGCATGATGGCATCGGTGGGTTCGCAGGCGGCGGAGCAGCGCGCCGGACTGAAGGTGTAGAGGACCAGTTGTCCGCGCAGATCTTCATTGGTCAGGCGCCGACCGGCCTGATCGGTGACGCTGAAGGCCGGCGCGGGTCGCAGGCGCGGCAACACTTTGAGTGGCTGCAATAGGGCAAAGGCGACTACGCTGAATGCCAGCAACAGCGGAAGCGCCAGCAAGGGCCACCGTTGAGAAAGCGCGAGATGGCGATCGGCCGCGACGGGCGATGTGGCTTTTGTGGACGGGTTTCTGGCAGTTGCGCTAAAAAAGGCCATCGGTCGGTTCGGTCAGTGGAAGTGATGAGAAATATTATAGTTTACTTGCCGATAAATAGCAAAAATTGCACAAGACCCAACTCACCGTCCACAAATGGGGCCCGAATCGAAGAGCGTGAAACACGCGAGGCTCCTCTTGATTCGTGCATTTGTGTTCGCCTGCGTGGGTGGCCGCGCGGGCGGTGCGCCGTCCGCGAATGGCATGCTGATCTTTCGCGCAAATCGCCACCTTGGTGTTACAATGAAAGGCAGCTCGGGGTGTGGCATGGGAGGCCCATTTTGTGGATGGCGATGCGGCCGGCCGGGAACCCGATCCCCTTCAACGAGGAGTCGTTTATGGCTTTCGTTTCCACTCATCGTTCTTCCCACCAATTGTCGCTGCGTCGCGCGCTCGCCTGGCTGTTGGAGTTGCACAAGCCGGTGCCCGAACGCGGGCCCGACGAGATCGCGGCCGAGGTCGAGCGCAATTACCGTTGGAACTTCGCGGTCAACCTGTTGGACGGCGCCTTCTTCTGGTTCGGCGCCAGCTTCATGTCTACCTCCACGATCCTGCCGCTCTTCGTCAGCAAGCTGACCCCCAGTCCGCTGGCGATCGGCCTGTTGGCGGTCTTTGCGCAAGCCTCCTGGTTCCTGCCGCAGATCTTTACCGCCAACGCGGTGGAACGGCTGGCGCGCAAGAAGGCTGTGGTGGTCAACCTGGGCCTCTTTTTGGAGCGTTTGCCGGTGTGGGGGCTGGTGCTGGCCGCGATCGTGGCCGCATATAGCCCGCCCTCGGCGCTCGCGCTCTTTTTCGTGTGCTTCGCCTGGCATGGCCTGGGCGCGGGCGCGCTGGGCACGGCCTGGCAAGACCTGATCGCGCGCATGTTCCCGGTGGAGCGCCGCGGCCGCTTCCTCGGCCTGACGAACTTCGTCGGTTCGGGCACAGGCGCCATCGGTGCCATCGCCAGCACGTGGCTGCTGGAACATCTGGCCTATCCCACCAACTTCACGGTCTTGTTCTTGATCGCTGCCACGGCCATCCTGATCAGTTGGGGTTGGCTCGCGCTGGCGCGCGAGCCGGTCCAGAAGGGCGCGTCATCTGCCAGTAGCATCGCGGCCTATCTGGCCGGCCTGCCCGAGCTGCTGCGCCGCGATCACAACTTCCGCCGCTTCCTGATCGCCCGCGTCTTGATGGCGCTCGCCGGCATGGGCAGTGGTTTCGTCACCGTCTCGGCCCTCAAACGCTGGCAGGTGGCCGATAGCACGGCCGGGCTCTACACCATGGCTTTTTTGGCCGGCCAGACGTTCGGCTATATCGTGTTCGGCTTCCTGGCCGATCGCCGCGGGCATAAGCTGGCCCTGGAGCTGGCGATCCTGGCTTCGACGCTCGGCTTCGCCTGCACCTGGCTGGCGCCCGGGCCGGAGTGGTATTTCGTGGCCTTTGTGTTGTTCGGCATCGGCTCCAGTGCCGTGGTCGGCTCGGCCATGTTGGTGGTGATGGAGTTTTGCGCGCCGGAACGCCGGCCCACCTACATCGGCATTACCAGCACCAGCGTGGGCGTGGTCGGCCTGGTCGCGCCGCTGATCGGCGCGGGCCTGGCGAGCATCAGCTATGAGGGGCTGTTTGCCGTTTGTGTGGGGATTGACGTGGTGGCCCTCGCGCTGATGCGCTGGTGGGTGCGCGAGCCGAGGTGGAAAGCCATATCCGCCGCGTCTTGACCGCCGTCTCACGTGCCAGGCACCCTGTAAGGTGCCTGGCACGTGAATTTATGCCAGCGGCAGGCGCACCGGCTGGCCGATAGCGGCCGAACGGTAGGCCGCCAGGGTGATCTCCAGCGCCTTGTAGCCGTCGTAGCCGGTGACGGCCGGCTGACGCCCCTCGCGCATCGCGGCCGCGAACTCGGCGACCATGGCCATGTCGGCGTCGGACCCCCAGAAGAGCAGTTGGGCCTTGCCCACGTGATCCCCGTGCGCGGTGAGGTTCTGACGGAACGCGTCCACCGTGACCACCCCGTGTTCGCCGACCAGCTCCAGCGTCACGCCGCCCCAGGTTTGATGCACGAGCGGCCGGCTCCAGCTACAATCCAGGCTGGCGAAGACGCCATTGGCGAAGGTCATCAGGATCAGGCCGCCGGTGTCTACCGCGACGGTGTCGGCATGGATGATCCGGTTGCCCTGGGCGTACACCTCCACCACTTCGCTGTGCAGATACCAGCGCAACAGATCGGCGACGTGGACGGTGTGATCCATCATCGCGCCGCCGCCGGCCAGCTCCTGGTCCACGAACCAGGGGCGGCTGCGGCCGGGCATGGTGCCCTGGTTGGTGGTGTTGCACGCGTAGATCTGCCCCAGGCCGCCCTGGTCGAGCAGGGCTTTGACCTCGCGCACCGGCGCGTTGAAGCGCATGGGGAAGGCCGTCATCAGGATCACGCCGGCCCGTTCGCAGGCGGCCAACATGGCCTGGCCGTCGGCGATGGTGGTGGCCAGCGGCTTTTCGCATAGGACATGGGCCCCGGCCGCGGCGGCCAGCTCGGTAAGCCGGCGATGCCGCGCGTTCTCCGCGCAGATGATCACCCCGTCGGGCCGGTCGGCCAACAGGGCTTCGTAGGAGGGATAGAAGCGCGTGCCGTGGCGTTGGGCGAATGCCGCGCCGCGCGCGGGGTCATCGTCCGCAATGCCGAGCAGCTCGACATCGGGCAACGCGGCTACGCAGCGCACATACGATTCGGCGTGCATGTGAGCAAAGCTGAAGATGCCGATCTTCATTGGGATGCCTCCTCGGCCGTCACCGGCGTGATCGCGACGGCCCGGCCGCTCTGCGCCGATTCGATGGCCGCCAGCGCGATCTGCAGCGCGGCCAAGCCGTCGGTCGCGCTGATCCGCACCGGCGCATCTTCGGCGATGGCCCGATAGAAGGCCTTGATCTCGGTGACGTATTGGCTTTCGAGCAAGGGGTTGGCCGGCAGGGGCACCTCGGGGATCTCCTGGCCGACCTGTTGATGCCGCAGGAAGTGAATCGGCGTGGCGGCCGCCGAGTCGAAGGTCAGCAGGCCCTCTGAGCCGGCGATTTCGAACGCGGTGTAGAAGGTGGGCGGATAGGCCCACGAGCCTTCCACGTGCGTGATCGCGCCGCCGGCATGCGTCAGGATGGCCAGAACGTGATCCACGCCGGCCTCGGGCCGCAGGGTGTTCAGCGAACGGGCGTAGACGCGGATCACATCGCCTGCGATCCAGCGGGCGATGTCGAAGTCGTGGATCATCAGGTCGAGAATCGGACCGCCCGAGCGGTTGTAATCCAGGAACCAGTTGTCTTCCTTGAGCCTGGGCTGCGAGACGCAGCGCGCAAAGCGCAACACTGCCGGCCGACCCACCAGGCCATCCTCCACGGCTTTCCTGGCCCGTTCGTATTCGGGGAAGAAGCGCACGACATGGCCGACCAGCAGCTTGACACCGGCCGCGCGGCAGGCCGCCACCATCGCCCGGCCCTGCTCCAGCGTGCGCGCCAGCGGTTTTTCGCAGACGACATGCTTGCCGGCCCGCGCCGCCGCCATCACGATTTCGTAGTGCGCGTCGGTCGGGGCGGTGCAACTGATGACGTCTACATCGGCCAACAGCGCCTCCAGGCTGGCGTAAGCTTGGCCGCCGTATGTGGCGGCATAGCGCTCGGCCCGCTCCGGCCGGACGTCCAGATAGCCGACAACCTGGGCCGGGGTGGTTTGCCAGGCGATCGTGTGCACCCGGCCCATGTTGCCGGCGCCGACGATACCGACCCTCATGGTTGACCTCCTGTCATAGGGCAAAGATGATGATGGGCCGATTATGCCATAGAAACGCGCGATGAGGGAAATATGTCCCCTACCCCGCTCTCCCCTGAAAGG
>JBBIKA010000046.1:0-21376 GCA_037445695.1 Chloroflexota bacterium
TCCCCACCCTCATGTTGATCCTGGTGCTGGTCTCCCTGTTAGGGCCGGGATTGCAAAACATCATGCTCGTGCTCGGCCTGTTGGGGTGGCCGCAGGTGGCGCGCATCGTGCGCGGGGAAGTGTTGCGGCTGCGCACCAACGACTTCGTGTGGGCGGCGCGCATGATCGGCGCGCCGAACGGCCGCATCATCCTGCATCACATCCTGCCCAACGCCATGGGGCCGCTGCTGGTGGCCGCCACCTTCGGCGTGGCTTCGGCCATCCTGTCGGAGTCGGCCCTCAGCTTCCTGGGGCTGGGCGTCCAGCCGCCCACCGCCAGTTGGGGCCAGATGCTCAACGACGCGCAATCGTTGACGATCCTGGAATCGAAGCCGTGGCTGTGGATCCCGCCCGGCATGATGATCCTGATCTCGGTGTTAAGCATCAACTTCATCGGCGACAGCCTGCGGGACGCGCTCGATCCGCAGTTGCGTCGTTAGGCATTCTCACTCAAAGGAGCAGACCATGAAGGAGCAACGGTTGTTCAAGCTGCTGTCGGCCATGATGCTCGTCGTTATGCTGATGAGCACCATCGCCGGCTGCGCGCCGGCCGCGACGCCGGCCGCGCTGCCCACGGCTACCCGGCCGGCCACCTTGGTCGCGCCGCAGTTGCCCACGGCGACCGCGGCGCCGGTCGCCACCAAGGCACCGGAGGCCACCAAGGCACCGGAGGCCACCAAGGCGCCGGCCGCGCCGGCCGTCAAGGAGGGCGGCAAGGTCACGATCGCCATGTGGAGCCCGCCCAACAACTTCAACGCGATCAACACCGATTCCAGCTACGGCTACTTCAACGTGGCGATCCTCTTCGACACGCTGGTCACCTTCGACGAAAAGGTGAACTTCGTGCCGCGGCTGGCCGAAAAGTGGGACGTGAGCGCCGACAAGACAACCTTCACCTTCCACCTGAATCCCAAGGCCAAATGGCACGACGGCACGCCCGTGACCGCGGCCGATGTCGAGTTCACCATCTGGGCCATCACGCACCCCAAGATCGAGACCAATCGCGGGGCGAACGTGTCGCCGCTCAAGGGGCTGAAGGGCTCGAAGCGCGGCGAGGGGGTGGAGACGGTCGAGGGCGTCAAGGTGATTGACGATCACACGATCCAGTTCATCACCAAGAACCCGGTAGATCCGCTCTTCCTGTTGGAGCTGATCGGCACCGGCATCTATATCATCCCGAAGCACATCTTGAAGGACGTGCCGCCCGACCAGTTCAGCAAGGCGGACTTCTGGATGAAGCCCACTGTGGGCAGCGGGCCGTTCAAGTTCGTCAAGTATGAGACCGGCCAGTTCGTCGAATACACCCGCAACGACGACTACTACCGCGGCAAGCCGCACCTCGACAAGCTGATCGTCAGCATCGTCACCCCGGCCACCATGGTCGCGCAGCTCGAAAAGGGCGAGGTGGACATGGCCGCGGGCGGCGGCATCGGCGACATCCCCCTGGACGACTGGGAGCGGGTCAAGGCGTTGCCCAACGTCAAGGCCTACAGCTATCAGGACAACGGCTATCAGTACATGATCATCAACGGCGATCAGAGCAAGGTGTGGGCCGACAAGCGAGTGCGCCAGGCGTTGGCCTACGCCATCAATCGCCAGCTCATTGTGGATAAGCTGCTCAAGGGCCAGGGGGTCGTGAGCCAGGGGCCGATCATCCCGGTGACCTCTTACTACAACCCGAAGGTCGAGGGCAAGTATCCCTACGACGTGGAGAAGGCCAAGGCCCTCCTCAAGGAGGCCAACTGGGATGCGAGCAAGGAATACGCGCTCCTGGTGCCCACGGGCAACATCGTGCGCGAGCTTTCGGCCGACATCATTCAGGCCAACCTGGCCGCGGCCGGCGTCAAGGTGAAGATCGAGAAGATGGACTTCCCCACCATGATGGCGCGCTTCGGCAAGGGTGAGTTTGATCTGGGCCTGGTGGGCTGGGGCGGCGTGCTCGATCCGGACGTGCGATCGCAGTATCAGACCGGCGGCCAGTACAACTTCGGCAAGTTCAGCAGCAAGGTGTTGGACGATCTGCTGGAGAAGGGCGCCAACACGGCCGATACGGCCGAGCGCAAGAAGATCTACGACGAGTTCCAGATCCAGTTCCTGGAAGAGATGCCGATCGTACCGCTCTACTGGCCTTTGCGCCTGGTGGCCATGAACAAGCGCGTCAACAACGCCAGCCACATGATCACGACCAACGGCCTCCTGCGCAACCTGCACGAGTGGTGGGTGTCGGACGGCAAGTAAACGTTGCGGACGCGGCCGGCGGCCGGGATGCGCCGGCCGCGTAAGATCACTTCGCAATGGACGTGCCAGGCACCCGAAAGGTGCCTGGCACGTTTTACAGGAGCGTGCGCGTGAAAGTCAAACCTTACAACGGCTATCAGTCGTTCCAATATCTCGAACCGGGCGTAGATTATCAGCCTTTCAAGCTGGCCAAGCAGATCGGCCGGGTCGAGCCCTACATCTACCCCGTCAGCGAAGCGCAGGAAGCCGAGGTGCAGCGGCTGCTCGAGGAGCACATCGTCTTTTCCCTGCACGATCACACCTTCGTGACCCCGGAAGATATCACGCAGATCTTCGAATACAACCGGCTGGGGCGCAACTGGACCGGCTACGAAGGGCTGAGCGTTTCGGGGCTCGATGTGGTGGTCGAGAACTTCATGGATGGGACGGCCATGATCACCTCGCGCGCCGGCTGGAAATGGACCGACGTCATCCACGACATCGGCATCCGCTTCAGCGATTTCGCGCATCAGGACCTGATCCTGGTGGCCGGCACCCTCGAGGACATCTATCGGGCCAAGCGGGAGGGCAAGATCGCGTTGATCCCCTGCCTGGAGGCGGCCACGCCCATCGAGAACGAACTCGATCGGGTAGATGTGCTCTACGGCCTGGGCATTCGCATCATGGGGATCACCTACTCCGAGTCGAATGCGCTGGGTTCGGGCCTGCGCGAGGCCAACGACGGCGGCCTGACGCAGTTCGGCCGGCAGGTGGTGCGGCGCATGAACAAGCTCGGCATGACCATAGACACCTCGCATTGCGGGGACAAGACCACGCTGGATGTGATCGAAGCCAGCGAAAAGCCGACCTTCATCACGCACGTCGGCGCCCGCGCGCTGTGGAACACGAACCGCCTGAAGACCGACGATGCGCTGCGGGCATGTGCCGAGAAGGGCGGGGTGATCGGCATCGAGGCCGCGCCGCACACCACGTTGACCAAAAACCACCCGTTGCACTCCATCGAATCGTACATGGAGCACTTCGAGTACGTGGCGAACCTGGTCGGCATTGACCATGTCGCGTTCGGGCCCGACACCCTTTTCGGAGATCATGTGGGCCTGCATCACGTCTTTGCGGCGGCGCTTTCGATCAGCGCGGCACGCGGGGGCGTGCAGTTCGAGGAAGTGCCCTACGTCAAGGGGCTAGAGAATCCGGCCGAGGTCTTTCCCAACGTGACCCGTTGGCTGGTGGCCCACGGCTACAAAGCGGAGGAGATCGCGAAGGTGCTGGGGCTCAATGCTCTGCGCGTGCTCAAGGAGACGTGGGCGCGGTAAGCGCTTTGCGGCGAGGTCGCCCGGCGATGAAATCGCCGGGCGTGCTCCATCCATGGACGGGCGGCGCTTGCTTTACCGCGCGGCCGTGCACGGCGGACCCGTGCTGCTCCGCACGCACAGCTCGGCCGGCAGCAGGATCTGTTGGGCCGCGCGCGGCTCGCCGCGCAGCCGGGCCAGGATGAGGCAGGCGGCCTCGTTGCCGAGCTCCCGCGAGTGGAAGTTGATCGTGGTCAAGGGGAACGTCATGGCTTCGGCCAGCGAATCGTCCATCAGCCCGATCACGGAGATATCGGCCGGGATCTGCAGCCCGCGGGCCTGGAGCGCCTTGAGGATGACCGGGACGCCGGCATATTGAGGCGTCACCAGCGCGGTAAGCGCCGGATTCTCATCGAGGAAACGCAATACCGCGTTGTGCACATCGTTCGATTTTAGATCGGCCGCCAGCCAGAGGATCGGCAATTCGTATCGGTGACAGGCCTGCCGGTATCCCTGCAGTGCCCAGGTCGTATAGGCATATTCCTTGCCCTGCAAGATCGGCGTGAGCGTGACAAAACCGATCTGCCGATGCCCCAGCGCCACCAGGTGCTCCACCGCGTCGAACACCCCCTGGCCGATGTTCACATCCACATAGCTCAGGCCCGTGTTATCCTCGCAACGGCCGATCATCACGAACGGGTATCCGTGCTGGCGCAAGAGCTCCACCCGCCAGTCGTGGACAAGGACCTCCATCAGGATCGCGGCGTCGGCCTGGCCGCTGCGAAAGAGCGTCAACAGATCGTTTTCGCTCAGATCGTGGGCGATCAGGTTGAGGGAATAGCCTTCTCGCGCGCAACACAGCGCGGCCGCGGTGATGATCTCCTGCGCGGGCGAGTTGAAATCCTGGGGAAAGTGGAGGGAAATCACGCGGCTTTTGCCCGAGCGCAACTGTTGCCACGCGCTATGGGGCGCGAAACGCTGCTCTGCGATCACCTGCAGCACGCGCTGACGCGTCTCTTCGGCGACGTCCGGCTTGTTGTTGAGAATGCGCGAGACGGTGGACACCGATACGCCGGCCCGCTCCGCGATGTCTACGATGGTGAGCTTTTTGAGCTTAGCGGTTCTTGCCACGGGCTACTCGTTTCTCTTGTGATTTTCGCAACTGCCTATCCTAAAATTGGATTGCGAGTGGTTGGCCCTTGTAAGTGACCAACCTGGATCGGCTATGTTCATCCCGCGCTGGTCCGGCCGATCCTTCGCCGTGGAGCACGGCCAGAAACGTCCGTTCTTCCCGCATGCCGGGGTAACTGCCGACACGCGTATCCAGGATCAGCCGGCCGGCGGCTTCTTGCCAACGGATCAAGATGGTCGCAAACGCGCCTTGTTCATAATTATAGCCGTCCCCTTCATCTTCGTAAAGTTCAAACTCGCCATCCTGGCCGGGATAGATGTGCAGCTCCACGATGGCATCCGGTTGCTCATCCGCATATTGTTGGAGTGGGCCCATGGGCACAATGGAACCGCTGCGCACATAGAGCGGCAGGATGTCGAGCGGAGCATCGGCCCACACCGTTTGGCCGCCGGCAAGCCGCTCGTCGGTCCAGAAGTTGTACCAGTCGCAGCCGGCCGGCAGGTAGACGCTGCGCCTCTTGCTGACGCCGGCCAACGGCCTGGAGCCGACGGTGTAATACATCGGCTGCGTCACAGGCGCCACCAGGAACGCGGGGCCGAACATGAACTGATCGGCGATGTCGTAGACGAGGGGATCGGCCCGGAAGTCGAACGCCAGGCCGCGCAGCATCGTGTAGTCGCGCTGCGTGGTCCAACCGGCCAGCGAGTAGATGTAGGGCAGCAGCCGATAGCGCAGATGCAGGAACTTGACGAGCGCCTCGTACATCGAGTCGCCGGCCGCGCCGAAGCGCCAGATTTCGCGCGGGGTGTCGGTGCCGTGCGCGCGAAACATCGGCAGGAACGTGGCGTATTGGAACCAGCGCACGTAAAGCTCCCGGTAGCCCAGGTCTTCGATCCCCAGGTCGTAGTCCCCGCGCCAGAACCACAGGTCGGGCCGCTTCTTGACGAAAAAGCCCCCGATGTCTACGGTCCAATACGGCATGCCCGTCGCGCAGAAGCTCAGCCCGGCGGGAATCTGGCGGCGCAGGGTGTCCCAGGTGGCGCTCACGTCGCCCGACCAGGTGATCGTGGCATAGCGTTGCTGCCCGGCATAGGCCGAGCGCGTCAGGTTCACCACCCGCTTGTCGCCGGTGACCCGGCGCTGCCCTTCGTAGATGCCCTGGGAATGGAGCAGCGAATACGCGTTGATATATTGCGGATCGAGATAGAGCTTGGCCTCTTCGACATTGATGCGCATGCGCTCTTCGGGCTCCGGCTTGACTGCCCCACGCCAGTCGGCCTCGAACGGCTCGGTGCAATCGCTCCACCAGGCGTCTATGCCCTGGGAGAAAAGGCCTTCGTGCGCCTGTTGCCAGTAAAGCGCGCGTGCGTTTTCGTCGAACGCGTTATAGGTGGCCCGATCGCCGAGCAGAAAGCCGCGCGCGTGCATTTCCTGCCAGTTCGCGCCGCCCGGCCGCATGATGGGCCAGATCGAAACCATCAGGCGGGCGTGCAACGCGTGCAGCTCCGCGGTCATGCGCCGGGGGTCGGGGAAGCGCTCCGGGTCCAGCGTCTTCTGTCCCCACAGGTTGCCGGGCCATGATTTCCAGTCCAGCACGATGCAGTCGAGCGGCAGGCCGCGCGCGCGATATTCCCGCACGACCTGGAGCAGTTCTTCCTGGCAGGTATAGCGCTCTTTGGATTGAATGTACCCGAACGCCCATTTGGGCAACATGGGCGGCCGGCCGGTCAGGCGGCGCATCTCGCGCACGATCTGATCGAACTCCGGGCCGTAAATGAAGTAGTAGTCCAGCTCGTCATCTACATCGCTCCAAACATAGGAGCCAAAGGCGTCGTCGTGGAAGGTCAGCAGCGAGTAGCTGTCCAGCAGGATGCCATAGCCGCGCGTGGAAACCAGCGCCGGGATGACCACCTTCATGTTCTGCTGGTAGAGATATTGATGCTGGCCCCGCAGGTTCCACATGCCTTCCTCGTGCGAGCCCAGCCCGTAGAGCGCTTCGCCCGGCGCCCACTCGAATTCCAGTTTCGTGTGGTAGGCCTGGCGATCATAGACCTTGCGCACATGGCGGGCATGCACACGGATGCCATCGGCGGTCTCTTCGTTCTGGATCACGCCAGATTCATCGAACACCGAGACGGCCACCGCAATCGGTTCGAGCGTTTTTCCCCCGCGCTCCGGTTCCCTGGTCAACACGTCGCCCCGCTTATCGCGATAGGTGATCGCTGCGGTCTGCCGGTTGATCTCGACCGTCACCTGCGCAGTGGCGAGCGCCACGTGCTGGGGGCCTTCCGTCACGGTGAAGCCGACGTTCGCTGCGGGCTGGGCGATGACCATCAGGCTCGGCCGGCTGCTGAACTCCGGCTTCAGGGTGTAACGAATCCGTATGCAGTTGGTGGTGTAAGGCGTCACCATCAGGCGCGCCTGGTCGGCCTCAAGGTATAACCCATCGGCCCGGATGATAGGTTTCGATGTAGGCATTTTGTGTTCTCGGGTTGGGATAGAATCACCGGTAATGCGCCGCGATCTCCAGCGCGGCGTCAATATCCCGTTCGGTGCGGAAGTGCATCAAGACGTTGACGCCGGCCGGTCCGACCGCATCGAGCAGGGGCTGCAGTTCGTTCAGTTCCACCCAGCAGGGCATGATGGCCTTGCCGTGCGCGCGGATCCGCCGGTAGAGGCCATACCAGCGCGGGTCGCCTCCTTGCGGTTGGCCCACGCCGGGGGTCCACTGGATGGCGTCCAGCTCCTCGATCTCCAGAAGGGCGTCAAGGTGCCGCAGGGCGTCAACGCCGTCCAGATGGTAGAGGGAATAGTCGAGCCGACGGCACTGTTCGCGAATGAACGGCTGGACGAAACGCCGGAAGTTCCTGGGGGAAATCATGCCGGAGATGTCGCTCTGCAGCTTGGCCACCCGCCCCGGCCCCCAGATCGAGAAATAGCAGAAGGCCATCTCGCCGTCCAGGTTGATCTCGTTGTAGATGCGGTCGAACACCTCGAACCAGATCGCGTTGACCGCGTGCAGCTCCTGTTCGAGCCGTTCAGGCTCATCCATCATTTCGAGCAGGACCGCCTGGGTACCGCGCAGCCCGGCCAGCGTGTCGAGGCCCTCGATCAGATCGGGACAGCCGACGAAATAACGGCCCTGGCCGAGTTGCCGGCAGCTTCGGATGAGCGCGAGGTGGAGCTGCCACCAGCGGTTTTGCTCGTCGAAGCGGATGGCCGCGGCGGGGTCCGCGGCCGGACGGATCCAGATGGTCTCCTCGCCCGCTTCAAGCTCGGCCCCCAGGATGGCCGCCAGGGAACCCGGCCCCAGATGGGTGTTGGCGACCGGCAGGATGTCGGCCTTGAACGAGCTGCGGGACAGGCGATAGTGCAGGTGCGCCGCGCGCCACTCCGGGTCGAACCAGTACTGCTGCAGATCGCGGGCCGGCGGCGGACAGGGCACCTCCTCGTGCGGGGGGCCTTCCTTTTCCAGATGTTCCCACATGCTGATGACCAGACCCCGACCGGCCCACCAATCCAGGTAATGTTGTCGGCTTTCGGCCCAGTTGTCTTTCCACAGGCGATGGTCCATGATGCCTCGCTCAACCTTTCACCGCGCCCGTCGTCATCCCGGCCAGGATGAAGCGCTGGGCCATCAGGTAGATCACGATGACCGGCAGGATCGTCAGCACCACATCGGCCGACACCAGGCTCCAATCGGACTGGAATTGCCCGAAGAAGTTATAGACCGCCAGCGTCATGGGCCAATAGGTGCTGCGATTGAGATAGTACAGGGGCAAGAGGAACTCGTTCCAGATGCCCAGCAGGTTCAGCACCCCGGCCGTGACCAATACGGGCGTCAATAGGGGGTAGATCACGTAGAAGAAAAGCCGCAGCGGGCTGCAACCGTCTATGATGGCGGCTTCGTCCAGCTCGCGCGGGAGCGTCTCCACGAAGGCGTAGATCAAAAAGACATTGAAGGGGATCTGCGACGCGGCATACAGGATGATGATCCCCACCTGGGTGTTGATCAGGTGGGTGAGCTGCATCACCTTGGTCAGGGTCACGAAGTTGGTCGGCATGGCAATGCCGGCGATGATCAGGAAGTAGATGAAGCGATTGAAGCGGGTGCGATGGCGCGATAGCACGTAGGCCGCCAGGGCGGCCAGCGAGGTGCCGATCAGGGTCGCGACAACGGCATAAAGCAGGCTGTTGCCGAACGCGGTCACCAGTTTGCCCCGCTCGATCACCGTGGCAAAGTTCTGCCATTGGGGAACAGCCGGCAGCTCGACCCCCATGGAACTGGCCTCGGCCTTCGTCTTCAGCGCGTTGACGAAGACCAGGTAGACCGGCGTGAACATGATCAGGCTGACGACCAGAGCGATCGCGTGATAGAGAAGGCCTCGTAACGTGCGTTTCATCGGGATCATCCTGCCTCGCTGCGGTGCATGGATCGGATCACCAGGTAGCCGAGCCCGATCATGATCAGGAAGAGCACCGAAGAAAGCGCGGTGGCGACGCCATAGCGTCCTTTAGAAAATTCGTCGAAGATGACCGTGTAGACGGTGTCGGTGGCGCGGCCGGGGCCGCCGTTGGTCAGCACAAACACGATGTCGAACACCTTGAGGCCGTGGAGCAGATTCAGCACGGTGGTGACCGTCAGGACGGGCATGAGGAGCGGCAGCGTGATGTGCAGGAACGCCCGCCAGCCGCTCGCGCCATCAATGGCGGCCGCCTCGTAGTAATCCCTGGGGATGGCCTGGATGCCCGCGATCAGGATGACCATGATGTAGCCGACCCCGCGCCACGTGTCCACCCCGATGATCGAAGGCATGGCCCAGCGCACATCAACCAGCCACTTTTGGGCCAGAAAGCCCAGGCCGGCGGCGCGCAAAGAGGTGTTCAGCAAGCCGGTCGCCGGATTGAGGATGGATTTGAAGATCAGGCTGACGACCAACATGGGCAACACGGCCGGCAGATACATGATCACCCGGTGAAAGTGCGCCAGGTGTTTCAGGCCGCGGGTGAGCAAGACCGCCAGCCCCAGGGCGATCACGGTCTTCAGCACGATCGTCGCGACCGTGAAAACGATCGTGTTCTTGAGAAAAGGCAGGTAGCCCCGGCCGGCCGAGAAGATGAGGTTGAAGTTGGCCAGGCCCACGAAATTGACTGCGGACGAGAAGCTGTTCCAATCGGTGAACGCGTAGAAGAAGCCCATGACGCTGGGCAGCACATAAAAGAGCAGATATAGGAACAGCGCGCCGCTCACGAAATAAAAAGGATAGGCCTTGTTTCCCATCGCGCGTCTTCCTCCCGGCGGTCGGCTCTCGACCCCGGCGGCGCCGGCCGGCGACTGCCCCCCGTGGCGTCGGCCGCCGGACGAGCGGAGCGACGCCGCGGGAGGCCTGCGGGTCGGCAGGTGTGGCCTGGATTACTGCGCCCAGGCCGGGTCCTTGGCGGCCTTCGCCATGTCGGCGCGGCGCTGATCAATGTTTTTCAGCATCCCTTCCGGGGTGAGGGTACCCGTGAACATGGCCACGATGTCCTTGCCCATGTCCATCCATTGCGGATTGACGTAAGTCACGGCATCCTGATACACGATCGTCTTCGCCGGGTAGGTTTGCAGGAACTCCTTCTGTTCGGCCGTCCACTTGTCCTTCAAGCCGGAGAAGGTGAGGGAGGCAAAGTCGGGCGTGTTGTCCAGAAGATATTGCAGGTTATCGGGCCGGGCCAGGAAGGCCAGATACTGCTTGGCCTCGGCGATGTGCTTCGAGCGCGCGTAGATGAACTTGCTGGGGCCGGCCGGGTGGGCAGGCGCCAGCTTGTTGTCCACCAGCGGGATCGGGAAGAAGCTGAAGGTCGCGGCCTTCACCCCGTAATCCTTCTCGATGCTGATCGGCGCGGTCAGAGTGGTCAACGCCATGGCATATTTGCCGCTGGCCAACACCTTGTTGGTGTCCGCGAACGTGTCGGAGAGGGCGTTGTCGCCGAAGTAGCCGGCCTTATACAGCTCGTTGAGCTGTTGTAGCGCTGTGAGCATGGTCTTGTTGTCGGCGAACTTGACCTTGTTGGCGTTCAACTGCTCCGCCAGGCCGGGGTTCAGCTCCTCGAAGCGCGGGCCGATCATCGGGAACCACAACACGTGGTGCCAACCGTCGGAGATCGGCTCGTAGATCGGGACGATGCCGGCCGCCTTGATCTTCTCGCAAGCCGCCTTGAACTCGGCGTAGCTCTGCGGGACGCTGATCCCCAGCTTCTGGAAGATCTCCTTATTGTAGTTGATGACGAAGTAGTTCGAGGCGATGGTATCCCAGATCTCGATGCCGTATACCTTGCCGTTCAGGCTGACCTGATCCAGCGCCAGCGGGTCGTGGCGTTTGGTCCATTCCTCGGCCGTCAGGTCAACGGCGTTCTTCTCGACATCGTACTGGACTTTCAGGTCGGACTTGCCGCTTTGCCCGCCGAAGATATCGGCGGCCTCGCCGGCGTTCAGCTTGGTTTTCAGCACGTTGAAGTACTGGTCGGCGGGGATGATCTGGTAGTCCACATGGATGCCGGTCTCGGCCTCGAACTTCTTGGCCAGCTCGAGCTCGGCGTCCTTGATCCAGCCCTGGCTCGCCATCACGGTGAGGGTCACTTTCGATGGAGCGGCCGGTGCAGCGGTGGGTGCAGCGGTCGGGGCGGCAGCAGCCGGCGCGGTGGTCGGGGCGGCCGGCGCGGGGGCGGGCGCCGTCGGTTGGCCGGCCGCGCAGCCGGCCAGCACGGCCACGACGAGCGCACAGAGCGAGATGACGTACGGGAACCTCTTCATGGCAGTATCCTCCGAGATGTGGGGTGAAGATTCGGTTACGAACGATGCAGTCGCTGGTTGGACTTCGGTCGGTCTATAAACACCTCCTTTTCTGATGGCATTGGGGTGCCGCGGCCGCGCCGGCGGCTTGGGGGCTGCTTCTGGCGCAGCGGATGGCGATAAGTTTACCGGTAATTTTACCGGTAACATTACCGGAATCATACATCATCGCGCGGCGGCTGTCAAATTCCGGGCTTCTGGCCATCGGCCCACCGACCTGATCTGGTGATTTTTGACAAATATCGGCCTTCCGACGATAATGCATCAGGAAAGATGTTTAGCCGTCTAACTAAACCGTCGGCGCAACCGGCCGGGCGGAGGTCACATGGCGCAATTCTCGGAGCTTGAAGCACTCGATTTCCTGTTGGGCCAGGTCTGCCGGCTGCATTATATCCGGGCCCAGGAGCTGCTAGAGACCCTGGGCGTCTACCGCGGCCAGCCGCCCGTGCTCCATCTCCTGCACGAACAGGAGGGCCTCACCCAGAGCGAGCTGGCCGGCCGGCTCCAATTGACGCCCGCCACCGTCACCAAGATGCTCCAACGCCTGGAAAAAGCCGGTTTCGTCCAGCGCCAGAGCGATCCCGACGACCAACGCGTCTCGCGCGTCTACCTCACCGATGCCGGCCGGGCCATCCAGGCCGATGTCGCCGCCGCGCTGGCGCGCCTGGCCCAGGAAACCTTCACCGACTTCACCGTCGAGGAGCGGGTCGTCCTGCGGCGACTCATGCTCCAGATGCGCGAAAACCTGAGCAAGGTCATCACCGAGGCCGACGATTTATTCAGCCGGCAAAATGAATCCAAGGCGGAGAACCGTCATGCTTGCGACGCGTAAACTCGCTCGTTTCCTGCGGCCGTATCGCCAGTGGGCCGTGCTTGCGCCGCTGCTCATGATGCTCGAAGTGGTCATGGACCTCATGCAGCCGCGCATGGTCCAGCGCATCGTGGATCAGGGCCTGGCCCGCGGCGACATGCCCCTCGTATTGCACACCGCCCTGCTCATGGTCGGCTTCGCGGCCATCGGCGCCATCGGCGGCACCGGCTGCGCCATCTTCTCGGTGCTCGCGGCCCAGGGCTTCGGCGCCGACCTGCGCAGCGCCCTCTTCGCCAAGGTCCAATCCCTCTCCTTCGGCAACCTGGACCGGCTGGAGACCGGTCGCCTCATTACCCGGCTAACCAACGACGTGACCCAGGTGCAGGAGCTGGTGATGATGTTGCTGCGCATCATGGTGCGCGCGCCCCTCCTGATGGTCGGCAGCCTGATTATGGCGATCTTCACCAGCCCCACCCTGGCGCTGCTTTTCGTCGTCCTCATCCCCCTGGTGCTCGCCGTGGTGATCTGGCTGATCAACAAGAGCCATCCCCTCTTCAGCGAAGTCCAGCGCCGGCTCGACGCGCTCAACACCGTGATGCAGGAGAACCTGGCCGGCGTGCGCGTGGTCAAAGCGTTCGTGCGCGAGGCGCACGAGATCGGCCGCTTCCGCAAAGCCAACGAACAACTGATGCAGCAGAACATCACGGCCGCCCAGGTGTTGGCCCTCAATATGCCCCTCGTTATGCTCATCCTCAATGCCGGCGTCGTGGCGGCCCTCTGGCTGGGCGGCGTCCAGGTGAAGGCCGGCTCGCTGCACGTGGGCCAGATCATCGCTTTCACCAACTATCTGACGCAAACCCTCTTTTCCATCATGATGGTCAGCATGCTCACCATGCGCCTCTCCCGCTCCGAAGCCTCGGCCGAGCGCATCCAGGAGGTGTTCGACAGCCAACCGGAGGTGGTGAACCGGCCCGGCGCGCTGACCGAGTTCGCGCCGCGCGGCCGCGTGGCGTTCGAGAACGTCACCTTCAGCTATGACGGCGCCGACGCCGAGCCGGTGCTGAAGAACGTCAGCTTCGTCGCGGAGCCGGGGCAAACCGTGGCCCTCCTCGGCTCGACCGGCGCCGGCAAGTCGTCTCTCGTGCACCTCATCCCGCGCTTCTACGACGTCAAGGAGGGCCGGGTGACGGTGGACGGCATAGATGTGCGCGATATTGACGAGACCGCCCTGCGCCGGCAGATCAGCATCGCGCTGCAAGAATCGGTCCTCTTCAGCGGCACCATCCGCGACAACATCCGCTATGGCCGGCCCGACGCCAGCGACGAAGAGGTGATCGCGGCGGCCAAGCTGGCGCAGGCGCACGACTTCATCATGTCCTTCCCCGATGGCTACGATTCCATCGTCGGCCAGCGCGGGGTGAACCTCTCGGGCGGGCAGAAGCAGCGCATCGCCATCGCCCGCGCCCTCCTCATGAATCCCAGTGTGCTGATCCTGGACGACAGCACCAGCTCGGTGGACGTAGAGACCGAGGCCCGCCTCCAAGAGGCGCTGGCCCACGCGCGCCGCGGCCGCACCAACCTGATCGTCGCCCAACGCATCAGCACCGTCCTGAGCGCCGACCAGATCCTCGTGCTCGATGATGGCCAGATCGTCGCCCAGGGGTCGCATGCCCGGTTGATGGAAACCAGCCCCATCTATCGGGAGATCTATGAATCGCAGATGGAGCGCTGAACCATGGCCGACCCCAAGATCCGATCCACCGAACGCACCCCCGTTGTACCGCCGCCCTTCATGCTGGGCCGGCCCGGCGGCGGCCCGGGCGGGGGCGGGCCGGGCGCACACTTCATGCGGCCGGTCGAACACGCCCGCAACCCGGCTGGCACGCTCGCCCGGCTCTGGGGCTACCTGCGTCGCCAGCGCCTGGCCTTGATCTTCACCGTGTTCGCCGTGGCCGCCACCACGGGCCTCCAGCTCGCGGGCCCCTATCTGCTGGGCGTGGCCATTGACCGCTACATCCTGCCCGGCGACCTGGCGGGGCTGGTGCGCCTCTGCGGGTTGATGCTGGGCGTCTACCTCCTCATCTCGTTGCTCACCTGGCTGCAGACCTATATCATGGCCGCGGCCGCGCAACGCACCGTGGCGGCCATCCGCAACGACCTGTTCGAGCACGAACAGACCCTTGCGCTGCGCTTCTTCGATCAACATGCGCACGGCGACCTGATGAGCCGGCTGACGAACGATGTGGAGAACATCAGCATGGTGCTGGCGCAGAGCGTCACGCAGCTCGTCTCGGCCGTCCTCAGCCTGGCCGGCACGGCCGCGGTGATGCTGGCCCTGAACTGGCGGCTGGCCCTGGTGACCATGTTGACGGTGCCCCTGATGATGCTGTTTCTGACGCGCTGGGTGGGCGGCCGCACGCGCGCCGGCTTCCGGCAGCAGCAAAAGGCGCTGGGCAAGCTGAACGGCATCATCGAGGAGACGATCACTGGCCAGCGGGTGGTGAAGGCATACGGCCGCGAGCAGGCGGTGCTGGCCGAGTTCGACGTTGCCAACCGCGAGCTGCGGCGGGCCGGCACACAGGCGCAGATCTTCTCCGGCTTCATCGGCCCGCTGATGAACCTGGTCAACAACCTGGGCCTGGCCATCATAGCCGGCGCGGGCGGCTGGATGGCCCTGGCCGGACTGGCCACCGTGGGTACTATCGCCGCGTTCATCAACTACGCGCGGCAGTTCGGCCGGCCGCTCAACGAGATCGCCAGCCTCTACAACACGATCCAGTCGGCCATCGCCGGCGCGGAGCGGGTCTTCGAGACGCTTGACGAGCCGGCCGAGGTGAGCGATGCGGCCGACGCGCGGCCGCTCGTCCAGGTGCGGGGCGAGGTCACCTTCGAAGATGTGTGCTTCGAGTATGAGCCGGGCGTGCCGGTGTTGAAACATGTGAGCCTGCACGCCGAGCCGGGGCAGGTGGTGGCACTGGTGGGCCCCACCGGCGCGGGTAAGACGACCATCGTCAACCTGCTCACGCGCTTCTACGACATTCAGTCGGGCCGCATCTGCATTGACGGCCAGGACATCCGGCAGATCAAGATAGCCGACCTGCGTCGGCAGCTCGGCATCGTGTTACAGGACACCTTCCTTTTCAGCGGCACGGTGATGGAGAACATCCGCTACGGTCGGCTGGATGCGACCGACGAGGAGGTGATCGCCGCGGCGCGGCTGGCCAACGCCGATCCGTTCATCCGCCGGCTGCCGCACGGCTACCAGACGGAGCTCTCCGAGCGGGCCGGCAACCTGAGCCAGGGCCAGCGCCAGCTCCTGGCCATCGCGCGCGCCATCCTGGCCGATCCGGGCATCCTGGTGCTGGACGAGGCGACGAGCAGCGTGGACACCCGCACCGAGAAGCACATCCAGGAGGCCATGTTGCGGCTGATGAAGGGCCGCACCAGCTTCGTCATCGCCCATCGCCTGAGCACCATTCGCAACGCCGATCAGATCCTGGTCATCAACCACGGCGAGATCATCGAGCGCGGCACGCACGAGACGCTGTTGGCGCAGCGCGGCTTCTACTATCACCTGTATCAGAGCCAGTTTCGGGCGGACGGGCGGGGGATCACCGCGGCGGCCGAGCCCACTCGCGCTGAGCCGCGCCGGGAGCTCCCGGTCGGCTTGGCCGGGTAGATCGCGGATGTCGCATTTCCTGCTGTGGCGGCCCGGCCCGACTATAGACGGATCGAACTGGGGCAGCGGTCTATGAGCGGCCGAAGAGGTCGGCCGCCGCGACGCCGCGCGGCGGCAAGACCCTCTTCTCCCCGCCCCCTGAGAGGGGGCGGGGTCGGGGGGTGGGGGTCAATGCGGCAAGATGCAAAATCTAAGCTAACAATTCAATATTTTTAGGCAGCCAATATAGCGCAATCTTGCAGTCTCTGAAAAAACGCTTTTGAACCGCCAAGTCCAAGTCCGTCGGGGCGAGGGGGAGGGAGTTGCGGTCAATCGGAAGGTGTGGGCGCAGGCCGGCTCGCGCCGGGGCAGAGATCGCCGGAGCGGCCGGCGCTCCGGCGAAACGCCCCTTGCTCCAGGATAGCCGCCGCGCCAACCCGGTCCGCCATCCTGGAGCAGCCGCCTGGGGAGGTCGGGCTACTCTTCGACGGGCACGACCGCCGGCGACCGCCGGCTGCGGATCAGCGACGCCACCACCGCCGCCAGCAAGAGGCCCAGGATCACGGCCAGCGAGAGCGCGATGGGGATCTTGACCCACTCGGAGATCAGCATCTTGACGCCGACGAAGCTCAAGATGAATGCCAACGCGGTCTTCAGATAGTAGAACTTGTCCAACGCGCCGGCCAGCAGGAAGTAGAGCGAGCGCAGGCCCAGGATGGCGAACACGTTCGAGGTGTAGACCAGGAACGGGTCGCTGGTGACGGCGAAGATGGCCGGGATCGAATCCACCGCGAACACCAGGTCGGTGCTCTCCACCACTACCAACACCAGCACCAGCGGCGTCGCCAACAGCTTGCCCGCCTGCCGGACGAAGAAGCGCTCGCCATGATACCGGTCGGTGATCGGGAAGAAGCGGCGAAACAGCCTCACGGCCGGGTTGCGCTCCGGCTCGATGCTGGTCTCCTTGTGGAACGCCAGCTTGATGCCGGTGTAGACCAGAAACGCGCCGAAGACGTAGATGATCCAATGGAAGTTGTGGAGCAAGGCCGCGCCGGCCGCGATGAACGCGCCGCGCATGATCAGCGCGCCCAAGACGCCCCAAAACAGCACCCGGTGTTGATACCGGGCGGGCACGGCGAACAGGGCAAAGATGAGCGCAAACACGAACAGATTGTCCACGCTCAACGCCTTCTCGATCAGATAGCCGGTCAAGAACTGGAGCGCCGGCTCGGTCCCCTGCCAGAAGTACAACACCACGTTGAAGGCCAGCGCCAGGCCGATCCAGACGGCGGTCCAAATGCCCGCTTCCTTCATCGAGATGGCGTGCGTCTTGCGGTTGAAGATCCCCAAGTCAACGGCCAACATGGCCAGCACGAAAGCGATGAACCCTACCCAAAGCCACGGTGAACTTGCGATCATGTCGCCTCCCCATTTTCTCGGGCCGCAGGCAATAAAAAACGAGACCTGCCACGGCCACAAAAGTCGTGGTGGTCTCGCCGCGTATGCCCGACAATGGGCACCTGTGAACGACCGGGAGCACAGCTCCGAGATGACGACCGCTCAACGCTTGCGCGCAGGCTACTCCCCAACCATGGAAAAGTATAAACGATGGCGCGGATTTTGTCAAAAAGGCGCTTCCGATTTGACTATTCCGGGCATCAGGGTATAATTTGATTCTCTTCGTGCTCAATCGTCATATATTTACCGAACAAACGTTGACCTTAAATTGCGCGTATATTGGCCGTATTCGTTTCAACTGCACCTCCGGTTGGCCCGGTCGCAGCCAGCTCGACCGGCCGGCCTGTCCTGTCGGAAAGGAGGTGAGCCAGGGTCCTCAGCGTTTCCGGCGTCCATCGTTCGGTCTTCGGTCTTAAGCCAAACTCAGTTTCCCGAGGAGGTGCTCCATGTTGAAGTCAGCGCGTGTCTACAGATTCTTGATCGGATTGGCGCTGTATGCTTTGTTGGCGCCTGTCCTGGCGGCCTGTGCGCCGGCCGGCCCGGCCGCACCGACAGAGATCCTCTTAGGCGCGGCGTTGCCCCTCACGGGCGGCCAGGCGCGCGAAGGCGGCTACTTCAAGAAGGGCTACGAGCTCGCCATCAAAGAGATCAACGATGCCGGCGGCATCATGGTCAAAGAGTACAACAAGAAGATCCCCGTCAAGCTGATCATCTACGACGACAAAAGTGACAATACCACATCGGTCCAGTTGTACGAGAAGCTGGTCACCGAGGACAAGGTGCATGCCCTCCTGGGCGGCTACGGCACGCCGTTGATCTCCGCGCATACGGTCGTGCCCGAGAAGTACCAGGTGCCCTACGTGAACGGCGGGGGCGCCACCGGCGAGATCTACGCGCGCAACATGAAATACATCTTCGGCCTGCTGGCCAGCATCGAAAAGCTGGCGCACACCCTGATGGACTGGATGGCCACCCAGCAAGATGCCGGCAAGCTCAAAAAGCCGGTGACGATTGCGGTGGTGGGCGAGAACAGTTCGCACGGCAAAGAGTTCCGCAAGGGCGTGCTCGACAAGGCCGCGGCCGCGCCCGATCGCTTCAAGGTCGTGATGGACGAACCGTTCGAGCTCAACCTCAAGGATGCCGATCCGCTTTTGCAGAAACTCAAGGCCGCCAACGCCGATGTCTTCCTGGCCGATGCCCGCATCGCCGATTACGTCACGATCCATCGGCGCTATACCGAGCTGGGCCTCTCGCACCTGATCGTGAGCTATGGCCCGCGCGGCACGGAAAAAGCGGCCCGCGATGCCCTGGGCCCGGCCGCGGACTACATCGTCTCGTGCAACTGGTGGCATGCGGACATCCCAACGGCCGAGGCCAAGGCCTTTGCTGAGAAGTACCAAAAGACCTACAACGAGCCGGCCGAGTGGTTCCCGGCCCTGGCCTACGAGACGGCCCGCGTCATGGCCAAGGCCATCGAGAGCGCCGGCACCCTGGACAAGACGAAGGTGCGCGACGCGCTGGCCAAGACCGACCTGCAGCCCTCTCTGGTCGTCGGCGGCCGGGTCTGGTTTGAGGCCAACGGCCAGATCAACAACGACTACGTGATGATGCAGAATCTGCCGGGCGGCAAGGTGGCCTTGATCTACCCCAAGTCGGTGGCGACCGCGGATGCCGTCGTGCCGATCCCCAAGAAGTAGGGCGGCCGGCTGCGGATGGCCCGGTCATCAGGCGCGGCCTGGCGGGAGGGCGCGACCGTCTCGCCAGGCCGCGCCTGACCTGAAAACAGACGTGCCAGGCACTTCGAAAGTGCCTGGCACGTGGGCGCTGCTCATTTTCATCGCGCGTTGTGTGCTGCCGCGCATGGACAACTGAAAGGAGGTTACGTGAGCATTGACCTGCCTGCTCTGATCGTCAGCGCGGTGCTGCTGGCGGGACTGTACGCCACCATGTCGTATGGCCTGGCGCTCGTCTACGGCGTGATGAAGATCGTCAACCTGGCGCATGCCGGCGTGATGATGTGGGGCGCCTATGCGGCCTTCCTGCTCGTGGCCCGGCTCGGCGTCAACCCCTTTCTGGCGCCGCTCTTGATCGTCCCGCTCTTTTTCGGCCTGGGGATCCTCCTCCAGCGCTTCCTCGTCCGCCACGTGATGTCGGCTCCCCCCATCTCCTCGCTCCTGCTCCTCTTCGGCACGTGGCTGATCATGCAGAATATCGCCTATCTGCTCTTTTCAGGCGACACCCGGACGATCACGACGCCATACACGTTGTTGACTCTCAGGGTGGCCGGCTTTGCCATCTCGGTGAATCGCCTGCTGGTGTTCATCGTCGGCATCGTGGCGCTGGTGAGCCTGCAGCGTTTTCTCGGCCACACCTATCTGGGAAAGGCGATCCGCGCCACCGCGCAGGATAGCGCCGCCAGCCAGTTGGTGGGCATCAACACCGAGCGCATCATGGAGATCGCCTTCGGCATCGGCACCGCGCTGGCGGCCCTGGCCGGAACGCTGATGGCGCTGATCTTTGCCTTCGACCCGGATTTCGGCCGGTCGCACCTGCTGAAGAGCTTCTGCATCGTGGTGTTGGGGGGCCTGGAGAGCTTCGTCGGGGTGGCGCTCGGCGCGCTGGTGCTGGCCCTGGCCGAAGCCCTGAGCGTCCTGGCGGTCATGCCGGCCCTGCAGGACTTCATCAGCTTCGCCATCTTGGTGATCGTGCTGATCGTCATGCCCGGCGGCCTCATGGGGTTGATCGGCAAGCTGAAGCCCAAAGGAGTGCTCCGGTGAACAAGATGTTGCGCTCCTGGCAGACATGGGCGGCCTTGGCCGGCCTGATTTTCTTGCTGGCGCTGCCGTTTCTCCGACTGGCCGGCGGCTATCTGCAGACGCTGGCCTTCTTGACCTTCCTCTACATCATCCTGAGCACGGCCTGGAATATCCTCGGCGGCTATGCCGGCCAGACCTCCTTCGGCCACGCGACCTTCTACGGCCTGGGCGCGTATACCACGGCCATCCTGGCCCTGCGCGGGGTGCCGCCGCTCCTGACCATGCCGCTGGCCGGCCTGGTGGCCGCGTTCTATGGCTTGCTGTGGGGCTATCCCTGCCTGCGGCTGCGCGGCCAGTACTTCGCCATCGCGACCATCGGCGTAGGCGAGGCCACCCGCCTACTCGTGCTCAATGTGGACGACCTCATCAAGCACAGCGCGCTGTTGCAGGGCCTCCTGCGTCGGGGCGTGTTGACCGGCGGCGCGACCGGCCTGATGCTGCCCACGCCGCCGGACATTCGGGCGTATGCCACGGGCTTTTATTACGGGACCATGGCGCTGATGGTGCTGGCGCTGCTGGTCTCCTGGTGGGTGAAGAACAGCAAGTTCGGCCTGGGCCTGTTTGCCATCAACATGGACATGGACGCGGCCGAGACGGTCGGCGTCAACACCACGCGCTACAAGATCCTGGCCTTGCTGTTGAGCGCGTTCATGGTGGGTGTGGCGGGCAGCGTCTACGCCCAATATGTCTTCTACATTGATCCGCAGACCGTCTTCGGCTTCCCTGTCAGCATTGCCATGGTCCTCATGCCCACGATCGGCGGGATCGGCACCCTGATCGGCCCGGTGCTGGGCGCGGTCGTCTACGGCGTGGTGCAGGATCGCATCCTGACGGCCAACCTGGACCTGGGCGTGATCAGGCTCTCCCTGAGCTCGTTGCATCTGCTGGTCTACGGCGGGCTTCTGGTGATGATCGTGCTCTTCGAGCCGCAGGGGCTGGTGGGCCTGTTCCGTCGGGCCGCCGGCCGGTGGCAACGACGGCGCTCCCGACCCAGCAGCCGTGACACCATGAGGAGGAGTGGTGTGGGCTTGAGCCCGCATCGGCGGCCTGATGAAAGTTAAAGAATTAAACCGGTCATCGCGTGCGCCGGCGCGCTGTGCGTC
>JBBIKA010000047.1:0-21257 GCA_037445695.1 Chloroflexota bacterium
CCAGCACGTCGGCCGTGAGCGCGGCGTCGCCGCCCGCCAGCGCGTAGTGCCCGCGCTTGGTCAGGGTGACGCCCAGCGCGCCGGCCATCGTCGCCATGGTCTGGCCGGCGTTGGGGCTGGCGGTGTGGCGGGCTTCCCGGCGTCGGGTGCGCCAGGCGTTGGCCGCGGCGGCCGGCCCCTCGATCAGCCACGTCGCCGCGATCAGCAGCCCGGCCGCCAGCCGCGCCGGCAGCCAGTTGAGCGCGTCATCGAGCCGCGCCGCGGGCTTGCCCAGCCACTCGTGCCGCTCATCGTGGTAGCCCCACATGCTGTCGGCGGTCTGGCAGAAGCGATAGGCCCAGACGGCCGGCAGCCCGGCGACCGCGTACGCGCAGAGCGGCGCGACGAAGGCGTCGGTCAGGTTCTCGGCCACCGACTCGACGGCCGCGCCGGCCACCTCCTCGGCGCTCAGCTCGCGCGTGTCGCGGCTGACCAGGTGCCAGCTCAGCAGGCGCCGCGCCTCGGGCAGATCGTCGCGACGCAGCGCGGCCTCTACTTCGCCCGCGGCGCGATCCAGCCCGCGGCTCGCCAGCGCCAGCTTCAGCAGCCCGGCCTCGATGAGCAGGCGGAGCGGCCACGGCAGCCGTCCGGCCACGCGCATCAATCCCCACGCCGCGCCCGCGCTCAGCGCCATGCCCGCCGCCAGCGCCCCTGCGCCCCAGGCGAAACGGACGAATGACGAACGACGAACGACGGTATTCGATATTCCTAATTCCCAATCCCCAACCCCTGGTCGTTCCGCCCACGCCAGAAACCGCCCCTGCCACGCCACCGGATGCCAGCGGTTGGGCGGGTCGCCCAGGAGCCGATCCAACAGCCAGGCCGCCAAGGGCGCCCAGATGGCCTCGTTCATGGCCGGCTCCGCGGCATTTTTTGCAGGTCGGCGTGCAACTGCGAGAACGCCAGCCAGGCGCGCTCCAGGCTCTGCTCGGCCACGGCGAGGCTGGTCGCTTCCCACGGGTCGAGACGGCCGGCCTCGAGCTCCTTGAAGCGGCGGAACGCGGTCAAGGCAGCCGAAAGCCGGCGCGCCACCTCGGCGGATGTCGGCTGGCCGCAGTCGGCGATCTCGTTCAAGTCGCCGGCCAATCTCTCGCTCCATCGTGCCGGTTCTTGCATCTCTCTCATTGCAGTGCCTCCTGTCAAGCCGTTCGCCCCGAATTCATTCGGCGGCATGCCCCTGCCTAATCCCCAATCCCTGATCCCCCACTCACACATCACGCCCCTTCGCCCCGAATTTCCTGGCCGCCGCGACAAACCGGGCGGCCAGTTCGGGATTGGCGCCCCAGTGCAGGTGGATGTACGAAGCCAGCAGGTTGCCGGACGCATACCCCTCGCGCCGCTCAGGCTGACCGGCCGCGGTCGCGATACGATATGCCGCCGGCAGGTCAGCCGGCCGTTCGATCCAGTCCGAGTAGTGAAATTCGTGCCCGCGCAGGGCGACGCCGGCCGGAGCCAGCCACGTCGCGCACGCGGTGACCACTTCCCGGTAGCCCAGCGTAAGGCGGCCGGTCATGACGGAACGGCCCGGCAGCGCGCCGACCATCGGGTGCGCGCGGCCGTCCAGGTCGGTGATCGAGCCGGTCAGGTACATCAGCCCGCCGCACTCGGCGTAGGTGGGCAGGCCGTCGGCGATGGCTGCGGCCAGCGCGCGCCGCAGTCCCGCGTTCTCGGCCAGGCGGCCGGCGTAGACCTCGGGGAATCCGCCGCCGATGTAGAGGCCGGCCGTGCCCGCGGGCAGCGCGGGATCGGCCAGCGGGCTGAAGAAGGCCAGCTCGGCCCCGGCCTCGACCAGCAGCTCCAGGTTGTCCTCGTAGTAAAAGTTGAACGCCTCGTCGCGGGCCACGGCGATACGGCATCGCACTCTCTTGTCCCTTCTCGACGAGGAGGTGCGATCCGCCTCCGCCCCTTTTCCTGCCAGGAGAGGAGGCCGAGGGAGCGAGGTGCGCGCGGCGGTCAGCAGCGCGTCCAGATCGAGATAGTGCGCCACATGGTCGGCGGCCGCGGCGATGAAGGCCTCCCAGCGGCCCGGCTCGGCGGTGGGAACCAGGCCCAGATGCCGTTCGGGGATGTTCAGCCGTTCATCGCGCGGCAGCCAGCCGAAACACGGCAGCCCCGTCGCCCCGGCGACGACCCGCGCCACCCCGGCGCCGTGAGACGCGCCGGCGGCGTTGTTGAGGATGAAGCCCGCCAGCGGCAGGGCGGGGTCGAAGCGGGCGTAGCCTTGCGCCAGCGCGGCCGCGCTGCGGGCCAGCGACCGGATGTTCAGGACGAGCACGACCGGCGCGGCGAGGAGCCTGGCCAGGTGCGCGGTGCTGCCCGTTTCGTCGTCGTAGCCGAAGCCGTCGAACAGCCCCATCACCCCTTCGACCACGGCCAGATCTGCCCCGCGGCAGCCGCGAGCGAAGGATGCGGCCACCGCCTCGGCCGGCAACATCCAGGTGTCCAGGTTGCGGCAGGGCCGGCCCGCGGCCAGCGTGTGATAGCCGGGGTCAATGTAATCCGGCCCGGCCTTGAACGGCTGCACCACCAGCCCGCGGCGGCGCAGCGCGGCGATCAGCCCGGCCGTGAGCGTGGTTTTGCCCGCGCCGCTGTGTGCGCCCGCGATGACCAGACGCGGAGGAAGGGCGTCCATCAGAACTCGATCCCCGCCTGGGCCCGGATTCCCTGCGTGGCGAAGGGATGCTTCACCTCGCGCATCTCGGTCACCAGGTCGGCGAACTCGATCAGCGCGGGCGGCGCGTAGCGGCCGGTGATGATCACGTGCTGCAGGGCCGGCTTGTGCGCGGCGAGCCAGGCAGTGACCTCAGCGGTCTCCAGCCAGCCGTAATGCAGCAGGTAGGTGAATTCGTCGAGCAGCACGATGTCGTAGCCGCCGCCCGCGATCTTTTCCTGCGCCAGCCGCCAGGCCGCGAGCGCCCGCGCGCGCGTCTCGGCCGGATCCTGGCTCGTCCAGGTCCAGCCGTCGCCGGTGCTGATCCACTCGATGCCGAGCTTCTCGGCCGCGCGGATTTCGCCGAAGCGGGCGTGCTCGTTCTTGAGGAACTGGATGACGCAGACGCGCATCCCGCGGCCCCAGGCGCGCAGCACGATGCCGAGCGCGGCCGTGGTCTTGCCCTTGCCGTTCCCCGTGTTGACGATGACGAGGCCCTTCTTGCGGTTTTCCTGCCGCGCCGCGCGGCGTTGGGTGTCAGACATGGCTTGATTCTCTTTCTGCCACCGGCATCACCAGCGGCGTGCCGTAGATCGGATGCCGGCCGACCGCGATCGGGACGCCGTAGGCGCGCTGCAGGTGGGCCACGGTGAAGACCTCGTCGGCCGAGCCTTCGGCCAGCAGCCCGCCGTCCGCGAGCAGCGCCACTCGGTCGGCGTAGAGCGCGGCCAGGTTCAGGTCGTGCAGGCTGAGCACGATGGCCAGGCCGCATGTGTGCGCCAGCCGTCGCACCAGGCCCAACACCGCGGCCTGGTAGCGCAGATCGAGGTGCGCGGTCGGCTCGTCCAGCAGGATCGTGGCCGGCTGCTGCGCCAGGGCGCGGGCGATCAGCACCCGCTGGCGCTCGCCGCCGGAAAGCTCGCTCAGCAGCCGCGTCCGCAGCGGTTCCAGCCCGGTCTGCGCCAGCGCGGCGTCCACCGCGGCGTAATCGGCCGCCGCATAGGGCCGGAACCAGCCGCGATGCGCCGCCCGGCCCAGCATCACCACCTGCTCGACCGTCAGCGGCCACTCCAGGGCCTCGTTCTGCGGCACCAAGCCCAACCGCCGCGCCGTGTCGCGCTCCGAGAGCTGCCACACATCGCGGCCGTCGAGCAGCACCGCGCCCTGCCGCGGCCGCAGCAGCCGCGCCAATGCGCGCAACAGGGTCGTCTTGCCCGCGCCGTTCGGCCCGGCCAGCGCCAGCACGCGGCCCGGCCGCACCGCCAGGCTCAGATCGGCCAACACCGAGCGGCCGTTGTAGCCCAGGGTCAGGGCAAAGGTTTCGAGTGTGTTCATCAAGGATCCTCTCTCACCTCCGTTTCAGCAGCCACAGGAAAAACGGCGCGCCGATCAGCGCCATCAGCACGCCGACCGGCAGCTCGACCGGCGCGACGACCGTACGGGCCAGGTCGTCGGCCAGCAGGACGAGCAGCCCGCCCGCCAGCGCCGAGACCGGGATGAGCGCGGCGTGGCTGCCGCCCACCAGCCGTCGGCCCGCGTGCGGCACGATCAGCCCGACGAAGCCGATGATGCCGCCGGCCGCCACCGCGGCCGCGGTGGCCAACGTCCCCGCGGCCACGATGGCGAAGCGCGCCCGCGCCACGTTCAACCCCAGGCTTTGGGCGCTCTCTTCGCCGCCGGTCAGCGCGTCGAGCGGCCGCGCTAGCGCCCACAGCGCGGCCACCCCGATCAGTACCGGCGGCGCGGCCGTGCGCAAGTGCGGCCAACTGCGCCCCGCCAGCCCGCCCATCAGCCAGGCGAACACCTCGTGCAGATTGCGGTCGCTCAGGAACATCAGCAGCGTCACCGCGGACGAGAGGAGCGTGCTGAGCGCCGCACCGGCCAGCAGCAGGTTGATGGCGCTCGGCCGGCTGCCGGTCTGCGCCAGCAGGTAGACCGCGATCACCGCCAGCACCGCGCCGGCGAACGCCGCGGGCATCACCAGCGGCAGCCCGGCCACGATGGCCGCGGTGGCGCCGAGCGCCGCGCCGCCCGATGCGCCGATCACGAACGGATCGGCCAGCGGGTTGCGGAAGACCGCCTGATAGGCCGCGCCGGCCGCGGCCAGCCCCGCGCCGATGGCGACCGCCAGCAGCGCCCGCGGCAGCCGCAGATCCCAGACGATGATCGTTTCCTGGGCGGCGGCCGGCGCGCTTGTTCCGGACGCAGGCGCGGCGGCCAGGCGGCTCCACAGCGCGGCCGCCGCTTGGCCCGGCGGGATGGCCACCGCGCCGACCCCCAGGCTGACGATCAGTCCGGCGGCCAGCAGCGCGGTCAGCCCGGCGATCAGCCCGGCGCGTTTCACTTGAACCGCTCGGGGTAGAGCCCGCGCGCCACGGCTTCCAGCGCATCGGCCAGGCGCGGGCCGGCGCGCGAGATGATGTCGCCGTCCACGATCACGATGCGGCCGGCCTTCACCGCGGCCAGCTCGCCCCAGCCCGGCCGGCCGGCGATCTTGGCCGCGGTCAGCCCCTCGCCGTGCGAGGAGGGCCCCAGGATGACGTCGGGGCCGCGGGTCACCACCGCCTCGCTGTTGATTGTAGGATATTGCTCCTTCACGTCGGCGAAGATGTTGATCCCGCCGGCGAGCTCGATCACCTGGCCGATGAAGGTGGCCGGGCCGGCGGTCATCAGCGGCTCGTCCCAGACCTCGTAGAACACTTTGACCCGCTGATCTGGCGGGATGGCCGCCGTGATTGCCGTCACCTTTGCGACCCGCGCCTTCATATCGGCGACCACCTTCTCGGCCTGCGCGGGGTTGCCGGTGAGCGCGCCGGCCGCCAGGATGTCGGCGTACACATCGGCGAAATCCTTCGGGTCGAAGTTGAACACCGTCACCCCGGCCGCCTCCAGCGCCTCGCTGACCGGCTTGTGCGTGGCGCCCGCCGCGAAGACCAGATCGGGCTTGAGGCTGATGATCTTCTCGACGCTGATCGTCTTGGCCGAGAAGCCGCCGATGATCTCGCGGCCCTGCGCCGCGTCGGCCGGATAGTTGCAGTACTTGGTCAGGCCGACCACCTGCGGGCCGGCGCCGACGGCGAAGAGGATCTCGGTGATGGAGGGCGCCAGCGAGACGATGCGCGCGGGCCGGGCCGCCAGCTTGACCTCGCGGCCGAGGTCATCCTTCAGCGCCAACGGATAGCCCGCAGCCGGCGTAGCCGCGGCGGTCGGCTTCGGCGAGACGGGTGTGGCGGTCGGCGGGACGACGGTCGCGGTGGGCGGGACGGGTGTGGCGCTCGGCGGGACGACGGTCGCGGTGGACGGGACGGTTGTAGCGGTCGCCACGGTTGCGGTGGGCGGGACGGGTGCCCCTGCGGGCGTGCAGGCCGCCACGATGAGCGCGGCTGCCAGACCGATGAACAGAACAACGAACGAACGGGTGCGAGACATGTTTCCTCCTTAGGGACGAGATGCTCGCGGAGGCAGGAGGAGGGGTTTAACAAAAAGGCTCAACCGCGAACGGTTGAGCCATGGAAACAAAAACCCCGTCATCAAGACGGGGTGTTGTGCGCCGAAGCAACCGGCGTCCATAACCCACCCCTTTCCGCGAGGGTGTCACGGACCGCGAATGCAGGCGGGTAATCTGGCTTCTTCGGCCACAAGGCCGAAGCTACAGTTGCGGGACAGCGCCGGACTGAACCGGTCTTCCCCCATTGCGCGCTGCGCTTCCGGGCAAACAGCGCACCTGCATTCGAAACTATATTGTTGTCGGGCTGTTTTATAGCATGGATGCGCGCGTTTGTCAAAAATGCGGCCCGGCATTCGGCAATTCCAAATATGCGTTTCGGTGGCGGGTTGGGGGCCATCCTCGAATCCGACCACGAATGCACGAATCACGCAACGGGCTATTCGTGCATTCGTGCCCCATTCGGGGATGGCTCCCGCAGCACTTCGTCTTCACCTGCAAGCTGGAGTCCCACGCTACGTTGGACACGAAGGTGGCGCTCTCGGGCACGATCGGCAGTACTCCATATTTGGAAGTGCTGCCCCCTATCGCCCGGATTTGACGGACGGCTGTGTCTATGGTATGCTGTTGAGGCCAAAATTGATAATAGATATCAATTTTACTGTTGGCCTGGTGACGGCTTTCGTCGTTACCCCTGATCGTTTTTGGAGGTTGACATGAACCGTTTTCCCGTTCTCCGGTCGTTGATCGTGGCTGTGGCCCTGATTGGCCTGGCAGGCTGCGCGCTGTCGGGCCCTCAACCCGCGCCGGCGGCAGGCGGCGCAGGTCAGGTCGCGCTCAGGGTGTTGGCGGCCGAGACCTTCCTGGCCGACATCGCGCAGAACGTGGCCGGCGACCGCCTCAAAGTTGATGCGTTGGTGCCCATGGGCGTTGACCCCCATGGGTTCGAGCCGACCCCGCAGGACGTGGCCAGGATCAGCCAGAGCCAGGTGTTGATTGTGAACGGCAGCGGGTTCGAGGAATGGTTGAACAGAGTCTTCAAAGGCGCCGACGGCAGGCGCACCGTCATCGAGGCTTCTGCCGGTCTGACCATGCGTGAGCGGGGCGGCGCGGAGATATCCGCACACGCCGCTGCTACAGCGAGCGCTACGCCGATCCCAGGGGATGAACAGGCGCATCCGCACGAAGGGGACCCGCATTTCTGGCTCGATCCCATCTCGGTCATCCGGTACGTGGAGAACATCCGCGACGGCCTGAGCCAGGCCGATCCTGCGGGCAAAGAGGTCTATGCGGCCAATGCCGCGGCCTACATCGCCAAACTGCGGGAGCTGGATGGCTGGATCACCGCGCAGGTGGCGACCGTGCCGCCGGAGCGCCGACTGTTGGTCACCAACCACGAATCGTTCGGCTACTTCGCCGACCGCTACGGCTTCACGGTCGTCGGCACGGTGATCCCCAGCGTGAGCACCGGCGCTTCCCCCTCCGCGCAGGAGATGGCCGCGCTGATCGAGCACATCAAGGAGCACGCTGCACCGGCCATCTTCCTGGAGACCGGCGCCAACCCGCAACTGGCCCGGCAGATCGCCCAGGAGGTCAGCATCAAAGTGGTGACCGGGCTGTTCACCCATTCGATCACCGACGCCAGAGGCGCGGCGCCGACCTATCTTGACATGATGAAGTATAATGTGAAGGCGATTGTGGAAGCATTGAGATAGAAAGCGTGCCCCAATCCCCAACCCCCACACCCGTCCGACGCCAGAGCGGCCGGGTCACCCTTCTCTCGCGGCCGCGGCCAGGATCGCCTCGATCTGGGCGGCCGTCGCGGCGTCCAGCGGCGTGGGGCGGTGGTTCGCCAGGATCTTGCGCGCCTTGGCCATGGCCCGGCCGGCCACATCGGACCGGCCGGCCTCCTCCCATAGCGCATAGGGCGCCCGGTCGAGTATCGCGGGCACCCAGATCTCCTGGCGCGCCCGGCTCACCGAGCGGGGTTGATCCAGGAAGGAGCCGGCCGGGCCCACCGCGGCAAGCAGATCCAGCATGATCGTCTCCTCGCTGACCTCGACCCCGCGCAGGATGCGCTTGACCATGCCGATGATCTCGTCGGTCAACACCAACATCCCCAACGAACCGATGTCGGCGCAGTCCAGGAATCCTGCATCGTGCACCAGCGCGGCGCCGCTCAGCGCAGCCATGAGCACCTGGATGGCCGCTTCGAGTCCGGCCTGGGCGTCGAGCAGCTTGCTCTCGGTGGCGCCGGCCGTGCCCATGAACGGCAGGTGCAGATAGCGCGCCACGTCGGCCGCGGCCGCGCTATAGAGGCTCATCTCGGGCGAGCCATATGCGGGCCGCAGAGTGCGCATGTCCATCGCCGCGAGCACCGCGCCGATCGCCATCGCCGCGCCGCGCTGCTTGAGCTGGACGATGGTCAGGCCGCTCAGCGCCACCGCCAGATGAAGCACCAGCGCGCTGGCGCCGGTCACCGGCGACTCCAGCCCCACCGTCGGCCCGCCAAGGTAGACGACCGGGACGCCGTGCCCCGCGGCCAGGAGCAGATTGGCCAGATCTTCGTCGGTATGGCGCAGCGGCGAGGGATAGGTGGAGAAGAGGGCAAAGAGCGGCCGTGCGCGCAGCGCTTCCTCGCCCCCGGCGACCGCCGCGGCCATGCGCACCATCGCCGCAACGTTGGCGGGCTTGTGCGCCCAGGCGATGATCGGCTTGCCGGTGTTCGCCAGCAGCTCCGCGAACTCGTAGACCGAGGCCAGATCGGGCCGCACGTCGCCGATCAGCGCCAGGCCCATCACATAGTCTATGTTGGGCAAGGCGTCGGCCACGCGGGCCGTCAGGCCGGCGTCCCCGCGCCGGGCCGGCCGGCGCTCGCCGGTTTCTGGGTCAATGAAATAGGTGTTGGTCAGCCCCGGGCCGAAGTGCACCCGATCAGGAGCCACCCGCATCTCCCGGCCGGGATCGCGGCCCCAGAGGGTGAAGGCGGGCGGCGTCGAAGCCAGCGCATCTTGCACCAGGTGCCGCGGCAACCTGGCGCGGGTGCCTTCGACCCGCGCGCCCGCCGCGCGCAACAGCTCGCGCGCCTCGGCATTGGCCACCTCCACGCCGATCTGATCCAGGCAATCCAGCGCGGCCAGGTAGATCGTATGGCATTGCGCATCGCTGAGCACGCGGAAGGCCGGCGTCCCGCGGTCGGCATAATTGGCTCGGATCATGGTCACCTCGTCTATAGCCTGGCCAAAGCCTGATCCAGATCGGCGAGGATGTCCTCCACATCTTCCAGTCCCACCGAGAGGCGGATCAGGCCGTCGTCAATCCCCACCCGGTCGCGCTCCTCCTGGGTCATGTGCTCGTGCGTGATGGTGCGCGGGTGCATGCAGATGGTGCGGCTGGTGCCGAAGGTGACCGCATGGATGATCAGCTTGAAGCTGTCCACCATGCGGGCCGCGGCCGGGATGCCGCCCTTCACCACGAACGACAACAGGCCGCCGCCGCCGCGCATCTGGCGTCGCGCCAGGTCGTATTGAGGATGATCCGGCAACCCCGGGTAGTTGACCCGCAGCACCTTGGGATGGCCGGCCAGATATTCTGCGACCGCCTGGGCGTTGGCGCTGTGTTTTGCCATGCGCAACGGCAGCGTCTCCAGGTACTGCACCGCCAGCCACGAGTCGAAGGGTTGCATGATGGCGCCGACGAACTCGGTGGTGTTCCAGCGGATGTCTTCGGTCAAGGCCTCCGGGCCGACGATCGCTCCGCCCAGGATGGTGGCATTGCCGGCCAGGAACTTGGTGATCGAGAGGAGGACGATGTCGGCGCCCAGCTTCAGCGGTTGCTGCAGCGCGGCCGTGGCCGTGGTGTTGTCCACCATCAGCGGCACCCCGCGGCGATGGGCCGCCTCGGCGACGGCCGCGATGTCGGTGACGAAGAGCACCGGGTTGCTCGGCGTCTCGACCCAGACGAGCTTCGTGCGCTCGTCTATGGCGCGCTCCCACGCGGCCGGATCGGCCGGATCGGCCACGAAGCGAAAACGGATGCCGCACCGCTCGGGGAAGATGCTGGCGGCCTGTTTATATCCCTCGCCGAAGGTATAGAGCGAGGTGACGACGTTGTCGCCGGGCCGGGCAATGGTGAAGATCAGATTGAAGAGCGCCTGTGAGCCGGAGCTGGCTGTGACGCACGCCTCGCCGCCTTCCAGTGCGGCCAGCCGCTCTTCCAGCACCGCGGCCGTGGGCGTCTTCGTGCGGCCGTACACAGGATAGGGGATCCGGTCGAAGCGCTCGTAGGGAAAGGTCATCGAGGGGATGATCGGCAGCGTGAACGAATTGAACCGGCCCTGATCCACCGGCGGCCGAAAGCCGGCATGCAGCGCCTTCGTGGCAAAGCCGAGCGCATCGGACGCCTGCGCGGGCCGGCGATAGCTGGGATCGTAGCGCCAGGGCCGGCGCATGAAGAAGAGCGATTCGTCTTTGGTCATGGAGGGCCTCATTCCTGGGTGTCAATCCGTTCTTGTTCTCGCTCGACGATCGCCTGGATCCGCGCCTGGACGTCGGCGGGAAGCGGCTGCGGCTTGTGCGTGGCCAGGATCCGCTCCACCATCCGGGCCGCGCGTTGTTCCATGGTGGTGGCGCCCCGCTCGAACCACGAGGAGTAGGGGCCTTTGTCGGCCAGTTTGGCATAGAACGGTTCCCGGTAATGCCGGAGGGTATGTTCGTGCCCCAGATAGTTGCCGGTGGGGCCGAGCTCTTCGATCACATCCAGGGCCAATGTCTCATCGTCTACCACGACGCCGGCCGTCATCGCGCGCAGGAAGCCGATGGTATCGTTGCACATCGCCAGGAGCTGGAGAGAGCCCTGGAGGCCCGAGTCCATGAAGCCCACATCGTGCACGATGTTGGCGCCGTGCAGCAGCGCGGTCGTCAGGCTGATCGTGGCCTCCATGCCGGCCTGGTGATCCAACACCTTGGCGTCGGTGGAGCCGCCCAGGCCGAACACGGGCAGGTTGTAGTATTTGCCCAGCGAGGTGGGCACGCCCTGTTCGTCGGCCAAGACGTAGTTGCCGACCATGGTCTTGAGGTTGTACGGCCCGCCGTTCCAGCCCGGCACACCGACCGCCGCGCCCGGCCGGACGAGCTGCGCCAGCACGATGCCGAGCAGGATGCCGGCGTTCATCGCAGCCATGCAGCCGGCCGTGGTGACCGGAGAGTTCACGCCACCCGCGTTGAGCGGGATCCAGAGCTGCGGCAGGCCCTTTTCGGCCAGGTAGATGCACTTCTGCAGCGCCTCGGCATTGGCGATCAGCCCCGAAGTGACGTTGATGTAGCAGGTGGCGAACGGCTTGCGCCGGAACGCCTCGGCGCTCCCGGCTACGGCCTCGCACATCTCGACGGCCGCCACGCAGCCCTCGAAATCGGGCGTCACGAAGACGATCGGCTTGGTGGTGTGGTTGAGCATCACCTGCATCTGATAGCGGTCGTAAATACGCTGATCTACGTCCGCCGGCAAGAACTGCGACATGACGAAGTCTATCTCGGGCAGGGCATCCATCAGCGTGATGGCTTCGGCCACGTCTTGCAGGGTCGGCTTGCGCCTCTGGCCGGTGCGGTGATCCAGGACGTTCAGACAGTCCGATCCGCCGCCGAAGTAGGTGTTGTAGCCGCCGGCGCGCATGGCCACCTTGCCGTTGCGGTCATACAAGGTGATGAATTGCGGCGCGGTGCTCAGCGCCCGCGCCACCATGTAGGCCGGAAGGCGCACCCGCAGGCCGTCGCTCTCGGCGCCGCCGGCCACCAGGATCTGGCGCGCCCTTTCATCGTGCACATCCACCCCTACCCGCGCCAGGATCTCCAGGGTGGCCTGGTGGATCTGCGCGCATTCCTGTTCTCCCAGGCGGGCATAATGGGCGCTGGTCATGCGCAGACCATGAGTTGCGATCATCGAACATCTCCTATCGAGTGAGTGTTTTGTGACGGACGATATTCGGATGCGGTTAGCCCCCCACTCCTGACCCCGCCCCCCGCAAACGGGGGGGCGGGGAATCCTTCTGCAAGGGGTATTTTGGCCGCCTTCGGCGGCCAAAATACCCCGCCCGCTATCGCCCCTCCCCCAAATTTGGGGGAGGGGTTGGGGAGGGGGCGGGGGCCACGCAAGTTGCGAGTCCTACCATGATCCCCTCTCCTCTCTCCTGGCCTTCGGCCAGGAGAGAGGAGAGCCCTGTCAAGAGCGGGGTTTTGGGGCCGCTTTGCGGCCCCAAAACCCCGCAATAGAACGACCTCCCCGCCCCCGCTTGTGGGGGCGGGGTTGGGGGTGGGGGCTGTACGACGCAACTGGACTGTGAACACTTACAAGTGATCGTATTATAGCCCTGATCTTATAGATGTCAATATCTGAAATATCACAATGTCTTTCTAACATATCATAAGGCACAAGAGACATTTTAGAACTTGCAATCTGTTGTATGGTGTGGTATACTGTACCTATCCCCAAACTCACCTTTTCGGGACAGGTGTGGAGGCCGCATGGCGGACGGTGAGAGAGAGCGAACCTCCAAGGAGAGGGTTTATCGGGAGTTGCGACGCTCCATCATCATGGGGCATCGCCGCCCGGGCGAACGCCTCAACCTGGACGAGCTCGTCAAGACCTACAAGAGCAGCATCACCCCTTTGCGCGACGCCCTGCAGATGTTGAGCCAGGAGGGCCTGGTCACCATTCGTCCCCGTTCCGGTTACTTCGTGCGGAGTATCACCCTCAGAGAATTGCTCGATTTGTTCGAGCTGCGCGAGATCCTCGAGCTGGCGGCGGTGGAGCGGGCGGCCCAGCGCATCAGCGAGGAGGTGCTCCAGGAGCTGGAGCATGTCCATGCCGGCTACACCGGCGACGACGACGAATCGTACGATCGCTACACCGATGAGAATCGGCGGTTTCACACGCTGATTGCCGCCGCCTCGGGCAATCAGGAGCTGGCCCGGCTGTTGGGCCATCTGCACGACCGCCTGGCGCGCTTCATGGTGTTGCGCGGGGCCGGCAAGTCGCAGGAATACACCCATGCCGAGATCATCCGCGCGCTGCGCGCGCGCGACATCGAGGCCTCGCGGCAGGCCATGCTGGCCGAGATCAGAGAGACCCGCGACATCATCCTGGATCGTGTAATTCGGGCCGAAGGCTCGGCCTGGCGGTTGGAGGCTTAGGTCACTGCAGCAAACCACACAAATCCCTATTACAGGAGAAGAGACCGATGGAGATCATCAAGAAGAAGTCGAGCGACGGCCTGCACCCTCTGGTGCCGGAGCTACAGGAACAGTTGCGGCGGGGCCAGATCAGCCGCCGCGAGTTCCTGCGCTATGCGACGCTGCTGGGCGTTTCGCTGAGCAGCGCGACCGCCCTGGCCGCTTGCGGTCCGGCGGCCACGCCCGCGCCGGCCGCCCCCCCGACGGCCGCCCCTCCGACGGCCGCCCCTCCGACGGCCGCCCCGGCCGCGGCCAAGGCCACCGAGGCGCCCAAGGCCGCAGCCGGCCCGCGCCGCGGTGGCAAACTGATCTGCGCCAGCCGGGTGCAGAAGGTGGGCCATCCGGCGCAGTTCTCGTGGGTCTCGGCCTCGAATCAGTTGCGCCAGGTGGCCGAGTACCTGACCTACACCGACCGGGACAACATCACCCATCCCTACCTCCTCGAGAGCTACACGCCCAGCGAAGACCTCAAGACCTGGACCCTCAAGCTGCGCAAGGGGATCAAACACAACAACGGCGACGAGTTCAACGCCGACGACGTGGTCTTCACCATGAGCGAATGGTTCAAGAAGGAGGTCGGCTCTTCGATCGCCGGCTTGATGTCCTACATGGACGCCAACGGCATCGAGAAGGTGGACGACTACACCGTCAAGCTGCATCTCAACCGGCCCGAGATCGGCGTGCCCGAGCACCTGTTCCACTATCCGGCCATGATGCTGAACCATCGCACGTTCCAGGGCGATTTTCTCAAGGCGCCCCACGGCACCGGCCCGTATACGCTGGACACCTACAAGGTCGGCGAGCGCGTCCTCTTGAAGGCCCGCAAAGATTACTGGCAGAAGGGCGCCGATGGCCAGCCGTTGCCCTACCTGGACGAGATGGAATTCATTGACATGGGCGAGGATCCGGCGGCCTGGATGGCGGCGATCAAGGGCGGCCAGGTGGATTACCTGGACATGAGCGACAACGTCAGCCCCGATTTCTACAACGGCCTGAAGGACGATCCCAACATCGCCGTGGTCGGCCTGGCGACCGGCCTCTGCCGCGTGTTGCGCATGCGCGTGGACATGGATCCCTGGAAGGACAATCGGGTGCGCATGGCGCTCAAGCTGTGCCAGAACCGCGAGAAGATCCTCAAGCTGGCCTACTTCGGCCAGGGCGTGCTGGGCGGCGACTTCCACGTCTATCCGAAGCACCCGGAATACTGCGAGAAGCCCATGCCCGCCTACGATCCGGCGAAGGCCAAACAGCTCCTGGCCGAGGCCGGTTATCCGAACGGCCTGGACATCAAACTGGCGGTCGGCTCCGGCTGGCCCGACATCGTTGCCTACGCGCAGGTCCTCAAGGAGGATGCCGCGGCCGCCGGCTTCCGCATCACGGTCGACGCGATGCCCAACAGCCAGTACTGGGACAAATGGACCGAGGTGGACCTGGGCGTCACGCCCTGGACGCATCGGCCGCTGGGCACCATGATCCTGAACCTGGCCTACACGGCCGACGATCAGGGCAAGCCGGTGCCCTGGAACGAATCGCGCTGGGTGGACGAGGAGTTCACCAGGCTCCTGAAACAGGCCAACAGCACGATTGACGTGGAGAAGCGCCGGGCGATCATGTGCCAGCTCGAGCAGATCCAGATGGAGCGCGGCTCGATCGGCATCGCCTGGTGGATGAACATCTGGACGATCTATCGCAAGAACGTGCAGGGCATTCCCGGCCACCCGACCCTCTACATGCTCTTCAACGAGGTGTGGAAGTCGGCGTAAGGCGCGTTCAGGCGGTGGCCGGCGATGGATGTTGCGGCCGGCCGCGCGGCCGCAACATCCATGAACGTAAGGACCCCGAATCATGGCGAGATTCATCCTGCGCAGGCTGCTGCTCATGCTGGTCACCATGTTTCTCGTCTCGGTGGCCGTTTTCGCCATCACCTCGGCAGCGCCGGGCAATGTGGCGCGCAACGTCCTGGGCGTCCAGATCACCCCGGAACAGGAAGCCTCTTTTCTGGCCCAAAACGGCCTCGACAAGCCGATCCTCGTGCGCTACCTCTACTGGTTGATCGGCAGCGACTGGCAGGCCGGCCGGCTCGTCGGCCTGCCGGTGCGCCGGATCACGACCCCTGACGGGTTCAAGGAGTGGTGGGCCGTGGACCGGGACGGCGCGCTCGTCCAGTGGCGGGTGGAGGGCGAGAATCTGATCCGCAGGCAGCGCCGGCCGGACGGCAGGGTGGAGGAGAAGCCCGACAACGGTCGCTGGCGGATCAAAGACCCCGCGGCCGAGAGCGCGCGGCTGGCAGCGTACCGCGCCGCGCTGGCCGACAACACCGAGATCGGCGAGGCCGATCGGCAGGCCATCGGCCGGGCCGTGGACCGCATCCTGGCGATCTTGCGCACGCCGGGCCAGGATCAGGCCGCGCTGTTGGCGGCATTGGCCGGCCCCGAGGGCGAGCTGGAGGCGCTGCGCGATCCCAAGGCGGCCGGCCGGAAACAGGCGTTACAGAAGGCCGCGGCGGTCGTAGCCGGCAATGATGCCCTGCTCAAGGCCCTGGCCGTCTACCGGACCCTCACCGGCCCCGACGCCGACCGCCTCCAACTGAGCGACCAGCAGTTCATGGCCGGCCAGCTCAGCCGCGCGGCCGCCCAGTTGCGTGAGCGCGACGCCGGCAGCGCTGCGCGGCTCCAACAGGCGTATGAGAGCCTGAAGGCCGGCGATCTGCGGGCGACGGTCGTCGCGCTGGAAGGCGTGGCCCCGCTCCTGGTGAAGCTCACGGGCAACGTGGGCGACCTGACCGCCGCGCTGCAAGACGGTCGCTATCGGCCGGCCGCCGATGTCCTGCGCGCGCTGGGCGATCCGGGCCGCACCCCGTTTGACGCCGAACAGATGGCCACCCTGCCGGCGCTGCTCCAGGCATTGGCCAACGCCCTGGACGACGCCGATCCGGCCGTGGGCCGGCCGCTGCTCCAGGGCGTCATCGCGTTGAAGGCCGGCCGGACCGCCGAGGCCCGCCAGGCCTTTCGCCAGGCGGCCGATGTGTTGGCCGACGTCGGCCAGGCGCTGGCGCGCAGCGATGCGGCCGGCCAGGCGCGCGTCGGCCGGGTGTTTTGGGGCGTAGATACCCAGAACCACGCCGTCCGCTGGGAGACGGGCACCGGCAAAGATGTGTGGGTCTTCATCCAGGGCACCGGCTGGAAAGCCTTTGCCGGCGGCCCGGTGGAATATGTCCCGTTGCAGCGCGGCCTGTTGCGCGGCGATCCGGGCGTGTCGTTGCGCACCGGCCGGCCTGTGGCCGATCTGCTGTTCATTCGGCTGCGCAACTCGCTGGTCCTGGCGGCCGCGGCGTTCGTGATCGTGATGCCTCTGGCCCTCTTGCTGGGCCTTCTCGCCGGCCTGAAAGAGGGCAAGCCGCTCGACCGCATCCTCTCGATCGGCGGCATGATGTTCTCCGTGACCCCCGAGTTCGCCACCGGCGTCTTTCTGATCGTGATCTTCGCGTTTTGGCTGAAGGTGGTGCCGGGCGCCACCGTGTTCGGCGAGAAGGCGCCGTGGAACAGGCCCGACATGCTCGTCTTGCCTGTGATGACCCTGACCCTGGTCGAGCTGGGCTACGTGCTGCGCATTACGCGCGCCAGCGTGGTGGAGGTGATGCGGGCGCCGTACATCCGCACGGCCTTCCTCAAGGGGCTGCCGTATCGCCGCATCGTCATCAGGCACGTCTTGCGCAATGCTTTGATGGCGCCGATCACCGTCATCATGTTGCATGTCAACTGGCTCCTGGGCGGGATCGTTGTCGTGGAGGCGATTTTCGGCTATCCCGGCTTGGGCAGCTATCTGCTTGAATCGGCGCTCTTCAAGGATTTCAACGCGATCGAGGCCGGCGCCATGGTGCTGGTAGTGGTGGCGGTGACCACCCAGTTGCTGGCCGATCTGATCTACACGTTGATCAACCCGCGTATCCGCTATGGGGGGCCGAATTGATCGGCCCGACGGAGAGGATCGCATGACCGTAAATGCACCGGGCATTTCGGCGGCCGCGCGTCCGCGGTGGTGGCGCCGCATCTGGAGCGGACTGGCCGTCCTGTTTGCCTCCAAGACGGCCGTCGTCGGCCTGGCGATCGTCCTGTTCTGGGTAGTGGCGGCCCTCTGCGCCCCGCTGTTGACGCCCTACAGCCCCACCGCGCAGGACTACCAGGCTCAGAACTCGGGACCGTCGGCCGCGCACATCCTGGGCACCGACGATCTGGGCCGCGATATCTGGGCGCGGCTCCTCTACGGCGCCCGCATCGTCCTGATCATGTTGCCGGTCGGCGAGCACTTCTGGTTGCCGTTGGGTACGGCCATCTGGGGTGTCCTCCTGGGGCTGATCGTGGGGTGTACGCTCGGCCTGGTCGCCGGCTACCTGGGCGGATGGATAGACGAAGTGGTGATGCGCGTGTTGGACGCGCTGATGGCGTTCCCGGTCATCCTGCTTTACATGATCATCATCGCCGCGGTGGGCGCTTCGGCCACCAACGTCGTGCTGGCGATCGCCATCGTCGGCACGCCGGGCATCGCCCGCCTGGTGCGCGGCCTGACGCTCGACATCCGCACGCGCGACTACATTCGGGCCGCCGAGATCCGGGGCGAGAGCAAGCTTTACATCATGTTCGTGGAGATCTTGCCCAACGCGCGTGGGCCGATCATCATCGACGCGATGCTGCGCGTGGGGTACGCGATCTTCGCGATGGGCACCCTGGGCTTTCTGGGGTTGGGCTTGCCGCCTCCCTCGCCCGATTGGGGGAGCATGGTGGCCGCGGGACGGCGCTACATCCTGGCCGGCAGCCCCTGGGCCGCGCTCTGGCCTTCGCTGGCCATCGCCTCGCTGGTCGTCGGCCTCAACCTGTTGGCCGATGGCCTCCGCGAAGAGTCCATGCGCTATCAGTAAGGAGCGAATGCATGATCGCTGATCACCGTCCGCGCGTGCCCATCCTGGATGTGCGCGATCTGGCCATCGTGTATGCGACGCGGCAGGGCGATGTGCCGGCCGTGCGCGGGGTGAGCTTCGACATCCGCCGCGGGGAAACCCTCGGCATCGTGGGCGAATCGGGCTGCGGCAAGAGCACCGTCGCCTTCGGCATCGTGAATTTCCTGGGCGCCAACGGCAAGATCGTCGGCGGCGAAATCCTCTTTCAGGGCCAGAACCTGGTGGGCAGGTCTGAGGACGATCTGCGCAAGATGCGCGGGGACCGCATCGCCATGGTGTATCAGGATCCCATGCAGGCCCTCAATCCTTCGATGCGCCTGGGCGACCAGATGGCCGAGGTGCTGATCGTGCATCGGGGCATGGACCGGAAGGCGGCGGAGGCGAAGTGCATCCAGATGCTGGAGCGGGTTTACATGCCCGATCCGGCCAATGTCATGAAACGCTATCCGCATCAGATTTCGGGCGGCCAGCAACAGCGGGTGGTCATCGCCATGGCGCTGCTCAACGATCCGGCGCTGTTGATCATGGACGAACCGACGACTGCGCTCGACGTGACCGTCGAGGCCGCGGTGTTGGATCTGATTGCCGACCTCCAGCGCGATTTCGACACGGCGATCATGTACATCAGCCACAACCTGGGCGTGATCGCGCGCCTGGCCGATCGGGTAGCCGTGATGTATGCCGGCGAGCTGGTGGAGCGGGCCGCGGTCGGCGATGTGTTCTTGCGGCCCTATCATCCCTATACCCAAGGCCTGATGCGCTGCGTGCCGCGGCTGGGCCAGGACAAATCCAGCAGCTATCTCTATCCGATCCCCGGCCGGGTGCCTTCGCCCCAGGCCTTGCCGCCGGGCTGCGTCTTTGAGCCGCGCTGCGCGTTTGCCCGCCGTGCATGCAGCCAGCACCGGCCCGCGCTGCGCGAGGTGGCGGCCGGCCATTGGACGAGCTGCCTCTTCGCGGAGGAGATCGCGGAGCAGGGATGGCAGCCGCCGGCGCCGGCCGGAAAGGAGCCTTTACGGGCCGCGCCCGCGGTGTCGGCGGCCGCCGACAGGCCCATCTTGCGGGTGGAACACGCGCAGACGTTCTATCGGGTGCCGTCCAGGCGGCTCTTCGGCGGCAAACAGTACGTGCGGGCAGTGGACGATGTGAGCATCGCGGTCCGACGGGGCGAGACGCTGGGGATCGTCGGCGAGTCGGGTTGCGGCAAGAGCACGCTGGTGAAGACCATCATCGGCCTGGAGACGCCCACCGCCGGCACGTTCGAGTTCATGGGCGTGGACATCGCGCAGCCGGTCTCGAAGCGCAGCCTGGACATCTTGCAGAACCTGCAGATGGTGTTCCAGAACCCCGATTCGACCCTGAACCCTTCCTTCAGTGTGGGCGTGCAGATCGGTCGCGCGCTGCGGCGGTTCAAGAAGCTGCCCGGCCGGGAGGTGCGGGCCGAGGTGATCCGCCTGCTGGACATGATGAAGCTGGGCGAGCGCTACTATGATCGGTTGCCCCGCCAGCTCAGCGGCGGCGAGAAGCAGCGCGTGGGCATCGCGCGGGCGATCGCCGGCCGGCCCGAGGTGGTGTTGTGCGACGAACCGGTGTCCGCGCTGGATGTCTCGGTGCAGGCCGCGGTGCTCAATCTGCTGCTCGAGATCCAACAGCAGATGGGCACCACCATGCTCTTCATCGCGCATGATCTGAGCGTGGTGCGCTTCTTCTGCGATACCATTGCCGTGATGTATCTGGGCCAGATCGTCGAGATCGGCCCGGCCGAAGCGATCTATGCGCCGCCCTATCATCCGTACACCGAGGCGCTCCTCTCCGCGGTGCCCATCCCCGATCCGCGCGTCGAACAGGCGCGCATCCGGCTCAGCGGCACGGTGCCGAGCGCGTTGCATCCGCCGGCCGGCTGTCGCTTCCACACGCGTTGCCCGCGCAAGCTGGGCGCGATCTGCGAAACGCAGACGCCGCCCTGGCAGGTGGCCGAGGCCGGACAGCGCATCTTCTGCCACATCCCCGTTGCCGAGCTGAGCAAGATGGCGTCGGTGATCACTTTGAAGGAGGCCCCTCATGCTGGTTAAGGATTACATGACCCGCCACCCTCTGCTTGCCGACCCGGACATGCCGGTGGTAGATGCGCAGCGTTTCATGGTCGAAGCGAACGTCCGCCGCCTGCCGGTCGTCGGCGACGGCAAGCGGCTGCTCGGCCTGATCACCCGTCACTCGTTGCTGATGGATCCGGGCCGGCTGGGCAGTTTGAACATGTGGGAGATCGCCGGCTACCTGGCGCGTTTGACCGTCAAGGATGTCATGATCAAGGCCCGGGACGTCATCACCATCGGTCCGGAGGCGACCATCGAAGAAGCCGCGCGGCTGATGGTGGAGAAGAAGGTCGGCTGTCTGCCGGTGCTGGATGGCGGCGCGGTGGTGGGCATCATCACGGAGAGCGACCTGCTGGCGCAACTGACCGCCATGATGGACCTGCGCAGCCCGGGCGTGCGCGCCACCGTCCGCATGCCGGCCGATGAGGTGGGCGGATTGGCCCGGCTCGTCAATGCGATCGCGGCCCGCGGCTGGGGGATCAACGCGCTGGGCGGCAGTGTCTATCCGAAGGATCCGGCCTGGTGGGATGCGGTCGTCAAGATCGAAGGTGTAACGCAGGAGGAGCTGCTGGCGGTCTTGCGGCAGGTGCCGGGCGAGACGGTGGTGGATATCCGCGAGGTGTGAACACACCTCACCCCCGGTCCCTCTTCGCAGCGGATAGACCCCTCCCCCGGCCCCTCCCCTACACGGGGAGGGGTTTTCCCTCTTCTCGTGCAGGAAAGAAGGAAAGGCGGTTTGGGGGGGGGGGGGGGGGGGCGCCCCCCCCCCCCCACCCCACCGCCCCCCCCCCACACCCCGGCGCGGACGGCGCCGGGGGGGGGGGGGGGGGGGGGGGGTGTGTTTTGTGTGATT
>JBBIKA010000048.1:0-21110 GCA_037445695.1 Chloroflexota bacterium
TTCTATCACCCCCCCCTCCCCGCCCGCCCCTCGTTTTCTTTGTAGGCGTCGCCGGGGGGGGGGGGGGGGCGGCGCCCCCCCCCCCCCCCCAAACCCCCTTTCGGCTTCCTCTCGCCCCCTATCAGGGGGCAGGGAAGGGGGTGAACAAAACGTGCAATTTAACCTAATGCGATAGTAGGTCATTGCTTTCATCTAGTTTATTTTAGCACGGGCCATCTGGCCTCGCAAATCGCATCGGCCGCGGGGCCGCGTCATCCTCAGCGGGCCAGGAAGTGCCGGCCGAGCAGCGTCAGGCCCAGGCCCGCGCTCCAGGCGCAGTAGCCCACGGCCAACATCGGCACCAGCCGCCAGCCCGCGCGCGCGGCCAGCCACACGACCAGGATGAAGAGCACCGTCGGCCCGATGGCGATCAGCATGGATTGGGTGAACTGCGCCATGACCGTCCGGTCGCCGCCCGCGCCCGCGTAGACGACCCACAACGCCAGCGGCACGTTGATCGGCATAGTGGCCAACACGGCCGCGGCCGTGCGCGAGTGGGCCCGCAAGATCGCCACCGCGATGATGATCAGGATCGAGACCACCACCGGCCCAACGTTCCGCCAGAACTCCGACATGCTCATGTCTTCTCTTTCCTCCGGTGCAATTTGTAAATGTTCACCGTTACGTCGTACGGCCTCCGCCCCTAACCCCGCCCCCGCTTGCGGGGGCGGGGAAGTTCTTTATGGTGGGGTTTGGGGGCCGCTTTGCGGCCCCCAAACCCCACCCTTGACAGGGTTCCCCCTCTCCCGCCAAGCGGGAGAGGGGGTCAGGGGGTGAGGGGTCCGCTCCCAAGGCGCAATTCGCGGGATAACGGCGAACAGTTATTGTGATTTGCCCGTTGGTCGGGCGTGTGCTAATCTTACCGCATGATCCGAATAAGGAGGAAATCATGACCTGGATAGCACAGGAGAACCGCTACGATCGCATGCGCTATAACCGCTGCGGCCGGAGCGGACTGAAGCTGCCAGCCGTTTCGCTCGGCCTGTGGCACAATTTCGGCGGAGTAGACGCGCTGGAGAACGCGCGCGCCATGGTGCGCCGCGCCTTCGACCTGGGCATCACCCATTTCGATCTGGCCAACAACTACGGCCCGCCGCCCGGCTCGGCCGAGGAGGCGTTCGGCCGCATCTTACAGCAGGACCTGGCGCCCTATCGCGATGAGCTGATCATCTCGACCAAGGCCGGCTATCGCATGTGGCCCGGCCCCTACGGCGAATGGGGCTCGCGCAAGTATCTCATCGCCAGCCTGGATCAGAGCTTGCGGCGGATGGGCCTCGACTATGTGGACATCTTCTACAGCCACCGCCCCGATCCGGAGACGCCGCTGGAAGAGACGATGATGGCGCTCGATTTCGCCGTGCGCAGCGGCCGGGCGCTCTACGTGGGCATCTCGTCGTACAACGCCGATTTCACCCGGCGCGCCGCGGCCATCCTGCGCCAGCTCGGCACGCCGTGCCTGATCCATCAGCCGAGCTACAACATGTTCAACCGTTGGATCGAGCCGGAGCTGCTCGGAGTGTTGGAAGAGGAAGGGATCGGTTGCATCGCGTTTTCGCCGCTGGCGCAGGGGCTGCTCACCAACCGCTATCTCGACGGCATCCCGGCCGACTCGCGGGCCGGCCGGCCCACCGGCTTCCTGCGGCCGCAGCACATCACCGATGAGAAGCTGGCCAAGGTGCGGCGGCTTAACGAGCTGGCCCAGGCTCGCGGCCAGACGATGGCGCAGATGGCCATCGCCTGGGTCTTGCGCCATCGCCAGATGACTTCGGCACTCTTCGGCGCCAGCCGGGTGGCGCAGATCGAGGAGATCGTGGCGGCGCTCGACAACGCCACCTTCTCGGCCGAGGAGCTGGCGACGATTGACGCCATCCTGGCGTAGCCGTGCTCCGTAACGCCAGCCGTCGGCCGGCGTTACGGGCCAACGCGCGTCAGTCGGCGGCGGGGAAGGCGGTGCGCCGGATGATTTCGTCCTGGAGGGTGCGGTCGAGCTCGGTGAAATACGCGCTGTAGCCCGCCACCCGCACCACCAGGTGGCGATACTCTTCGGGCCGCTGTTGAGCTTGGCGCAACGTCTCGGCCGAGACCACGTTGAACTGGACGTGCGGGATCTTCAGCGCGCAAAATCCGCGCAGGAACTGCACGAACTTGTCCAGCGCCTCCTCCGTCTGGAAGAAGGACGGCAGGAACTTCATGTTGAGAAGCGTGCCGTTCGAGGTCAGTTCTAGATTGAGCCGGCTCACCGAGCGGAGCACGGCCGTCGGTCCCCGGCGGTCGCGGCCGGCCATGGGCGAGAGGCCGCCGTCGGCGAGCGGCTCGCCGCCGCGGCGGCCATCGGGCAGCGCGCCCACTGCCGCGCCCATCGGCACGTGCGCCGACACGGTGTAGAAGCCGGGCTGATAGGTGCCCCCGCGCACGGTCGGATGCCGGCCGACCAACTCGCAATAGCGATCGCCCCAGCGTTGCGCCAGCGCGTCCACCCGCGGGTCGTCGTTGCCGTACTTGGGCGCCCGGTGGATCAGCCGTTGGCGCAACGCCTCCGCGCCGGCAAAGTCGTTGCGAAGCGCCTCCAGCAGCTCGCCGGCCGTCACCCAATGCTCCTCGAAGACCGCCTGGCGCACGGCCGCCAAGCTATCGGCGACGTTGGCGATCTGGACCCCTTGCGGCCCGGAGAAGTTGTAGTGCGCGCCGCCGGCCGTCACATCCACCCCGCGTTCGACGCAGTCGTGGACCACCAGCGAGAGGAACGGCGAGGGCAGCAGCTCCGCATGGCAGCGATCTACGATATCGCACCCCTTGACCATCAGCTCGACGAAATGCGCGAGTTGCGCGTCATAAGCGGCCTCCAGCGCCGCGAATGAGGCTAGCCCGTCGAGCGGCGGCGTCTCCAGGCCGATCTGCTCGCCGGTCTGCGGATCGCGGCCGCCGAAGAGGGTCAGCTCCAGGATGCGGGCCATGTTGACCATGGCCGAATCGCTCCAGCCGAGCGCCTTGCCGGGGGTCGAAAGCTCCACGCAGCCGACGACTGCGTAGTTCAGCGCGTCGGCTGCCGCGATGCCGCGGCGGAGCTGGCCGGGGATGATCACCTCGTCGTTGAACACTTGCGGCATGCCGCTGCCCTTGCCGATGACGAAACTGGCCGCGCGCAGGAAATCCGCCGGGCTGTGGCGATGGATGCGGATCGAAAGGTTGGGCTGCGTCAACCCCAGGTCGGCCTGGGCGCGCAGACACATGTAGCTGAGCAGGTTGGTGGCATCGGTCGGCCGGAGCTGCTCGAGGGTGAGCGCGTCGTCGGCCGCGGCGGCGGTCGGGATCTGGCCGCCCACGATCACGTTGAAGCCGATGGGGAAGCCTGCGAAGTAGCGCGCGCTGGCGGCGGAACGCAACAGGACGATCTCGTTGAACTTGAGCCAGAGCAGCTCCAGCCAGGACTGCGCCTCGGCCAACGTCAGGCGGCCGGCCGCCAGATCGGCCTGCAGATAGGGCCACAAGTACTGGTCGAGCCGGCCCGGCGAGAAGCTGCTGGCGTTCGATTCGATCTGCAGCAGGACGAACAGGAACCAGACCGCCTGCAACGCTTCAGGGAAGGTGCGCGGCGGCCGCTCGGCGAGCCAGCGGCAGCGCTCGGCGATGCCGAGCAGCTCGCCGCGGCGCCGCGCGTCGGCGGTCGTCGCGGCCAACCGGGCGGCCAGGTCGGCGTAGCGCGCCATGAATTCGCGCGCGGCCTGGAGCGCGAGGCGCGCCGCGTCGTAGAAGATGCGCTGTTCGGCGGTGTGCGCGCGGCCGGCGGCCGCCTCCACTTGCGCCTGCAGGCCGCTTACGCCCAGCCGTAACCAGCCCTCTACATCGGGCAGGATGTGGCCCTGCGCGTGATCGGTCTGGTTGAGGGTAAAGGCCCGGCCCTGCACCGCCCGCCGCACATCCGCCGGCAGCCGGCCGGCTACTGCATCTTCGAGAGTCCGGCCGCGCCAATAGGGGAAGATCTCCGTCCGCAGCTCGCGGATGACCTCGGGGCTGATGTTGAAGGGATCCTGCGGCCGGGTCGGCAGGGTGTCCAGCTCGCGATCCACCCACTCCACCGCGCCTTCGGGCGCAATGACCCCCATGCGCGGCAACAGCGAGCGATTGCCGACGATCAGCTCATCGTCGTAGATGGTGATGCTCATCTGGCGCACCAGGTCGAGGAGCATCTGGGCCCGGCGGATGGGCATCGGTTGGCCCTCGGTGCGCCGATAGCTGGCCGTGGTGTAGCGGCCGCGTTCCACGTCCACCCAGCGCGGGGTCTGGCGCAAGCGGGCCTTGATGGCCGCGGCGCGGGGATCGGGCCGGGTGGTGGCCCAGGTTTCAGGCGGAAAGGCGGCGATCGGATCGAACATCTTGCCTCAAATGGCTGCGTTCTGGCGCGCCAGCCACGCGCAACCCAGCAGGGGGCCGTCGTCCCCCAGCGCGGAGCGGACGATGCGCACGCGTTCGGCCACCGAGCAATGCGCATGATGGATCACCGCGGCGCGGGCCGGCGCGAGGAGCAGGTCGCCCGCCTTGGCCACGCTGGAGCCGATGACGTACAGCTCGATGTCCAGGATCATGGCCAGGGTGGCCACGGCCGTGCCGAGCGCCTCGCCGGCGTCGGCGAGCACGGCCTGCGCGTCGGCATCTCCCTGCTGGGCGCGCGCCACCACGTCGGCTGCGGTGAGGGCCGGCTCATCGGCCCCGCGGGCGGCCAGCAGCCGGCGATAGGCGCGCGCGATGGCCGGGCCGGCCGCGAACGATTCGACGCAGCCGGTGTTGCCGCACGAACACGGATCGCCATCGGAGCGGATGGTGATGTGGCCCACTTCGCCGGCGAAGTTGTGTTGGCCGCGATGGAGCCGGCCGTCCAGGATGATCGCGCTGCCGATGCCGGTGCCCACGACGATGTAGACCATGTCGGAGTGGCCGCGGCCCGCGCCGTAGTGGTATTCGCCCAGCGCGGCGGCCTTGGCATCGTGCTCCAGCACCACCGGCAGGCGCAGACGGTCGGCCAACATCCGGCGCAACGGGACGTTCACCCAGCCGGTCAGGTTGGGCGGGTCGAGCAGGGTGCCGCTGATGTGGTCGAGCGGCCCCGGCGAGCAAATGCCCACGCCAGCCAGGCACACGCCGGCGGGCAGCTCGCACGCCAGATCGGCCACGGCCGCGGCGATGCGCTCGACGGCCGCGGCCGGCCCCTCTTGCGGCAGGGTCGGCGTGCGCGTGCGCGCCACGATGCGGTTCTGCGGATCAATCAGGCCCAGGGCGATCTTGGTCGCGCCCAGATCAATGCCCACGACCCACTCTTCCATCGGCAAACCTCCCGAATCCCCAATACCCCCATAATACCGCAAGCCCGCCTTGGCTGCAATTCCGAACTTGTGCGGTATAATGCAACGCAGGACTCAGGAGGAGTGTAGAACGACTATGCATCCTCTCCGATCATCGGCAAAGCCCGGCCGGCCGCGGGCCGGTTGGCTCGGCCGTTTGCGCGGCTACATTGCGCCGACCGGCCTCGGCGACACCGAGCTGAATGCGCGGCTCCTGGAGATCGAGGTCTTCTGGGCCGCGTTTTTGTCGGCCGCGGCCGCGTTCAACTCGGCCTATGCGCTTCGCCTGGGCGCGACGAACGCGCAGATCGGCCTGCTCAGCTCGATCCCGGCGCTGATCACGCTGCTGATCACGATCCCGGCCGGCCAGTTCCTGAACCGCCGCGCTCGACGCATGCCGTGGGTGATCGGGAGCCTGGCGCTGGCCCGCATCGGCTATCTGATGGTGGCGCTGATTCCGTTCCTGCATCGGCCCGACGCGGGCACGCTGGTGGTGTGGACGCTGATCGGCCTTTCCGCGCCGGCCGCGTTTTTCGGCGTGGGCTGGAACTCGATGCTGGCCGACGTGGTGCCCGAGGCGAAGCGGGCGCGGCTCTTCGCGGTGCGCAACATCGTGCTGGCGATCGTGGTCACCGCGGGCACTTTCATCGCCGGCCGCTGGCTGAGCCTGGCGCACTTTCCCTGGAACTACCAACTGGTCTATCTGGTCGGCTTTTTCGGGTCGGTGCTCAGCACGATCTACATCATGCAGATGCGCGTGCCCGATTCGCCGGTGGTGGCCGCCTCGACGCCGGCCTCCCTCTCTCCGCGTGCGCTCTGGCTGGGCGGCCGCGACGCATTCCGTCAGGAGCCCGATTTCACCCGCATTGTGATCAACACGCTGGCGCACGGCATCGGTTTGTGGATGGTCGGCCCGGTCTATGTGCTCTATTATGTGCGCCAGCTCGGCGCGTCGGACGGGTGGATCGGCACGAACGCGATGGTGGCCAACCTGACGCCGATCATCGGCTATTACTTTTGGCAGCGCGTGATCGCCTGGCGGGGCGAGAAGTGGGTGCTGCGCCTCACCATCAGCCTGATCGGCCTCTATCCGGTGCTGGTGGGCCTGACGCCGAACCTGACGATCATCTTGCTCTGGACGGCGCTCCAGGGGCTGATCGCGCCGGGCATCAACCTGGGGCATTTTCCGCTGTTGCTCAAGATCTGTCCGGCCGAGAATCGGCCGCGCTACATCGGGATCTACACGACGATCATGAACATCGGCGCGTTCGTGATGCCGCTGGTAGGGGTGGCGCTGACGGAATGGGTGGGATATGCGCCGGTGCTGATCGTCGGCGGTGGATTGTGCCTGCTCGGATCGAGCCTCTTCCGCTGGCGGCCGCTGCAAACGGCCGATAGCCTGGAGCCGCGGCCGGGGTGAGCCGGCCGTCGGCGGTTACAGATACATGGCTTCGGCGAAATTGCGCATGAAGCGCGGGGCGCGCGCCAGCTCCAGGTAACGCGTCCGGCCGGCGACCTCGGCGGCCCGCGCGCGCTGATGGCGCGAGATCAGCGCCAGGCGGGCGCCCGTGCCGGCGGCGTTGCCCACCTGCACGATGCGGTCGCGCGGCATCGGCGGCAACAGGCCGATGGTGAGCGCGCTCTCGACGTCAATGTAGGTGCCGAACGCGCCCGCGATGATCACCCGTTCCAGGTCGGCCGGGCCGATGCCGGCATCCTGCAAGAGCGTCTCGATGCCGCAGCGGATCGCGGCCTTGGCCAGTTGCAGCTCGCGGATGTCGTGTTGCGTCACGACGATCGGCCGGCCGTTGCCGGTGGCGGTCGCCTCGGCGATGACGAAGGCCGGATCGCCCTCGAATGTACCCACGGCCGGGCCGGCCAACGCGCCGCGGCGGTCGAGTAGGCCGGCCAGCCGCAACTGCGCCATGGCATCGAGGATCCCCGAGCCGCACAATCCGACCGGCGGCGCGTCGCCGATGGTCTTGTATGCCACCCGGCCGTCAACGATCTGCACCCGCTCGATGGCGCCCGGCGCGGCGCGCATACCGAAGCTGATGTGGGCGCCCTCGAACGCCGGCCCCGACGCGCACGAAAGGCTGGTGAGCCGGCCGCGCTGCGCCAGGCAGATCTCGGTGTTGGTGCCGATGTCGAGCGCCAGGACGGTGTCGGTCGCGTCGGCCACGCCGGTGGCCAACAGCATGGCCACATGGTCGGCGCCGACGTAGCCGGCGATGTTGGGCAACAGATGCACGTAGGCGCCCGGCGCCAGTTGCAGGCCGATCTCGCGCGCCTTCACGTCTACGGCGCTGCGCACGGCCGGCACATAGGGCGCGGCCGCCAGTTGATGCACCGGCAGCCGCAGGAAGAGGTGATGGATGGCCGTGTTGCCCACCGCCACCGCATCTACGATGTCGGCCGGCCGCGCGCCGATCTCGACGGCGAGGTCGGCCGCGAGCCGGTTGAGGCTCTCGGCCAACAGGGCTTGCAGGGCCGCGGCTTCATTGGGGCCCTTGTCGGCGTACATCAGCCGGGCCACCACATCCTCGCCGTAGGCGATCTGCGGGTTCATGGCGCCGGCCGCGGCCAGCGTCCGGCCCGAGGTCAGGTCTACCAGGTACGCGGCGATCTTGGTGGTGCCGATGTCTACGGCCAGGCCAAGCCAGGGCGCGTCGGCCGGGGCGACATGGATGATCTCGTGGCCGCGCACGGTGACGCGGGCCTGCCAGTCGAGCCGGCGCAAGGTCTCGGTGGCGTGGCGCGCGACCGCCAGATCGGTCAAGACAATGGCCCGGCCGCCGACCGCCGCGACCGCGTCGCACAGGCGTTGATCGTCGCCTCGCGGGTCGTCCAGGGTGGGCCCGGCGGCGGCGATCATGTAGCCGGTAACGGCCGGCTCGAGCGCGGTCGGCGCCTCCAGGCCCTCGACCTGGGTGCGTTGCGGCGCGGTGAGCGATTCGGCCGGCACGTGCACGCGGCAATCGCTCAGCGGCGCGGCCAGACAGGCCAGGCGATAGCCCTGGACTAGCTCCGCGGCCGTCAGCTTCGTCTTTTCTTTGGCCGTGAGGGGCGTCAGCTCCCCGGCGATCAGTTGGACCTTGCAACGGCCGCAGGAGCCGTTGCCGCCGCACACGCTGGACAGGTCCACGCCGAGGCCGCGTGCGGCATCGAGCAGAGTCTGGCCGTCGGAGCAGAGGCCGCGGCGGCCGATCGGTTGGAAGTCAACGACGACAGCCAATCGGTCCTCCTGGTTCGTTCAGCGGACTTGCGCCAGCCATCCGGCCGCCAGGCCGAGGGCGGCCATGACGGCCAGGCCGGCAAAAGCGGCCGGCCAACCGGCGGCCTCGACCAGCGCGCCGTAGATCAGCGGTCCGACCAGCATGCCGGCGTTTTGCCCCACCATGATCACGGCCATGGCCGCGCCGCCTTGCGCGGGATCGCCGGCCGCCTCGACGGCCCCGGCAAAGATGTTCGTCGGGATGATGCCTATCACCAGGCCGGTCAGGGCGACCAGGGCGATCAGGCCGGGCAGGTGAAGTGTGCCCACCGACGGCAACAGGATGATCGCCGCGAGCAAGCCGATCAGATACGGTTTCTTGCGCGAGCCGATCCGATCGGAAAGGATGCCGCCGGCCGGCGCCGAGAAGATCGTCATGAAGGTAATGAGGCCGGCGATCAGCGAAGCCGATCCCAATTCCAGGCCGCGTTGCGTGGACAGAAAGGTGGGCAGATACGTGCCCAGGCCGATCACGGCGGCGTTGAATGCGCCGAATGCGCCGGCCAGCAACCAGATGTTGCGATTGCGCAGCACGGTCGTCGGCCCGGTCGACTGCGGGCCGGTCGGGTCGGACGCGGACGGGCCGGACGCGGCCCCGACGGAGGCCAGATAGAGGCCGGTGGCGACGGCCGCATAGGCCGCGCCGAACCACCAGAGGGTGCGCCAGCCGGCCGCGGCCGCCAGCGCGGGCGCGATCACCAACATGGTCGTGCTGCCCACGGGCACCCACGCCGACCAGACGCCCATGGCGGTGCCGCGCTGTTCTGCGGCGAACCGGCGGGCGATGATGGCCGGCGCCAGCACGGCCATGAAGCTCGTGCCGATCCCTTCGATCACGCGGCCGATCAGCAAGCCGGTCATGTCCTGGCTCAGGGCGCCGATGCCCGCGCCGAGCACGATCGAGCCGCCTGCCAGCAAACCTGTCGCCCGCGAGCCGGCCCGCTGAAAGATCAGGCCGGCCGGCAATGCCAGGACCAGCCCGGTGAGGGCGTAAACCGACATCAGCAGGCCGGCGCGACCGATGGTGATGCCCAGCGCCTGGATCAACACCGGCATGATCGGCGGCACCTTGAACTGGTTGAGCGGCGCGGCGATGCTGAAGAGCAGGAGGACGCCGAGGATCAACCAGGCGCCGGCCGGCGACCGGCGCTGAGAGCCGTGGGCGACAGATGATGAAGTCATAGCAGGTCCTTTGTTCTGGGTTGGTACATGTTCACAGTTGCGTCGTACGGCCCCCACCCCTAATCCCGCCCTCATTTCGCGAAACGGGGGCGGAGAAGTCCTTCTATTGCGGGGTTTGGGGGCCGCTTTGCGGCCCCCAAACCCATTGGCATCAAGCTAAGGTTGCCAATAGGCCTGTTGCCGGTCATCACCCTCACCCCTCCCCCTGGGAAAAAAGGGATTTTGCGGCGGGCGGCGCAGCAAATGCCAGCCCGTTCTGAACCATTCTCGCGTTCCAACTTCTGTTGGACGGCTTAGCTTGATGCCTATGGCCCCAAAACCCCGCTCTTGACAGGGCTCCCCCTCTCCGCCAGGAGGTTAGTACACGCCGAACTCGCGTGTTGCATCGGCCCAGGCCCAGACGAGCTCGGGATCGCTCCCTTCCATCTCGCCGACGCCCGGGCTCATGATGAACCCGCCGCCCTTGCCGACCTCCTCGCAGACCTGGCGGGTGTAGGCGCGCACCTCTGCCACGGTGCCGCTCTGGAGCAGCGAATTCTTCATGCCCCCAATTATACACATGGTGTCGCCAACCACCTCTTTGACCTTGAAGATGTTGCTGTTCTGGAACCAGCCGGCGGTCTTGCCCTTGGGCAGCTCGGCCAGATACTTCAGCCGCTGATCCCACACCCCTTCATAGAAGCAGATGGGCATGATGTCGTGTGCTACCAGGACTTCCATCTGTTCTTTGAGTTGCGGCCAGTAGAACTTCTCGAATTGCGCCAGCGACATGAAGCCGTCGGAGCCGCGGTGCAGGGGGATGAAGGCAGTCTTCAGGCCGGTTGCCTTGGCGAAGTTGATGGCGAACTCAAGCTGGAAGCGCAACACCTTTTCTTCGGCGGCCAACAGTTTCTCGGGCCGGCGCAGCATGTCGAGCATGATGCCGCGCATGCCGCGCAGGGTGTCCGACATGAAGTCGAACGGCGCTTCGGTGAGCGAGCCGGCCAGGAAGGTGGGCGGAAAGCCGAGCGCGGCCATGCGCGCGGTAGATTCGGCCAGCCGGGCCGCGTCGGCCGTGGCCACCTGGATCGCCTGGCCCAACGCTTCCAGCGCGGCCTGGACGGGCGGAATGGCATACATGGGCAGATTCACCAGGTGATAGTGGCCGAACGCCCACATGCCGAACGGCGGCAGGTATTGCAGGCCTTCCAGCTTGCTGAACGCGCGCGGCAGGTAGGTGCGAATGGCCCAGTCGGACGGATCGGCCAGGAATGCGTCGTAGTCCTCGGCCTTCATGAACTCGTGCTCGTCGAATTGGAACGAGCCGGTGTCGGGCAGGCCGTAGCCGGGCCACTTCGTCATCCGGTCGCCCAGCGCCAGGCTCGGCCGCGGGTTGTTGAACAACCCCAGGATGACGTCCGGCTGGAAGTCGAGCGCGCACTTTTCCAGCAACTGTTGCGCCAGGACCGGATCGTCTTGCAGCGCCCGATGGGTCACGCCGCCGTAGTCGGCCAGGAAGTAGCCGGCCGGCATGTGGACGGGGATGCGGTCGGGCTGTTTCAGCGCCAACGCATCCTGGATGCGTTGCGTGCGTTCGGCAAGCAGTTGCTCGGGGCTCTTGCCTTTGTCGAGGCGGTCGGTAACGGGCATCTTGCTCATGTCAGTTCGCTCCTATCCACTGTTTGGCCAGAGTGACGGCGGCCATGGCATCGAGGCCGAAGGCGTCGGCGCCGGCATAACGGCACACCTGTTCGTCTACGGTGCCGCCGCCCACCATGATCTTCACCCGCTGGCGCAGGCCGGCGGCCTGGATCGCGGCCACGGTCTCCTTCATGGCCTCATATGAGAGGGTCAGGAAGCCCGACAGGGCGACGATCGGCGCGCCCGTCTGCCGGATCTTGTCCACGAACGCCTGGGGCGGCACATCAATGCCCAGGTCGTGGACCTCGAAGCCGTTCACATCCAACATGAACACCACGATGTCCTTGCCGATGTCGTGGATGTCGCCCTTCACGGTGCCGATGACGACCTGGCCCAACTTGTGGGCGGCCGTTTGGCCTGCTGCCAGGCGCGGCTTGACCTCGGCCGAGATGGCCTTCAACATCTCGCCGGCCAGGATCAGTTCGGGGATGAAGTACTGGCCCTGCTCGAAACGCTTGCCGACGATCTCCATGGCCGCCCGGCACGCTTCGAGGATGGCGGCCGGCGGCGTGCCGGCGGCGAGGAGCTGCCTGGCTTGGGCCAGCGCCTGCTCCTCTTCCATGTCTGCGATCGCTGCGATCAGTTGCTCCGTCATGAGGTGGCTCCTTTGCGTGTGATTTGTCTTTCGTGCCGGGACGCATGCTGTGCGCCCGCCACGCTGGCGAACTGTCTTATTCCAGCAGCCCCGCCCGATATGCGCGCGTGTAGCGCAAACAGTGGCGGTCAAGGCCCAGCACCGCCTCGGCCGCCAACAGGGTTTTGCGCAGCTCGCGATCGAGGGGATCGAGGATGGCCGTGTCCAGCCCGGCCTCCAGCATCAGGGTCAGAAAGGCGCGGTTGATCAACGAGCGGACCGGCAGGCCGAAGGAGACGTTGCTGAGGCCCGAGGTGAAGTGCACCTGCGGGAACTCGGCCTTGACCGCGCGCACCGTGGCCAGCGCAATGCGCGCCGCGTCGCCGCTGGCGCTGACGGCCATCACCAGGGGATCCACGTACACTTCTTCGTCGGGGATGCCCGCGGCGCGAGTTTCGGCGATCAGGCGGCGCACGATGGCGAGCCGGCCTTCGGCAGTGGCCGGAATGCCCTTATCGTCCATCGCCAGGACGATCACGCCCCCGCGGGCCCGCGCGGCCAACGGCAACACGCCGGTCAACCGTGCCGCCTCGCCGCTGAGCGAGTTGATCAGGGGCGGCTTTTGGACGCGCGCCAGGGCCGCGCTCAACGCGGCCGGATTGGCGCTGTCGAGGCACAGGGGCACCCCGGTCGCCGACTGGACGGTCTCGACGAGCCAGACCAGGTCGTCCGGCTCGCGTTCGGCGGCCGTGCCCGCGTTGACGTCAATCCACGCCGCGCCGGCCTCGGCCTGGCTGAGCGCCAGCTTGCGGATGAATTCGGCATCGCGGTCGAGCACGGCCTGTTTGACCTGCTTGCGCGTGCCGTTGATCTTTTCGCCGATGATCTTCATGATGACGTTCCTTGGGGAGAGGCTGCTTCTTGCCCGGCGGCCGGGAAGAAGTGGTCGTAACGAACGGTTCCGCCCGGCGGGACGACCACGAAGTCGGCGTCCCACGGGCCACTCACCATCTTGCGCACCAGGGCATCTGAGCCGGGGATCTCTTCGAAGCGGAGGCCCCACCGTTCGGCCAGGCGCCGGGCGTAGATGCGGTAGGGCGTCATGTCTCCGCGGCCGGTATCAATGAGCGCCAGGCGGGTGTAATGGCGAATCGAGAGACGGATCAGGCGGTCGGCCCTGTCTGCACCGTATTGTTCGGCCAGGCGGTCATATTCGCTGAAGGGGGTGTCGCCGACTGCGATCCAGCCCTTGGTGAGGTAGTAGGTGCCCGGTTCGGCGCCGGCCTGCTGCTGATAGGCGCTGTGGGAGCCCAGGAAGATGGCGATGCAGTCGTGCACGCGGGGGATGATCAGGGTGCAACGGTTGGCCTTCAGTCCGAGCACGGCCATGCTGCACAGGCCGTAGCCCAGGATCACCTCGTCGGCCTCTGCGGCATCAATGGCCGCCTGCAGCGCGGCCTTCAGGGCCGGCGGGTCCACGTGCAGGCCGAAATCCAACACCTGATACGTGACCTCGGGCGGCAGCCAGGGGAGGAGCTCCTCCATGACGGTGGCGCAAGCCAATACTGTGCGGGATACGGGCATCGGCGCTCCTGGTAAGTGGGCGAACAACGGTGTAATCTGATCCGTCTCGATTACCCTAATTATATAATACCATAGGGAACTTGTCAAATGCAGCCGATCCGTGTATGATGGCGTCGGATCACATCAGGGAGAAAACGATCGGCATGGTGGATTCACGTTTGCCGGCCGGGCGTGCCAGGCCGGTGCGCGGCCCAAGCATTGATCGCAATTCGTTCGAGCCGCCGTATTATCAGCTCGCCAACATCTTGCGCCGGCAGATCGCGGCCGGCGAGCTGCGGCCGGGCGACCGGGTGCCCTCGGAAGGGCAGCTTTGCGAGCAATACGGCGTCAGTCCCATGACGGTGCGCCGGGCCATCAACATTCTGCTGGATGAAGGGTTGGTGACGGCCACGCGCGGCCGCGGCACTTTTGTCCGGCCGCTGGTGCTCGGCACGGCCACCTTCGGCTTGCAGGCGCTGGAAGACCTGTTCAACGACGCGCATACCACGGTGCGTTTTCTCTCGGTGAAGACGGCCCCGGCCACCCCGCGCATCAGCCAGAAGCTGGGCGTGCCGGCCGATGCGAAGGTGATCTTCATCCGGCGCCTGCTGTCGAACGACGGCGAGCCGGTTGCCTATCATCGTGAGTACCTGGTCTTCGATCCGACGCAGCCGATCGTCGAGGCGGAGATGGGGATCACCAGCCTGCAGGGGCTTTTTGAGGGCCGCGGGGAAACCGTGCTGAAGCGCGGAGATCTGACCATCGAAGCCACGGTGCTCACCGAAGAAGAGGCGACCCTGCTGAACGCGACCCCGGGCCGCGCGGCGTTTCGCATCGAACACATCTTCTTCGATTTCGAGGATCGGCCGGTCAGTTGGGGCTGGTTCATCGTGCGCGGCGACCGCCTGCGTTTTCAGGCCACCGTCGGCGTGCGGAGAGAGGGCGAGGGGCGGAGCTGAGATGACTCAGAACGAGATGATCATGACGGATCTGGCCGCGGCGGTGGCCGATCTGCGCGAGAGCGAGGTGCTGGCGATGGTGCGGGCGCGGCTGGCGGCCGGGGAGCCGGCACTGCCGATCATCGAGGAGTGTCAGGTGGGCATGCGCGAGGTGGGGGAGCGCTACGCGCAGCGCCGCTATTTCCTGTCGGGGCTGATCATGGCCGGCGAAATCCTGCGCCAGGTGATGGAGCTCGTCATGCCCTCGGTGGAAGCGCAGTTTTCGGGCCACACGTCGGGCCGCGTCTTGTTGGGCACCGTCCAGGGCGACATCCACGACCTGGGCAAGAACGTGTTGCAGATGTTGCTCCAATGTCACGGCTTCACCGTGCGCGATCTGGGAGTGGACGTGGCCCCCGAGCGCTTCGTGGCCGAGGCGCGGGCGTTCAGGCCGCATGTGATCGGCATGTCGGGGTTGATCACGGCTGCGCACAGCGCGATGCGCAAGACCGCGGCCGCGCTGCGCGCCATGATGGCCGAAGATGGCGTGCAGATTCCCATCATCCTCGGCGGGCAGGTGGACGAGCAGGTGTGTCGTTTTGTGGGCGCGGATTACTGGTCCACCGATGCGATGGAGGGGGTGCGCTTGTGCCAGCGGCTGGTCGCCGGCGCCGCGCCGGCGCCGCCGCCGTCGGCGAAGTAGACTTACGTGGCGCGCGGCGGCCGGCTGGTGGGTGCCCAGTTCGCGGGCGAGACGCGCGCGGCGGCGCAGGCCCAGAACGCCGTTCGCCGCAGCATCGCGCTTCGGGAGCGGTTCGGCTGCGATCCTGCGGCCATATTCACGTCAGGAATGACCGATCGCCGGTATAGCGGAAGACAGCTTCCGGATCGAGCGCCAGGCCGAGGCCGGGCTCGTCGGGGATAGGCAAGAAGCCATCGGCATCTAGCCGCCAGGGCCGCGCCACGATTCCATCTACGTAGGGCGAGCCGTACAGGTACTCGATCAGCTCGGTGTCGGCAAAGGCGGATGCCAGTTGCAGATCGGCGGCCACGCCGACGGCGGTGTTCCAGCCGTGCGGAATGAAACGCACCCCGTGCTCGATGGCCATCCACGCAATGCGGCGCTCCTCGCTGATGCCGCCCACTTTCGTCACGTCCGGCTGGACGATGTCGAACGCGCCGGCTTCCAGCCATGGTTGGAACGATTGACGTCGCGTCAGCACCTCGCCGCCCGCGATGGGGACGGCCGCGGCCCGGCGCAAGGCGACATAATCGGCGAACGCGTCGGGCTTGAGCGGTTCTTCGAACCAGTATACATCGTACTCGGCCAGCATCTCGGCCGTGCGCAAGGCCCACTTGTAGCCGTGCGGCCAAAATGCATCGCTGCCGCCCGCATCCACCATCAGTTTGCACTCCGGCCCGATCGCCTCGCGTGCGGCCCGCACGATCGCCTCGTCGAGGGCATGGCTGACTTTGCCGAACGGTCCCCAGCCGATCTTGAATGCCCGGAACCCCTGCGCCTTGATCGAGCGAAGCTGTTCGGCCAGCGTCTCCGGCCGATCCATTAAGATCGAAGCATAGGGCTGTACCCGGTCGCGATAGCGGCCGCCCAACAACCGCCCCACCGGCTGTCCGGTGGCCTTGCCCAGGATGTCCCACAGCGCGATGTCAATCCCGCTGATGGTGTGTGTCAGCGAGCCGCCTCGGCCGAGCCAAAAAGTATGCTGATGCAACTTCTCGCTGACCCGCTCCGGCTCCAGCGGGTTCTCGCCGATGTAGAGCGGCGCCAGCACCTCCAAGGCGGCCTTCACCAGCTTGTCGTTCGAGAACACGCTGCCATAGCCGACCGGTCCTTCGTCGGTGATGACCGCGATCAGCGTGTGTACACAGTCGTCGGGTCGAAGCTCGTTGCTCCAGCCGCCCTCGGGCGTCCCGCCCCGCAGGCCGGCGCCGCGAATTGCCCGGATCTTCATGGTCCGCGCTCCGGCCGGTCTCCATCATGTCGAAAGGCGAACGGCCGCCCGGCGAGGGGTTCCCCTCGTGGGGCGGCGGGCCGTCGTCCGATCAGTTGGTCATGCGCGGCGGCACACAGCGCACGATGAAAATGAACGGCGCTCACGTGCCAGGCACTTCGAAAGTGCCTGGCACGTCTATTTTCAGATTAGATGAAGATGATCTGCGCGCCTTCGGTCATGTCCATGAAGTCGGAGGCGGTGACGATGTCAATCACGCCGTCCACGAAGTCCTCTTTCTTCAGCCCCATCATGTCCACCGACATCTTGCAGGCGTAGAGCTTGGCGCCGCCATCCACCAGCATCTGCAGGTATTCGCCCACCGGCGGCGCGCCCACCTCGGCGATCTTCTTCTTCATGAACCAGGTGGTGAAGGCCGTCATGCCGGGCAGGATGCCCAGGATGTTGGGGATGCCCAGGTTGCCGGTCGGCAGGCCCATCATCTTCATCTTCATGCTGGTGTTGGCGACCGGCGCCAGCTCCAGCTTGTCCTGGCGATGCTTGTTGATGATGTCCAGCCCCCAGAACGTGAAGAAGATGGTCACGTCAATGCCGTTGCCCAGTGCGGCCCAGCCCATGACCAGGGCCGGGTAGGCCATGTCCAGGTCGCCTTTCGAGCAGATGAACGCGATCTTGCGAGTTTCGTCAGCCATGGGAGTTCTCCTTGTAGGTTGGTAGATTGGTAGGCTGGTAGATTGGTAACTTGGTAGGCTGGTAGATTGGTAACTTGGTAGGTTGGTAGGTTGGTAACTTGGTAGGTTGGTAACTTGGTCTCCAATTGACCAATCTATCTTTGACCAATCTACCAATCTACCAATCTACCAATCTACCAATCTACCAATCTACCAATCTACCAAGTTACCAACTCACACACACCCTTCGGGTTTCCCCAGTCCGGCGATGCGGGCGACCTTTTTGGCCGGGCCCTTGGGGAAGAGCGCGAAGAGTTCCTTGGTGGAGACGCCGGTGCCGGTGGTGATCTGGCGCAACGTGGGCGACTTGCCGCCCATCTTCTGCGCGGCGTCGCGGCAGTAGTCTATCACCTTCCAGTGGGCCGGGGTCAGTTCGGCGAGCCCTTCTTCTTTGGCCAGCTCGACGGCGATTTCCTTCGTCCATTCGGCCGGGTTGGTCAGAAAACCTTCATCGTTGACCTGCACGGTCTTGCCAGCAATAACACGAGTTGCCATGAGTGTACCTCCTGGTGAGTGAATGGTAAATGGGTAAACAAGTAGACAAGTAGACAAGTAGACAAGGAGGAACGCACCTCGTTTCCTTGTCTACCTATTTCCTTGTCTCCTTGTTTCCTTGCCTACTTACCCCCTGAACTTCCGATGACCCGCAGCACGCGCATGGTGAGGGCCAGGCCACGGCGCACGGCCGGATCGTTCATCTGGCGCAGCAGCGCGCGCAAGGATGTATCCACCGGCTTGGCGACCTCTTCTTCGGCGGCCGCGACGGTGTGTTTGACGAAGCTCATGATCTGGGGCTGGGTCAATTCCTTGACGACGTTGAGGATCAACACGATGTTGTCGCCCAACGCCCGCACATCCTCTTCGGAAAACGACGTGACGATGTTGTCTACGATCTGCAAGCCCCCGCGCGCGAAGGCGAAATAGCCTTTGCGCTCGGCCTCGGCCAGCTTATCCACGGCGGCGCTGAACGCCTGATCGGAGAGCGGGCCGACCGTCTGCACCAGGTCCATCAGGCTCTCGAGCTGTTCGAGCATCATCCCCAGGTTGCGGGTGTTGCGCAGCAGGTGCTTCAACACGCACAACAGGTCGTCCAGGTCCGCGTAGTGCTGGACCTCTTCGAGCTGCTCCGTCGTCAGGCGAAACAGGTCGTTGGCGATGGGCATGACGTCGCGCATCAGCTCGGCGCGCTCCTGGCGCTGGCGCTCGGCGATCTGAGCCTGCTCGGTCAGGTAGCTCACCTGCGCGGCCAGGAGATCGAGCTTGCGGTTCAGTTCGGCCAAGGTCTGATCCATGATGGCCCTCCTACTTCCACTTGCCGGCCATGCTCATTAGAGCCGGCAACGGCAGCTCCTGGCCCTTCAGAAGGATGTTCCAGTACATCCAGCGGAACATCATCTTGCCCCAGTGGTTGATCTCGGATTCCTGCAACAGCTTGAAGGGGCCGATGCCCGGCAGCGGATAGCGGCCCGGCAACGGTTCGACATCGTAGTTGAAGTCAATCAGCAGCCCTTTGCCGAAGCCCGACTCGATGAAGCAGTTGGCGTGGCCGTCAAAGGTGGGCAAGAGCTCCAGGCCGTCCACGTAACGCACGAAGTTCTCGCTGAAGCAATCCACCGCGAAATGCGCCACCGACCCCGCCTTCGAGGTGGGCAGGGCCGCAGCGTCGCCCAGGACGAAGATGTTCGGATGCTCGGGCGAGAGGAAGGTGTGCTTGTCTACCGGCACGTAGTTGAGCCCATCGCCCAGCCCCGAACGGGCGATCACCTCGTCGCCCATGTTGAGCGGGATCGTGACCAGGAGGTCGTACTCCAGCTCCGATTCGTCGTAGTGCACCAGCTTCTTGGCGTCGGGGTCTACATGTTCGACCAGGAATTCGGGGACGACCTTGACCCCTTTTTCTTCCAGGATGGAGCCCAGATATTTGGACGCGATCGGCTTGGTGAAGGCGCCGGGCAGAGGCGTGGCATAGATCAGCTCGACCCGGTCGCGCATCCCTTGCTCGTGGAAATACCAGTCGGCCAGCATCAGGAACTCCAGCGGCGCCACCGGGCACTTGATCGGGTTGTCCACCACGTTGACGACCAGCCGGCCACCCCGCCAGGTGCGCAGATGGCGGGCCAGCGCCAGCGCGCCTTCGATGGTATAGAACTCGTGGATGGATTTGCGCCATTCATGCTCCAGCAGCCCCGGCGTCTGATCGGGCCGGGTGTGCGCGCCCGTGGCAATGACCAGAAAGTCGTAGTTCAGGTAGCGGCCGTCTTTGGCGAGCTTGACCCGATTGTGTTCCGGCTCGATGACCTCGATCTCCGACACGATCATCTCGACGTTGGAGGGGATGAAGTCGCGCTTCGGCTTGACGACATCGTTTTTGCTGTACATGCCGAACGGGATGAAGAGGAAGCCCGGCTGGTAGTAGTGGGTCTCGTGTTGATCCACCACCGTGATCTTCCATTCATCCTGATCGAGCAACCGGTTGAGCCGGTTGACCACCATGGTGCCGGCCGTGCCGGCGCCGAGAACGAGAAGTTTCTTCATAGCCTAGCTGCTCCTGTATTTGGAAACGAATGGTTGTAATCTGGTCCGATCACGGCCGGGTTACAGCGCGGTCAACGACGCGATGGCCTGGAGCCGGCCGCATAGGGCGCTCCGATCGCTCACGATGTGCGAGAAGATGTCGGCGATGCGCTGGACGAACTGCAAGACCCGCTCCTGGCCGACCTTGTCCAGGCGATAGACCTCTGCGACGTGCGCGGCGACCTCGGCCACGCTCAGGCCGAACAGGTTGGCCAGTTGCGCCAGTTGATCGGCCGCCGGCGGCCAGGGGTCGGGCGCAATCCCGCCGATCACCACCATCCCTTTGAGCTCGCTGCCGACCCGAATCAGGCCGCGCGCACACAACAGCCCCATCTCGCTGGGGAAGAAACGCGGGGCGATGGTCGGATCGGCGGCCAACTGCTGCCAGCCCCGGATGCAGTGGCCCAGCGTCTCGGCGTCTTTGACCAGCGCCCGATAGAAGCCGCACGGATTGCTGAAGCGCGTGATCGGCCGGCCTTCCATGTCGGTCACGATGATCATCACGCCCAGGAGATCGGCGAAGGCATCCTGGATCATCTGGAGGCACGCCGTCGGAAACGGCTCCAGGCCGCCCAGGGTGGACGTGAACGCGGAGGCGGCTTTGGCGGCGTCGCCGGCCGGCCGGCCGGCAAGCTTCGCGTTTTCCAGCCACCGTTCGATCTCCCCGCGGACGAAGCGCCATTGCTTGCCCACCCGGATCGCCGGCAGTTGTCCACTCTCGACCATGCGGTAGATCGTGGTGCGGTCTACGTGCAGGAGTGCCTGGATGTCATGGGTTGTCAGCAGGTCGGTCATCGGCATCGTTTCACCAAGGTTGCGCCCGGATGTTTGTTCTATTTGTAACATGAAAGTTGAATTTGATGTATGATGCGCATCATATTGCACTCACTGAATTTTATGCACTTTATGCATCATATGCATCAATGTCAGAAGCCGCGAGCCCTCTCCCCCGGCCCCTCCCACCTCTCCCCCGGCCCCTCCCCTGAGAGGGGAGGGGAGTGATTCTCCCCCTTCCCTCGCAGGGAAGGGGGGCGGGGGGTTAGGTGCATTCGCATCAAGCTAAGTCGTGCCTGCCGACTTCTGCCCCTCACCCCCCTTTGTCCCCCCTCTCCCCTTGGCCTTCGGCCAGGGGAGAGGGGGGATGATGTGGACGAGGGTTTTGCGGCGGGCGGCGTAGCCGCCCGCCGCAAGACCTTTTTCTAAGCTTGATGCCAATGGGGTCAAGGGGTAAGGGTCCGCTCTCAAG
>JBBIKA010000049.1:0-20948 GCA_037445695.1 Chloroflexota bacterium
GAGAGGTAAGGCGGCCGAAAAAGTAAATTCTTGGCTAACAAAGCACTAGGTCGGCAACACACTCGACAAATGTTCGCCCGGCAAGAGCGAATTTTCCTGATACTGATAACAGGCAACCGCGTGGTGATCGCCCAAGCGGAAGATCGGCGGCGGCTTTTGGCACGGATCAAAGGCGAACGGACAGCGGGCGAGGAATTTGCAGCCGGCGCCACGGTCGGTCAGTTCGGATTCCTTCGCCTTGATCGTGGTCTCGCCCCAGCGCCGATTGAGATCTGGCCAGGGGATCGAATCAATCAGCAGCCGTGTGTAGGGATGCTGGGGGTTCTTGATGATCGTGTCCACATCGCCGGCCTCCATCACGGTGCCGCGATAGAGTACGATGATGGACTTGGCGATGTGGTAGGCCGTGGTCAGGTCATGGGTGATGTAGATGATGGAGACGCCGTAATCCCGTTGCAGGCCGCGCAGCGTCTCCAGGATGCTGGCCCGCAGCGAGGCGTCTACCATCGAAACCGGCTCGTCGGCCACCAGCAGCTTCGGCTTGAGCACCAGCGCGCGCGCCACGTTGATGCGTTGGCGCTGTCCGCCCGAAAGCTGATGGGGGAACTTGCCGAGCACATCGTCGGGATGCAGGCCCACCGCCTGCAAGGTATCGTACATGATGCTGCGCACTTCCCTTTTGGATTGCGCCAGCTTGAAGCGGCGAATGGGCACGGTCAACAGGTGATCCACCGTGTAGAAGGGGTTGAACACGGCGAAGGGATCCTGAAAGACGGCCTGCACCTCGCGGCGGAAGATCATCCGGTCGGCCCCGCGCAGCGTGCTGATGTCTTGTCCCTTGTACAGGATCTGGCCGGACGTCGGCTTGATGAAGCCCAGCACCAGCATCGCCAGCGTCGTCTTGCCGCTGCCGCTTTCGCCCGCCACCGTCAGGATCGTGGGCTGGTCGCTGTCCAGCGTCAGCGAAATATCCGACAGCGCCGTGGTCGAGATCTTGGAGAGCAGCCCGCGCGAGTAGACCTTGGTCACATGTTTGAGTTCCAATAATGGCGCCATGGCTAGACCTTTGTCGAGTAGAGATGGCAGGCGACGGTGCGCTCGCCGGGCAGGGTGACCAGCGACGGAACGGTGGTGCGGCAGACCTCCATCGCGTACGCGCAACGGGGATGAAAGGCGCAGCCGGTGGGCAGCCGCAGCAGGGAGGGCGCCAGGCCAGGGATGCCCTGGAACACCCCCTTGTTGTCCAGCCGGGGCAGGCTGTTGATCAGCGCCTGGGCATACGGGTGCTTGGGGTCGGTGAACATATCGCGCACCGTGCTTACCTCCATCAGCCGGCCGGCGTACATCACCGCCACCTTGTCCACGAACTGCGCCATCAGCCCCATATCGTGGCCGATCAGGATCACGGCCGCGCCGATCTGCTGCTTCACCCGGTCAATCGTCTCCATCACCTGGCGTTGCGTTACCACGTCAAGGGCGCTGGTCGGCTCATCGCAAATGATCACCTTTGGCTTGAGCAGGATGCCGATGGCGATGCACACCCGCTGCTTCATGCCGCCGCTCAGCTCGTGGGGGTACATCTTGATGACGCTCGCTTTGAGGTCCACCGAGGCGAGCGCCTGAAGACAACGGTCTTCGATCTCCTTTTTGGTGGCCTCACGGTCGTGGGCGCGAATGGCATCGGCCATTTGCGCGCCAATGCGCATCACCGGGTTCAGCGAGTTCATGGCCCCCTGCGGGATATAGGCGATTTTGCTCAGCCGCGCCTGCAACATCTCCTCCTCGGAGAGATCCCGCAGGTTGATGCCGTCCACGATGACCTGGCCGCCCTCGATGCGGCCAGGCGGCTTGATCATGCGCATCATGGCCAGCGCCATCGTGCTCTTGCCCGAGCCGGATTCGCCCACCAAGCCTAGCTTCTCGCCCGGCTGCAACGCAAACGACACCCCCGCCAACGCCATAGCCCGGCCGGCGTCGGTGTAGTACGAAACTTGCAGGTCGCGAACTTCGAGAATCGGTTCCATGGGGTAGCTTACTCCGTCCGGCGGATGCGCGGGTTGGCCAACTCGTCGAGGCCCATGTTGATCAGGGCCAGCGAACCGAGGATAAGCACCATCGCCACGGCGGGCGCAACCGGCCACCACCACCAGCCGTTGAAGAAAGCGCCCTGCGATTGCGCCGCCCAGATCGTGTTGCCCAGCAGCGGCTCGCGCAGCGGCCCCAAGCCGAGCACCGCCAGGTAGAACGAAGCGAACATGGACGAGAAGACCTGGCCCACGAATGCCGCGGCAATGAAGGGCAACAGGTTGGGCAGGATCTCCTGGAAGACGATGCCGAGGTCCCCCATGCCCGACAGCTTCGCCACGGAAACGAACTGGCGCTCCTTCATCGAAAGCACCTGCGCGCGAATCACCAGGGTAGGATTCATCCAGGCCAGCAGCACAACGATGAAGGCCATGGTGTAGATCGTCACCTCTCGTTTATCAATCGAGCCGGCGATGACGACCTGGATCAAGAAGGCCGGGATGGGCGTCAGGATCTGACAGATGCCTTTGATGGCGGCGTCAATCGCGCCGCCGAAGTAGGCCGAGGTGAAGCCCAGGACCACGCCGATCACCGTGCCGATGGCGCCAGCGATGATGCCGATGAGCGCCGTCTGCCACAGCCCCACGACCATCGCCGCGTACAGGTCGCGGCCAAAAAAGTCGGTGCCGAGGGGATACTGAGCGCTGGGCGGGAGCTTGGGGGGCACCGCCAGCGGATAGGCGCGTTTGGGATCAATGGTCAACATGCCGTGAACGGTAAAGACCGCCAGCGCCAGCACGATGAGCAGGCCGACCACCAGACTTTGGTTGCGGCGCAGATAGCGCAACGTCAGCACCAGGCGGCTCGGTCGCAGCACATCGGGTTGAGAAATCGCCACCGTAGTCATTGCGCCTCGCTTCTCAATCCTGCCGAATGCGTGGATCCAACAAGGGATACAGCAATTCCACCACCACCATCAGGGTCGCCACCGCGATCGTGATGAACAAGACGATCCCGTAGATGACCAGGAAGTCGTTAGCCTGGATCGCCTGCGAGAGCACGCGGCCCAGTCCGGGCAACCCAAACAGGCTCTCCACCACGATGTTGGACGTAACGACCGTGCCGAGCGCCAACGCCAGGCCGGTCACCTGGGGCAACAAGGCATTGCGCAGGTAGTAATCCTTGAAGATCACGTAGCCGCTCAGCCCTTTGTGCTCGGCAAAGAGGACATAATCTTCGCCCTGGATCGTGACCCCCATGCCGCGCATCGAGAGCACCCAGCCGCCGACCGAGCCGAGGATGAGCGCCAGGGCCGGCATGATCTGGTGCTTGACCACGTCCCAGATGAAGGCCGGCGAGCTCCAATCGGGCACCAGGCCGGTGGAATAGGCGCTGCCCAGCGGCAGCAGCTTCAAGCGGAAGCCGATGAAGAAGAGCAGCAAAACGCCCATCAGCACCGGCGGCACGCCCATCAGGAGCACGAACGGCGTGGCGATGCTGCGCAGCCAGCCGGGCGCGCGCGGCCAGGCCGCCACCGCGCCGAGCAGGTTGCCGATGATGAACGACAGGATCGTGGTGACCAACAGGAGCACAATCGTCCAGGGCAACGACTCCATGATCAGGTCAATCACGGTCTTGGGATATTTGTTCAGAGAAACGCCCAAATCGAAGCGGGCGATGCTGGCGATATAGTCGAAATACTGCTGGATCAGCGGTTTGTCCAGGCCGAATTTCGTATTGTACGAAGCGACGATGGTTTCCAGGTCCTGAGGCGAGAAGCCGCCGATCCGCGCCAGTTCGGCAAAACGCTCGCGAATCGGGTTCCTGGGTGAAAGCCGGGGAATGAAAAAGGTAATGGTGGACGCGGCCCAAATCACCAGGATGAGGAAGAGCAAGCGGCCAAGGACTTTTTTCAGGCTCACGGTGCTGCTCCTTGCAGATAAACAACAGCGTGGCACGGCGGGCCGTGCCACGCTGTTGGGCGCCGCAGGTTACTTCTGGACGCTCTTAAGGCTGGTGACGACCAACATGCCGGTATGATGCCAGAAGGCGCCGTTGCAGCCGACGCCCAGATTGGACTCGGTCGGCCAGTTGGTCCAGTAGGTCTGGTTGTAGGGGATGCGGTGCAGCCACTGAATCACCGGGATGTCAATGACGTCCCGCCAGTAGATCTCCATCGCCTTGACGGCTAGATCCGTGAACTTCGGATCGTCCGATCCCAAAGGCGCCATCGCATCCACGATCTGGTCGTACTCCGGGTTCTTGTAGCGCGAGAAGCGGTTGCTGCCCGCCGTCGTGCCGATCGCGGCGCTGTATTTGCCGTTGTAGAGATCCAGCGTGGCCGCCGGATCAATCAGGCTGGCGCCATGGCCGAACATGTACAGGCCCGGCTTGCCATCCGCCATGTTGTTGTAGGCATCGGTGCCGAAGTTGACGTTGGAATCGAAACCGCCCTGGCGCAACATCTCGGACAGGATCGGGACGATGTCGCTATGGATGCCCTCGAAGCCGTGGATGGTGGCGTTGACGGTCTCCCCGGCCTTGTTGACCCAGAGACCGGCTGAATTCTTGGTGAAGCCGGCTTCCTGCATCAAGCGGGCGCTCTCTTGCGGGTCGTAAGCGCCCGGATTGTACTTCTTGACCAACTCCTGCATCGCCGGCAGTTCGGTGAACTTGACCAGGTTCGGGTAGAGCGGGAAGGGATAGATGGTGGTGACGTGAGCGCCCTCGTACACCATCTGGTCAATCTTGTTGCGATCAATCACCAAGCTCATGGCGCGGCGCACGCGCACGTCGTTGTAGGGCGGGAGCTGGGTGTTGACCCACAACGAGTTGGGCCACCAATCCAGATACCCGTACGGGGGCTTGTTGCCGGTATGCGTCGTGATCTTGGGGTTTTGCTTCAGGATGTTGCCGATGACGGCGCTGCGCATGTCGAGCGTGGCGTCATATTCGTTGTTCACGACGCGCTGGGCCACCGTGTCCATGTTCTGACCCACCTGGCCACCGATGTTGGTCATCACGATCCGCTTGACATCGGGCACCGGGACGAGGCCGGCCTTGATCGCCCACCAGTCTTCGCGCAGGTCGAGGATCTTCTGGTTCTGATCCCACACGACCGTGTTGTACGGCCCGGAGTGCGGCATATCCAACCCGCCCTGGAAGGCGTTGACGTCTTCCTGCTTGCTCAGGACGTGCGCCGGGACGATGGGAATGCCGGTATCGAACTTCAAGGTGAGCACCTCGAACTTGAAGCGCGGCGCGGGCATCTTGAAGGTGACCACCACCGTGAAATCGTCCACCTGCTTGACTTCTTTCACGAAGGTCTGGAACTGCGCGTGATAGGGCAGCTTCTCGTTCTTCATCTGCCCCTCGAACGTGAAGACCACGTCCTTGGCCGTCAAGGGCGTGCCGTCGCTCCATTGGGCTTCCTTGCGCACCTTGATGGTCAGTTCGGTGAAGTCGGGCTTGGTATAGGTCATGCTTTCGGCCAACCAGGGCAATTCCTTGTTGGCATAAATCAAGTAGTAGGCCAACCCTTCCCACATCATGGCGTTGGCTTCCTGATGGGTGTACCCAGGGGAAGCCCACGGATTCGTGACGCCGATCGGCGAGCTGATGCTCCAGGCCAGGTGCAAGGTCTGGTTGCGCGGCACGTTCTTCAGGGGGCCGACCGAAAGCGAAGGCGGCTTGGTCGGCTCCGGGGCCTTGGTGGCGGCCGCGGGCGCGGCCGGCGCCGTGGTGGCCTCTGCGGCTTTGGGCGCCGCCGGGGCCGCGGGCGCTTGGGCGGGCTGCGCACACGCCGTCACCACCAGCACGAACGCAGCCAGGATCAGGAATAGCCTGAACTTCGACATAGGGACACCCTCCTTTTGTGGAATATATTGAATTGATCTGGAAATCAAACGCAAACTGCGGTTGGAGTTGTCCTGAACCGAAAGCTGTGCTATGATTTTATTATGGTTTGTGGCAGAAGTCAACCATCCTCTCTTCGGGAAAAGACAAAACCATGATGAAAGCCTCTCGCCTGATTCTGTCCGCGCTGGCTGGCTGGATCGCCGCGCTCGTGACTTTGTTGCTGTGGAGTTTCCTCTGGCCGAAGATCATCCCCCTCGCCGAGCGCGCCAGCGCCCTGCCGGGGGCTTGGAAGCTCCTCTTGTTTGCGCTGGTGTTCATCACGCCGTTCGGGGTGGCCGGCGGCATCATCGGCGGCCGTCTGCCCTATGAGGGCGGCCGCCGCGAACAGCTCCTCTACGCGGCGCTGGGCGGCGCGACGGCGACGTTGGTCTTCGGCTCCTGCGCGTTTTGGTATGGCGGCTGGTAGCCGAACCGATCAATAGCTGACCTTGAACTGGGTGCGCACCTCCGCGATCGCCGCTCCGACCACCTTGATCTCGTCGAGCACGTTCGTTCCCAGCCCCAACTGACGCGCCATGTTCAGATGATTGTACGCATGGACGAAGGGCGGGGCAGGATATTCCGCCTGCGGATCGAAGCCCATGGCCGCGGTGGCGACGGCATCGGCGGCAACCGGATCCTTGCCTGCGATCAACACGCCCGGCTTGAGCTGATTTAACCCCTTGATCCACGGCCCTTCGCCCCCTTCGACCGTCATCACCCCGTCAATCACCGCCAGGTTGACCGGCCGCGCCCGATTGAGATCCATGATCACGCCCGGCAGCCGCTTGGGCGTTTCCGCGGCCTGCCCATGGAAGCTCGACCGGTATTCATCCTTCTCGTTCATCCGGTAAAAGCGGAAGGGAACCAACCCCACCAGGTTCTTGATCGCATGGGTAACGCCGCAGGTGTTGTGGCACTTCATCTTGGCAACCGAGACGAACGCATCCACCTCGCTGAGGACGGGGTGAAATGTAAATTTGTCGTAGACATGCGCCGCGGCCGGCACCGGCGTCAGGGCGAAATCTTGATACGGCGCAGGGTCGTTGAGGTCTATCAGCGTCGCGCCGAGCGCTTGAGCGACCTCGTCCCAACCGTAGTCGTGCCAGTGCGCTTTGGCGTAGACCGCCTCCACGATGTACAGTTTGGTGACGCCGGCATCGCGCAGCAGTTGCCCCACGGCCCGCACCACCTCAGGATGCGTGTGATAGGTCTCGATTTCGGGCAGCCCGTTGACCCGCTGCATCGCCTTGCTGCCGGTGATGTTGACCTTGATGGCCGCCCGGTTGCCGTGCTTGAGCACATCGGCGATTCCGCCGATCTGATCCAGGGCCGCCTGGACTTGCCGACGGATCAGCCGAGGCTCGTAAGCGGCCGCGCGCGCGATGGCCACGGTGGCTTTGGCGGCGGAGCCCGATTTCGGCAAGCAACCGGCGGTCAGCGCGGCGGCAGCAGTTACGCCCAGGGCCTTCAGGAAGGCGCGACGAGAAAAGGCATGATCGGCAGGGGGATGAACGGGATGAGCCAGACCGGACATGACGAACTACTCCCCGACAAAGGTTTCGCGCAATCGGTCGGCTATGATTATACTCACCTTTCTTTTTCGGTCAACTCGGCAGAAGCAGCCCTGTCAAGCCGCGCTTTCAATCGCCGGCCCGTTGTCTTTCGCCCGACGGTCTTCACCACCACCGTATCTGCGGCCGGATGAGCGTCCGCCCCTTCCAGGTGGAGCGGCCCCGTGCGGCCAGGATCACCGAGCGGACCGCGATGACCAGCGCCAGCAGCATGCTGAGCGGGTAGAGCAGCGCCAGCCAAAGCGGAAACCGGAACCGCAGGTACGACAGGCCCCACAGCATGAGCCCGAAGGCGACCCCGGCGCCGGCCATCGCGGCGTCCAGGGCCGGGATGCCCGCGCCGGCCAGCCACAGCGCCAGGATGGCGAGGGGCAGCAGGAACACGACCGCCAGCCATGTCCAGACGAACGCGAACGGCAGCAGCCGATAGCCGAACCCGGCAAACAGGTTCTTGCTGAACCCCTCGCAGACCTGCCCCGCGTTCCGATACATCCGGCAGCGCACGTCGCGCGTGGCATCGGCCAGCCGCCAGCGCAGGCCGGCCGCCTTGATCCGCTGCGCCAGCGCGATGTCGTCTACCGGTCGGTCGCGCACCGCGGCATAGCCGCCGATCTGCGCGTAGGCCCGCCGGTCGAAAAGCATGTATTGGCCGATGGCCGCCGCGAACGCCGGGGCACGCACGTTGTAGGCTACGATCAGCGGCAGGAAGCTGAGGATGCTGAACGGAACCACGGGGACGACCAGCTTCTCGGCCCAGGTGACCACGATCTCGTGCGGGAAGGCGGTGAGCATGTCGGCCCCGGCGGCCTGCATGGCGCCCACACCGCGGCGCAGCGAATGCGGCCCGTGGTGCGTATCCGCGTCGGTGAAGAGGAGCAGCTCGCCGTCGGCGCTCGCGGCCAGTTGATGGCAGGCCCAGTGCTTGCCCAGCCAGCCCGGCGGCGGCTCCTGCCCCGCGATGACGCGCAGGCGGGGGCGGCCGGCCGCGTCGCGGGCCGCGGCTTCCTCCTGGAGGTCGGCCAGGATCGCGGCGGTGCCATCGGTGGAGCGGTCGTCGAGCACGACTACCTCGAAATCGTCGTAGTCCTGCGCCAGCAGCGAGCGCACGCAGTCGCCGATGTTGGCCTCCTCGTTGCGCGCGGGCACCAGCACCGAGACGCGCGGGCGCGACCTGGGCGCCGGCGAACGATCCAGGCGCGGCAACAGCCGCCAGTTGATCAGCGCCAGCACCACCAGGCAGCCGACAAACGCGGTGACCGAGAACAGGAAGAAGAGCCAAAAATACATCATCATAATAATAAGCGGGCGATTCAAATCGCAACTAACGGGCCGATGGCCGGGCGTCCACCTGCGTGGACGCAGCCTTCGGTCGGCCCAGGCCGACATCGCGGCCCGCGGCCCCTTCGCCCCAAATTCATTCGGCGGCCCGCCGGAGCTGTGGCCGTTGGCGCAGGTCGGCGCGATGCGTCCAGGCCAGGAAGAGCGTAGTCCCGGCCCAGGCGGCCACCAGCGGCCATCCCGCGCCGGTCAGCAGCAGGAAGGCCAGCAGCATCGCCAGCGCGGCCATCACCGCCCAGCCGGAGATGTTGAGCAGCTTGTAGAACACGAAGACCGAGCCGCCCATGACGAACGGCCCGAACGGCACGGTGAGCGCGGTCCACGCGCCGAAGGCACTGGCGATCGCCTTGCCCCCGCGGAAACGCAGGAACGGCGAGAACGCGTGGCCCAGGATCGGCGCCAGGATCACCGGGATCAGCGGCCAGCCGTCCACGGAGAAGAGATAATGCGCCAGCGCCACCGGCGCGGCCCCCTTCAACATGTCCAGGAAGAGCGCCAACATGCCGACGCCGAAGTTCCCCGCGCGAAATACATTGGTCGCGCCCGGGTTGCCGTCGCCGTAGCGGCGGATATCCGTGTGCAGCACCAGATTGCCCAGCCACACCGAGAACGGCAATGAGCCGGACAGGAAACCGAGGAAGGTCCAGATGAGTGCGATCATGGTGAATCAGCGAGTTGACGAACGACGAATGACGAATGACGAATGGCGAATCGGCGAATCACGGAACACGCATCACGCATCACGCCTCCGCCACGCCAGCCACACGAACACCCCCATCCCCACGAACCCGAAGGCGGCCGGGCCGTAGAGGCGCCAGAAGATCACCTGGCCGACCGTCTCGATAAACCAGGTGAGGGCGTAGATGATGACCAGCGGCCGGTCGGGCAACGCGGGCGGCCGGGCCAGCGCGGTGATGAAGGCCGCGACCAGCAACCAGCCAACGAAGTTGATCGGCGGGATGCCGAAGTAGGCGCCGCCCTCCTCCCAGACCCACAGCCCCCAGTGCACCATCTGCGGATCGAGGAACAGGTCCCACGCGGTGAACGCCAGCGCGCTGACCACGACGAAGATCGGCCCGGACCTCCGCCCCGTGATCCGCTGCGCCACAGCCCACGCCGGCGGCAGCATCATCAACCACGCCAGCGGAATGAGCAGCGGCACGCCCAGCAGTTGCGGCCGGAGGGTCGGCGTGTAGTCGTACGCGCCGAAGGGGAAGCCGGTGGTCGAGCCCAGCGCCTCGGACGCCCAGGCGACGGCGACGACGATCAGCACGATGCCCACGGTGCGCCGGAAGGGAGCCGCCTGCGCCAGGAACAGCACCGCCAGCGACGCCTGGAGCAGCACCCCCAAGATCACGCCCGCGATGAGGCCGGGGTGGCCGACGGCCCGTTGCGCGAAGGGCATCGCCAGCAGCGCCAGCACCCAGGCGACCAGCAACGGCGTCACACGCCCGAACGCGTCGCGGATGACAGTGATAAATCGGTTCGAAATGGAACGCATGTACTGAATGACACCAATATCTCTGAGGAGAACGCGCCGACCGCCGCGGCCACCTGCGGCCAGGCGGGGTTTCCCGGCAGGGTGAGATCGTGTTCGGCCTCCACTTCCACATACCGAACGTCGTTCTTGAGCCGTCGCAGCAGTTTCCGCGTCTGCGGCGTCCGCACGACGCTGTCGCGCGTGCCCTGCACCACCAGCATCGGCGCGCGCACCTGGGGCAGCGCAGTCCACATCCGACGCGATAGCCCGCGCACCTGGTCAATCAGGCTCAGCGGCAGCCGGAAGTCGCGCATCGCCGCCTGGGTGGCCGGGTCGTCCAGGTTCAGGCCCGGCATGAACTTGGCGATGCCCCGGCGCAGCTTCGGGTCGCCGAAGTCGGCCTTGCGCAGCGGCCGGAAACCGATGGGCAGGAACGGCCGGACAAAGAACTCGATAACCCGCGTCCAGGGCTTCTCCTCCCACCAGAAGGGCGCCAGGACGACCACGCCCTCCGGCCGGATGATGGGCGCCAGGGCCAGTGCCAGGGTCGCGCCCATGGAGTAGCCCACCAGCAGCAACGACCGATGTCCCGCATTGCGCAGACCCTGCGCCGCGGCCGCCACGGCGTCCAGCCATTCCTGGTAGCGCCGGCCGGTCAGCGTGGCGATGTCCGCGCCGAAGCCCGGCAGCAGGAGCGCCTCGACCGTCCAGCCGGCCCCGTGCAGCGCCGCGGCCAGGCCGCGCATCTCGGCCGGGGTGCCGCCGAAGCCGTGCACCAGCAACGCGGCCGGCGCGGCGGCGTCCGGGGTGTGGCCTGCGCTGCCGCTCAGCCGAAACGGGGCGTGCTCCGGCCCGCTGAAGACGTCGAGTGCCGGCAGGGCCGCCTCTCGCCGCGGGGTCGCCAGCGCGTGGAGCAAGTCGAAGAAAAACAGAAAGCCGCCCTGGACGATGATGCCCCAGCCGTTGCCCGCGGCAAACCGGTCTTGTGCGCCCAGAGTATACAGCAGGACCAGACCGCCTGTCACGTACAGCACGTCCAGCCCGGTGTTGATCCACAGCAGCCGGCGCAGCTTGTCCGCCTCGCGGGCCAGCGCCTCGGCGGAGTGCGGCCCCCGGGCGCGGCGCCTGGCTGCGGAGCGCTGCCCGAACCAGGCGATGGCCGCATCAATGCCGCCCCAAACCAGCGCCTGCAGGCCGAACCCGCGCCAGAAGTCGCCGCCGGTCAGCAGCAAAGCCGCGCCGGCGACGGCGCTCAGGGCCGACCAGAGCAGCAGCCGGCGGGAAAGGGTGTCCTGAAAGTCCCAGATCATGGTGGCTCACCTGCCCGCAAGGGGTACGCACACCGGCCCCGCCGGCGTATCGCGCACCTGCCAGCCGAGCGCGGCGATGCGGTCGCGCAGCGCGTCGGCCGCGGCCCAGTCGCGGCGGGCCCGCGCGGCCTCTCGTTCGGCGACCAGGGCCGACACCTCGGCCGGCAGCGCCGGAGTCGCGTCCGCAGCGGCCGCAGCCAGCGCCTCGGCCCACACGGCGGCCGGCAGGCCGGCATCCGGGGTGGGCCAGGCGAACGGCCCGAACTCGGCCAGGGAGAAACGGCCGCCCTGGCTGAAGACGCGCGCCTCGGCCCCGCGTAGCACCGTCACATCCCCCGCGCCCATCACCTGCGCCATGCCGTCGGCCAGGTCAATCGCCAGCGCGGTGTGTTCGTCAATGCCGACCACGGTCACATCGGCGGGCAGCATGGCCCGCAGCGTCTCGAAGCGCGACCGGCCCATGAAGCAGCGGCCGGTGTCCAGCTCCGCGCCGCCCTCGGCGTTGTTCCAGTGCGGCACGAAGACCAGCTTGAGGCCATACGGCCCAAACAGGTCGAGGCCGGGCTGCCAGCCGAGATCGTGCCCGGCCTTGTAGATCTCGTAGACGGGCAACGCGAACGCGCTGACGGCAACCACGGCCGCGCTGGCGAGCGCCAACGTCGCGCCCACCCGCTGCCGGGCGATGAGCCGGTGCCAGGCCAGGCTGTCCCGGAGCTGGCGCACGGCATAGGTCGGGCTGCCCGGCCCCATGAAGATCAGGTCGGCGTGCAGCAGCGACTCGGTGAGCGCCGGGTCGTCGGGGCTGAACGGCGTGCCGCGGCGGCGGGCCGGGATGACGCTCACCTGCGGCCGGTAGTTCTGCAGCCGAACGGCCAGGAAATCGGCGACGCGGCCGGCCACCCGGTCGGAGTTGAGCTCGAAGCCGGCCGGGGTCTCCAGCACGGCCACGCGCAGCGGGGTCGGCAGCGCCTTCGCCAGGCTCTCGAAGACGCGGCCGCCGGCCAGCGATGTCTCGCCAGAGCCCAGCAATGCGATGCGGCCCGGCGCATGTCCCTCGGTGTGCATGTGCCCTTTCGTGCGCTTTACGAAATCAGGCTTTTCAAAGCGCTCCGGTTCCAACCCGAAGTGACTCGGCGTTCAGCCGGTCCAACACGGCCAACACGTCGCTGTTCTTCGGCGTGTCCATCATGCTGCCCCCGCGGTGCTCGTAGCGCACGACACCCTCCCGGTCCAGCACCACCAGCGCGGGCATGCGCCCCAGTTTGAGCAGGTTGACCTCCTGGCCGTAAGCATTGGCAATTTCGTGGCCGAGATCCACCAGCATCGGGAACTTCACATCCAGGCTTTTGGCGAAGGCCCTCACCTCCGCAGCACTGTCGGGATTGACCACCAGAACCTCGGCCCCGCGCGCCAGGAATTGCTCATAATCTTGACGCAACTGCGTCATATGCCGGCGGCAGAACGGTCAGTAGACGCTGCGGTTGAAGACCAGGACGACGAACTTCTTCCCGCGATAGTCCGCCAGCCGCACGGTGCGGCCTTCGACATCGGGAAGTGCGAAATCGGGTGCGGCTTTGCCGCTGAGTGGACGAGCCATATCAGAAAACCCCTTTCATTCTTGGTGATCGTGCATTTCCATCCGCGCCCGCACCTTTGCCCATACCGTATCAAACGATGTACCATGTACAGTCGCACCAGAGACGGCCGCTCCGCCAGGTCAAAATGACAGCGCACCGCGTCCTGGACGGCTGCCTTCAATTCATCCCAGCTATCGGCCTCAGTAAAGATCGAATAGCCTAACGCTCGGCCGGTGTACCCCCCTTCGGGCGCTTCTTCGACGAAGAACAAAATCTCGTTTGCGGGCGAAAGCGTAATACCGCCGGGCGCAGAGTGAGGGGTCAGAGGAGGGACTCCAACTCTGCCACCTCTTCTGCGGTCAGCCGCCAGCCCAACGCGCCGGCGTTTTCCTGCGCCTGCCGCGCGTTCTTGGCCCCTGGGATGGGAATCGCCCCCCGGCAGATGAGCCAGTTCAGCGCCACCTGGCCGGGGCTCTTGCCGCCGTGCCCCGCGCCGATCTCGCGCAGCCGGCCGATGAGTGGCTGGATACGGGCCAGGCGCTCGCCCCGGTAGCGCCGGCCACGGAGGCCCGGCGGCGGGTTGTCCGGCCCATATTTGCCGGTGAGCAGCCCCTGGGCCAGCGGGCTGTAGGCGATCAGGGTCACGCCCAGCTCACGACACGCGTCCAGCACACCGTTGCGCTCCGGCGCACGATGCAACAGGCTGTACTCCACCTGATTGGACGCCAGAGGTACCCCGCGTTTGGCCAGAACATCGTAGGCCCGGCGCATCTGGTCGGCGCTATAGTTGCTCACGCCCACCGCACGCACCAGCCCCGCCTGCACCGCGTCCGCCAGCGCGTCGGCCCAGAATTCCACCGGCCGCGGAGGGAAGGGCCAGTGGATCTGGTAGAGGTCCACCTGCGCCAACCCCAGGCGCTCCAGGCTCTTGCGCAGCGCGGCCAGCAATTGTCCTTTGCCCAGCCGCCACGGCAGCGGCATGAACTTGGTCGCGATGACCAGCCCAGCGCGGCGGCCGGCGATGAAGCGGCCCAGGAACTGCTCCGACCGGCCCCGGCCGTAGATCTCGGCCGTGTCGAAAAGGGTGATCCCGGCCGCCAGGCTGGTCTCGAACGCGGCCCGGATCTCACCCTCCGCGTAGCCCTTGCCGTAGCCCCAGAACATCGTGTCACCCCATTGCCACGTGCCCAGGCCGAGCGATGACACCCGCAGCCCGGTGCGTCCCAAAGCAACCCGATCTCCTTGTGGCATCAATGCGTTTGAGTGCATATCTCCTCGCTCGTGATGAACACGGTCACCGAAAACGGCCCAGGAACGGCCGCAGCGCGTCCACGAAGGGCACCGGACATTCCTCTTGCGGCACGTGGCCACAGGCCGGGATCACGACCAGCCCGGCGTCCGGCAGCTCCTGCGCCAGGCGGATGCTCTCCTCGGTCGGCACGATGCGGTCGTCGTCGCCGGTGACCACCAGGGCCGGAACGCGCACCTCGCCCACGCGCGCGGCCAGGCGCAAGTCGCTGCTGGCCAGAGTAAATTCCCACAGCGCGCGATCCCAGCCCTCGACCTGCGTTGCCTTGCGATAGGCCGTGATGTCCTCCGGCGTGATCCGGCCGGGATCGTGCCACGCCAGCTCCAACAGCCGGTCGCCCTGGGCCGCCAGGCTGCGGGAGACCAGGGGCCCCAGCCGGCGCATCTGCGGCGTGCGCAAGAGCGGTTTGATCCAGCCGGGCGCGCCGCCGCCGGTGTAGATGGCGGCATCCACAAAAACCAGGCCCTGGACGACCGCCGGGTGCCGCAAATAGGTATGCATGGCCACCGTGCCGCCGGCCGAGTTGCCGACCAAGATCGCCTGCTCGAAGCCCAACGCCTGGATCAACGCGACCGCCTGGTCGGCCTGGGCATCGGCGCTATAAGGGTTCGGCCCCGGCCAGGCGCGCAGATCATCGCCCAGCGGCCGTTCGGTCAGGCCGAAGCCGGGCCGATCGTAGGCCACCACGGTACCCAGCTCGGCCAGAGGACCCATCACTTTGCGCCAGGAGCTGGTGTTGGCGCCGAAGCCGTGGAGCAGAAGGATGAGCGGCCGGCCGCTGCCCATCAACTTGTAATGGAGGCGCAGGCCGTTCACCTCCACGAAACGGCTGTCGGGATCGGCCAGCTGTTCCGGGGGCTGCAGGCCCGCCAGCGGCGGCACGGGCACCAGGAACGGGCCCACCAGGGTCAGCAGGATGAGCGCGACGATCAGGCCGGCCAGGATACGCCACAGAGTTTGCATAGGGTAGGTCTTCTGTTTGATTTTCCAGGCAGCGCCAGGCGTCAGCGCCCCTCCGCAGCAAGCAATCCGAAGTGCTCCCGATAGCGATTGTACAGATGGCGCGCCTGCAAATACGCAGAATTCGGGCTCATGAAGTGCGAAAACTCGAAGGTGATCGCCTTCTCGACGCCGATCTGGGCTGCTGCGTTGAGTTTGAGCAGCAGCTTTTCCCACTTGATCGGCAGGAACTTGATCGGCATGTCGCGGTCGAACGTCTCGCTGTTCGTCCAGCAGCGCAGCCCATGACGGTCGGCCAGGCGCTTGTTGACGGCGAGAAACGCCGGCAGCTCGCTGAACTCGACATGACCATCCTGAAATGCGACGATGTCCACCGCGCCGGCGATGCCGGCCATCACCTCGTCCCATTCCCGCTCGTGTTGCTCCAGGGTGATCCCGGCCTCTTTGTAGATCTGGCTGCTGAACGCGTTCGTCGCTTTGATGCCTTCCATCCAGGGAGAGATCAACACCGGCAGCCCGCCGGAGACCGCTTTGCAATGACGGCCCATCTTGGCATACAGATCAATGATGCCCCACGTGCGCCGGCTGACCTCTTGGGTCAGATACCAACCCTTGAACGCCGGCCGGCCGCCGTACCTCGTCCAGGCCTCGTCCACGACGGCCCGATTGAGCTCCAGCTCGCGGGCGAATTCTCCCTGCTGCCAATACACGCCGGAATCGTAAGTGCCGAAGTAGAACGCCATGCCGTGCTGCTCGGCCAAGTCGAGAAACATCTCCACCAGATCCACCGGCGGCCGATAGCATCCCTCTCGCTCGATCAACACTTCGGATGGGTAAGTCAGCCAACGCCTGTAGCCGGAGCGAATCAAAATCACCGTGTCTATGCCGATCGCCCGCATCGCGGCGAAATCGGCATCCCATTCAGCGCGTCCCCAATTCTGATGGGGAATGTCGTGAGAAATTTCATCGAGAAAAGTACCTGTCAGTCGCATAAGAGCTCCGGTGATCGTGCATTTGGGCCAGCTCCCGCACCTTTGCCCATACCGCATCGAACATCGCGACGGTCAACCGGCCGGTCTGGGTGTTCTGGCGCGATGGATGGTAGGATGCGATCAGCAGCGGCCGGCCGGGGCCGAGGGCCATCTGTGCGTTATGGGCGAATACGGGCGTTTTCAGACCGGATCTGCCGGCGGAATCCGGTAGGGAAGGGCTGTAGAGGCGCAACACCGCGTCGAACGCGATGCGCCCCAACGCAACGACGATCCGGACATCCGACAGCAAAGCCATCTCGCGCGCCAGGAACGGCAAGCAGGCGTTCAATTCATCGGCGGTCGGCTTGTTGTCGGGCGGCACGCACCGACACGCGGCCGAGACGAACGCATCACGCAGGATCAGGCCGTCGTCCCGGCTGCGGGAAACCGGCTGATTGGCGAACCCCGCCCGGTACAGCGCGGCGTACAGGAAATCGCCCGAGCTGTCGCCGGTGAACATGCGGCCGGTGCGATTGGCGCCGTGTGCGCCCGGCGCCAAACCCACGATCAGCACGCGTGCTTTCCGGTCGCCGAAGCCGGGCACGGGCTTGCCCCAATACGTTTCATCCCGATAAGCCCGGCGTTTGACCCGCGCCACTTCTTCCCGCCAGGCCACCAGCCGCGCACAGCGCCGACAGGACGTAATCTGCGCTTCCAGGTCATTCCATGCAGTCACATGATCACACATCGTTGCATCGCTCGGCAATTCTACCGTCCGCCCAATCCTGCCAGCAGCTCCAGCGTAGCCGCCACCACCTGCTCCTGTTGCGCGGCGCGCGAGATGGTTGCCTGGCCATCGCCGCCCTGCGGCCCGTCCCAGCCAAATCCGGCATGGTTGCCGCCCTGGATGGCGACGTAGCGGGTGTGCGCCGGCAACAGCAGCCGGGACGCTTCGATCTTGTCGGCCGTGGCCAGACCGTCGGCCGTCGCATAGATCGAAGTCACCGCCAACGACCGATCCGCCAGGCTGTTGTTGCTCGCGGGATAGGCCGCCCACAGCACCAGCCCCTGCACCGCGTCGGGATGGGTGTACGCGTCATTGGCCGCCATCGCGCCGCCCAGCGAGTGCCCGCCGATCGCCCAGTGCTGGATCTCGGGGTGCGCAGCGATCACCCGATCGGCCGCGGCAACGTTGGTCACCGCCAGGTTGAACGGCATCGGGACGATCACGGCCAGGTAGCCCCGTTCGGCGATGGCCCGCGCGGCCGGCGCGTAAGAACGCGCATCCACCCGGCCGCCGGGGTAGAAGATGAAGCCTCTCGTGGCCGACGCGCCGGCCGGCGCGAAGGTGAGCCAGGGCGACGTGGTCACCTGTACGACGGCGTCGCTCTGCAGCGCGGCGACCGCCTCGGGCATCGGTCCCAACGGCGTATAGGCCCAGGCGGTAAAGCTGGCGACGGCCAACAAAAGGATGATCAGCAGTGCAAGGAGGATTCGTTTGATGACACGCATAACACTCGCACCATAGACGGCTGCTCCACAAGATCAAAATGACAGCGCACCGCCTCCGAAATACAGCTCATATCTCCTCGTTATGCTATAGCGGCTTCGCCTGCCACTTGACCTGCAGTAACACCGACCGCTCCACTTCATCCACCACGTCGGTGGGTGTGTATGTGTAAACCTCATGGTCAGCTCTTCTTCCCCAGCAGATCTCGCAACGCCGACCTGGCATCGGGGAAGCGGAACCGGAAGCCCAGATCGAGCAGCTTCTGCGGCAGCGCCTTTTGGCCCTCCAGGACCATGGTGGCCACTTCGCCCAGCGCCAGGCGCAGCGCAAAGCCGGGCACCGGCAGCCACGCCGGCCGGCCCAGCACCTGGCCCAGCACCCGCGCGAACTCGGCGTTGGTCAGCGGTTCCGGCGCGCACAGATTGAACGGCCCGGCCGCCTCCGCGTGCTCGATCAGGAAGCGAATGGCCGCAACCTCATCGGCCGGGTGGATCCACGAGAAGCCCTGGCGGCCGCTCCCCAGCGGCCCGCCGACGAAAAACTTGAACGGCAGCAGCAGTTGCTTCAGCGCGCCCTCATCCGGGCTCAGCACCACGCCGGTGCGGATGCTGACATGACGCACGCCCTGCTCCGTCACGGGGGCGGTGGAGGCCTCCCACTCGACGGTGAGCTGGGCCAGGAAGTCGTCGCCGGGGCCATCAGTCTCGGTAAAGAGCTTGTCGCTCCGGAAGCCGTAGTGGCCGATCCCCGATGCCTGGATCACGACGCGCGGCTTGACGGCCGCAGCCGTCACCGCGGCCACCACGGCCGCGCCCGCGTCCAGGCGGCTATTGCGGATCAGCGCCTTGCGCTCCGGCGTCCAGCGCGCGGGCAAGAAGCCGCGGCCCGCCAGGTTCTCGCCGGCCAGGTTGACGATCGCCAGGGCGCCCTCGGCCAGGCGGCCCCAGCCCGCGGCCGTGCGGCCATCCCACCGTTCGCCGTGCACGCCGGCCGGCAGGCCGGTGACCCGCGCCGGGTCGCGGGTGAGCACGATCACTTCGTAGCCGGCGCCGGCCAGCTCGGCCGCCAACCGCCGGCCGATCAGCCCGGTGCCGCCCGTGATAAGAATGCGCTTCATGTCCCCTCCTGTTCCGGCGCCGATCTATGTACCCCGCTCATCGCCATCGCCACCAGATCCCCGGCAGTCGGCGCAGCTTGCCCAGGGCCCCGATGTGGGCACGACGTGTAAACACATTGTAATCATGGCGTTCAATATCGTCCAGGATGGCCCGATAGAGTTGGGCGGCCGCGGCAATGGCCAGCCGGCCGTCCGGCGCCAACAGGCGAATGCCGGGCATGGCTTCGGCGTAGAGCCGCCGGGTGCGCGCAATCTGAAAGCGCATGAACGCGCGCCAGCGGTCATCCACACGACCCTCAGCCACATCGGCTTCGCTCAGGCCAAACTGCTTCAGCTCTTCGAGCGGCAGATAGAGCCGGCCAGCACGCCAGTCCTCTTGCACATCCCGCAAGATGTTGGTGAGCTGAAGGGCCACGCCCAGCTTGACGGCGTACGGGATGGCATGGGGGCCCGCGAAGCCGATGATGTGCATGGCCATCAGGCCCACCGTCGAGGCGACGCCATAGCAGTAGACGGCCAGGTCGTCGAAAGTGGCGTAGCGACGCGTCACACCATCGCGCGCTACACCATCTAACAACTGTTCGGCGTAAAGTCGGGGAATACGATAGCGCAGCCGGGTATCCGCCCACGCCAGAGCGACCGGATCGTCGCATGGGGTTGGCATCTCCAGCACACACCTGCGCCAGGCGGCCAGATCGGCCTCGACTCGGCCGGCTGGCCTATCAATCAAGTCATCGCTGATGCGACAGAAAGCATAGAGGGCCCGCGCGGCCCGTCGCTTCGACGGCGGCAACAGGGCGGAAGCCAGGGAAAACGTCCGACTGTGGCGGGCCGTGAGAGCTTCACAATACGCGTAGGCCCTGTCAAGCGCGAAATTAGCACACGGCACAGGATCGGCCGATACGGCCCTGTCCAGCCCAGCATGGGCCAGCTCTAACAGCTTGCTTTCCCAAGACAGCATTTGCACGCTCATCAGGAGTGCTCCACAATCATCCTGCCCGGCAGAGAAACGAAACTTCGTTCAGGCGCGGCCTGCTCCTTGAGAATACGCTCAACGGCCAGCCGGGCCGAGAGCAACACGATCGGCAGGCCGGTGCCGGGATGGGTGCTGGCCCCCACGAAATAAAGGTTCCGGTAACGGTCGTGACGGTTATGCGGCCGCAGGTAGCCAACCTGCCAGAAGTTGTGGCTCAGTCCGAACGCGGCTCCCTTGGCCAGGTTGTACATGCGACGCCAGTCTACGGCGGTATAGCTCACCTCAAATTTCAGGTGCTGCTCCAGATCCGTAACGCCGATGGCCGCCAGCCGTTCGAGGGCGGCCGCGCGGGCGCGGGCCTTCAGGGCGTCCCAATCCTGTCGGCCGTCGTCGTCCAAATGACCCACGGGCACCAATACCATCAGGGTGTCCTGGCCCGCGGGAGCGGCCGCCGGATCGGTGCGCGCCGGCGCATGGACATACAAGCTCGGCTTGTCGGGCAACGTGTTGTCTCGAAAGATGCGATCGAAGCTGGCCTTGTAGTCTCCCGCCAGGAAGACGTTGTGGTGGCCGATCTCCGGATAGGCTTTGTCCACACCCCAATAAAACATGATGCTGGAACAGGTGAATTTCTTGTGGTTCAGGCGTTGGGCCGGGCCGCGATCGGGCAGCAAGCGATCGTAAACATACGGAAGATCCGCATTCGCGATCAACAGATCGGCCGTCAGTCGCCGGCCATCTTCCAGCACGACGCCGCTGGCCCGGTTGCCTGCGACCTCGATCTGGCGGACCGGCGCATTGTAGAGGAAACGCACTCCCAGGCCCTCCGCGATCGCAGCCAGCGTCTGGGGAACCCGATACATGCCCCCCAGCGGGAACCAGACGCCATCGGCCAGCTCTGTAT